>CASRZP010000034.1 GCA_949440065.1 uncultured Bacilli bacterium
TTATTCTTTTTCATATTTACTCATCCTTCTTATCTATTATCTCCTATTAGTTTATCCTAAAATTGTCGAAAAAAGTTAACTAATATTTAATTAACACAACAAAAAGAACGAAGTAACATCTTCTCGTCCTTGAAATATAAGGGATTTAACTTTAAAATATACCCCCCCCCCTAGTTAATTTAGGGTAAACTTTGGTCGCGACAAAAACTCTTTTTAATAAATTCATTCTTAACACCTACCTTTATTCTTACATCTTTATTTTAACAATTTCCTATAATAAATTCAATAGCAAAATACCAAAAAAGAAAGGTTCCCCTTCCTTATTTAATATCGACTCCTCCAAAGATGACGGTTCCTACTAGATATAAAACTTTTTTCTTATCTGTTGTTTTTTTCTTCTTTGTTGTTGATTCGCTTTCCTCATCATCATCTTTCTTTTTTCTTTTCGTTTTACTACGGTAATCATCAAATCCACCGAAAATACAAGTTAGTCCATCTGTATTGACGATAACATCTTCTGGTAAAATAAGATCAGCTCCTCCAAAGATAGCCGTAACCTGACATACTGCCTTTTCATCAAATTCAGCATCTGTTAAATTTAGTGTTGCTCCACCGAAGACGGCATTCACATTTCCCTTAGAAAATCCTTTGGAAGTATTCTTGCTGTTCGTATTAGCAAAAATTCCACTTACGTGTGTAACATCACTTTTATCATGAATAACTTCAGCAAGTTCTTTGTTACTTTTATATTTTGGAAACATGATGGCTAATCCTATTAAAATGATCATCGCTGGGAAAAATAATTTCCAAACCAAATCAAAATCAAATAAATCAAAATTGCATAATAAGAACACACCACCAACGGCAATTAAGATAATACTATCTAACTGCACCTTCCCGCGGTCAAAAATATCTCCTAGTCCAATTAACATCACAAACACTGGCCAATATTTAAATATTTCAAATGAATAAGGTAATATTTCTAAATTATGAAGCAAGAATACTACACCAAGTAGAACGATCATCAAGCCACATAACATTTTTTTCATCATAAAACTTCTCTCCTTTTGTTTCATTATACCACAAATGAAGCATGATTCCTATTAAATTATAGAAATTATCCTGTTTCTAATTCTTCTTGACGTTCTTTACGTAATAAATATAGTAAATCAATTTTACTGTTGACAAATCCTAAAATAATCTTTAATACAGCAACAATTGGTGTTGCTAAAATCATTCCGAATATACCAAAGAAGTGTCCAAAGATAAGTAAACTTACCATAATTGTTACAGGATGAAGTTTCATTGCTTTTCCCATGACAATTGGTTGTAGGAAGTAACTTTCTAATAATTGAGCAGCAACTACAGCAATTAAAGTAAAGACTCCAGTTACTGGACTTTGAGAAAAGCCAACCAAAACAGCAGGTATTCCTCCAAGGTATGGTCCAAGATACGGTATTACATTAGTAATGGCACAAAATAGTCCAAATAACATTGGTGCTTTTAGTCCTGCTAAAGTTAGTCCAATGGACTGCACAACAAATAAGATAAACATAATAAAGAACGTACCTTGTACAAAATCTCTCAGTGACCCGTTAATCCTTCTACTCAATTCTTTTGCATCTTTATACCAGTTCTTAGGTAATAATACCATTAAATGCTTTTGCACATTATGAAAGTCAAATAACATATAAAACCCTAGCATAAAGCCCAATAAAATATTTACACCACCGTTGATAATAGACTTAATTAATCTAACGACAATATCTGGTAAATTGGTTGCTAAGTCTAGCCCTATTTGTTCAATCGATTGAAATAACTGCATTTTAGTAGCATCTAAATCATAATTGACATTAGTACTTAACTTGGTAAAGAAATTATCAATTATCTCTTTACAACTAGTAATAATGGATGGAATACTACTAACAAAATCATTAATCTGACTAGATAAAGCAGGAAGTAATAAATGAATCAATAATACAATTCCTACAATAAGTAATACATATACAATAATAGTACCAAGGACTCTACTTACTCCTTTTTTATTTAGTTTGGTAACTAATGGATCAAATAACCAAGCAACAATTAATCCAATGAAAAAAGGAGATAATACTTTTAATAAAGTAAGAATAAATTCACCAATTTTCCACTCTTTAAATAAATATGAACCAAGGAATACTAAAAGTAAAATAATTAAAAAGAAGATAATATTTAATACATTTTTTCCTAAGTGAATTAATTCGTTTAGTCGTTTGACATCTAATTTTTCTTGTTTTCTTCCAAGCATAATCGTCTTTCCTTTCCTTTTCATTGCTATTATACTATAATATTATGTATTTGGTAAACCATTTTTAACGGTTTTTATTAGACTTTTATGGTGTTTTTCGTTATAATAGCAACAGGTGATTAAAATGCGTGTAGGAATCATTGCTGAGTATAACCCTTTTCATCATGGACATAGGTATCATTTAGATGAGATTAAACGAATGTATCCTGATAGTGAATTGGTGTTAGTCATGAGTGGAAATTTTACCCAAAGAGGAGAACCTTCTCTTATTTCTAAGTGGGATAAGACAAAAATTGCCTTAGAAGAAGGTATTGATTTAGTAATAGAATTACCTTTTGTTTTTGCTAGTCAATCAGCAGATATTTTTGCTAAGGGTGCTATTGATATTTTAGATGAGTTAAAGGTTGATGTTTTAGTTTTTGGTAGTGAATCGAATCAAGTGGATGATCTTATGTTATTAGCAAAAACACAACTAGAGAACCCTTTATTTGACTCGCTAGTTAAGGTTTATTTGAAGGAAGGGCTTAATTATCCATCAGCTTTAGCTTCTAGTTTAGAAGATTGTACTGGTAAAAAGGTTAACTTACCGAATGATATTTTAGGAATTAGTTATATTAAGGCAATTCTACAAAAGAACAGTAAGATTGTTCCTGTTAGTATCAAAAGAACAACTTCTTATCATAATGAAGAGTTAGAACAAAGTATTAGTAGTGCTACTAGTATTCGAAAAGCGTTAAAGAATCACTTGGATATTACTCATCAAGTTCCAAAATCTACTTTAGAAGTGTTATCTTCAAAAGAAAAGTTGGCACATCTTGATGATTATTTTCCTTTTTTTAAATATCGGGTTTTAATGGATAAAGAGTTATCTAAGTATCAAACGGTGGATGAAGGAATTGAAAATAGATTGAAAAAATGTATTCAAGAAGCAACTTCTTTTGAAGAGTTAATTAATTTGTTAAAGACGAAACATTATACCATAGCTAAGTTACAAAGGATGTTTGTTCATATTTTAACGGGGTTCACTATAGATATAGCAAAAGAGTGTCAAAGTATCCATTATCTACGTATTTTAGGGTTTTCTAAAAATGGTCAACGATTATTGAATGAAATAAAAAAAAGAGTAACGATTCCTATCATTAGTCATTACTCTCTACCAAATGATCCTATGTTAAAAATGGAATTACAAGCAACTTATACTTATGCTTCTATTTTTGATGAGAACACAAAAAATAAGTTAATAAAGGAGGAATACGATAATTCCCCTATTCGACTATAAATAATTCTTTTTGATTTGAACTACTGCTCTTACTCCATAATTTGTACTATCTGTTTGGTTGTAAGAACCATAATATAGATTACCATTATCGTGAATTCCCCATACCCATGTACTAGAATCACTCGTTGGAACATTCATTGTCCAATAAGAAGTTACTTTACCTTTTACTGTTCCTCCGTTAGTAATGGAGGAATATAAATAGTTATACATCCACACAGGACAACTATTTTTTGTCCATTTGCATCCTAAGTTCACAGCTTCTTGGACAGTAATCATTCTAGCTTTCCCTGTTCGCTCTGGTAAGGTATATACATTGGATAAACAATTTATTTCGTCAGTCGTATTATTTTTATTACACCCAGTGTATGAATTGGTTAAAAAGACAGTGCTTCCCATTTTATAAGTTTGGTCTAATACATTACTCCAATCTTTTGTTGTCTCTTCTAGTGCTGCTAGAACAGTTAATGGTCCTTTTTTAGGATCCTTTGCTTCACCATACCAAGCAATATTATCTAAAGTATTTTCCCTTTGTTGTAAAGTTAAGGTATCACCATCATCATGAAAAACGTAAAAATATCGCATTTCATTTTAACAAATTTTAAGTCTATTTTCAACTACTTTTGCACGACGACGACAGGACGAGCTCCGATGTTAGAGAGTGCAGTGTTGATGCTGCCCACATTCCCGCTGCAGTCCACGCGCCAAGCGTTAGTCGAGCCAGACGAATTAGCGTTCATGGTCCAGTAGCCGTAGTTGTTTGCTCCGTCGCTTACTATTCCACCATAGTTAGTCGCATTTGTTAAATAATTATATATCCACACAGGGCAAGAACCGTTTGTAGAACCTTCAATTTCCCATCCTAAACATCCTAAGGCATGAGCCTCTTGTACAGTAATCATTCTTGCTTTTGCTATTCTTTGGCCTAATATATATGTATTGGTTGCACAGGTAAATTTATCTGTTGCTGCTTCGTATGCACATCCAGTATAAGCATTATCTTTAAATGTTGTTGAACCTAACGTATATGTCTGGTCTAAAACGTTTGTCCAGTTCGCTGTGGCACTTTCTAAAGCTGACAAGATAGTTGTTGGTCCGTTGGTATTATCATTAGTTCCTGCATACCATTCTGTTTGATATACTAGATTTTCTCGTTGTTGTAATGTCAATGTATCCCCATTATCACTTACTACATGGAAATATTTTTCCTCTGTTTCATTTACTTTATACTTGATGATAGTCCCCGCTTCGTATGTTGCTGGTGCTCTTCTTAAACTGGTACATGTCTCTTCTTCTCCTGTTACACAGAAATTATCTGCTCCCGTTGTTTGATTATAGGTAAATATTTTCTTAATGCTTGCATTATTTGTTCCTTGTAATAGTTGTTCCACTGAGTCAGCATACACATCTTGTTTCGCATACACATTTACCTTTATTCCATATTTCCTAGTCTCCCCATTTAGTATTTGTGCATTTTCATCTACCCATAGACGTAAACGATAATTATGTATCGTTGTTCCTTCCGTAGTAAACGTCCCTGCATCGATTATCATACTTCCAACAGGCGACCCTATTGTCGTTTGATTGTCCCTAGGAACAAAGTTACTCGGTGCAAATATTTCTTGATAACTGGTATCTGGGTCAATAGCACGTTCTAAATATAATTTTATTTCATTATCTTCTAAAGGCGTCATATCTGTTATGGGTGTTTTAATTGCTGTTACTTCATACCCTATCACATTACTCTTTCCTAATGTTGCTGTTACCGTGAAGTCAAAAACGTTGTTTTCTCCTGTTAAGATTTTTCCTCTTTCATCACTCATCGGATAAGCTTCGTTTAAAATAATTCCTGTTTTTCCCTCGGTATATGTTAACATGATCGTTGAGGATTCTATGATATTTTCTACTTGCCCTTCCCTGCTAAAGGTAAATGCCGCAAAAGTTACCCCGATGGTTACAACAATTAGCAACAATAACATCACGATAGGTAAAATTATTTTTCCTTTTTTCATTTTTCTTTTCCTTTCTTTTTTAAGACACAAAAAAGAATAAGATTTTCCCATCTTATCCTTTTAAAGTCCTTATTGATTATAGGGTTTACTTTAAAGTATACCCCCCCCCCTAGTTAATCTAGGGTAAACAAAGGTGGTGTTAGAAGAATTTTTAATTATATTCATATGTTAACACCTACCTTATTCTATATTTATATTAGCAAAACTTTCTATACTTTAGCAAGACTTTTTTTAAATTTCTTCAAATTTCATAAAGTTTGTTGTCTTCACCTTTGTATTGTTAGGGAATCCTCCCGTAACTAAGATGATATCGCCTTTTTCTAATTTCATAAATTCTTTGGCTTTTGCTTTAGCGTCACTTACTACTTCATCGGTACTGTTGTATACTGGAACTAAAACAGGATAAACACCCCAATTTAGTGATAAGCTTCTTGCTACTGCTTCCGTTGGACATGCTGCTAAAATAAAGGTATTTGGTTTTAAGTTACTAATTTTTCTAGCACTATAACCACTCATAGTCGCTGCAACAATGACCTTAACATCCAATAGTTCTGCACTATCAACTACACACTGTGCAATCGTTCCAGTGATATCGATAACATCATTTGATGGGAATGCATAATCATAGTCATAATAATTTTCAGCATTCTCACAAATATCAGCCATATAACGAACCGTTTCAATAGGGAATTTTCCCATCGTGGTTTCTCCTGATAACATCACAGCATCCGTTCCATCAAGTACCGCGTTAGCTACATCGGATACTTCAGCACGTGTAGGTCTAGCACTTTTCTTCATTGACTCAAGCATTTCTGTTGCCACAATACAAAATTTTCCATGTTCACGGCATTTTTGAATCATTAATTTTTGTAAAATTGGCAATTGTTGTAGTGGTACTTCTACACCTAAGTCTCCACGAGCCACCATAATACCATCACTAACTGCAACAATATCATCTAAGTTTTCTACTCCTGTAGCACTTTCAATTTTAGCAATTAACTTTAAATCTTCACGATTATGCTCTTTTAAAATTTCACGAACGGCAAGTACATCTTCCTTGCAAGAGACAAACGATAACGCAAGGAAATCTCCATCGTGTTCACAAGCATAAATCATATCCTCCCTATCTTGCTCACTAATAAATGGAATATCTAATTTTACCCCGGGAACATTTAAGCTTTTCTTATTTCCTAATACTCCACCGTTAACAATCTTACAAGTTACCCCATCATCTTCAACGGATACCACTTCAAGTTTCATTAGTCCATTTTCAAGTAAAATGATACTTCCTTTTTCAAGATTATCCAAAGCTTGTGGATGATTAACAGAAAAGCGTTCATTATTTCCTAACACATTTTCTTTAACTACGCGAATTCTATTTCCTTCAACTAGTTCAATCTCATCATTTTCCATCATACCATTACGAAACTCTGGTCCTTTTGTATCATATAAAATACCAATGTGACGTCCAGTACGTTTAGATACTTCCTTAACACACGCAACATCAATTTGTTTTTCTTCTTCTGTTGCATGAGAAAAATTAATACGAGCAACATTAGCTCCTGCTAAAACCATTTGCTCAAACACATCTGGAATATAACTAGATGGTCCTAAACTAGTAATAATTTTTGTTTTTTTCATGATTAACACTCCCTTTTTTCTACGAAACATTACTATTCTATCACAAATAATGATTTTTGTTAATTATTTTATTCAATTTTTTTAGAAAAAAGTAAAAAAACATCGGTAATATCTAGCAATATCAATGTTTATTTTATCTATAACAAATACCAAAGCTTTTCTTTATCACGACATACTGTCTTAACAAATCCTCCCCCTATACAAATATCACCATCATATAATACACAAGCTTGTCCAGGAGTAACTGCTTTCACTTTATCGTATTCAACAAATAATTCATTATTTTCTAAGTAAGTAATTTTAACAGGAATATCTTCCTGACGATAACGAAATTTTGCCATACATTTTTCTGGACGTAAAGAACAATTAAAGTTTACCTCCTCCACAATACAACTATTAGAATACAAATAATCACTCTTTTCCCCTAAAGATACATACAAAATATTTTTCTCTAAGTTTTTACCTACCACAAAAAGCCTATCACTAAAACCACCGAGGTCTAATCCTTTTCTTTGTCCAATGGTATAATACATTAGACCATGATGACTTCCTATTACTGTACCTGTATCAATATCAACAACATCCCCATTTTGATTAGGTAAATAATTTTCTAAAAATTCCTTAAAACGTCGTTCTCCAATAAAACAAATTCCTGTAGAATCTTTTTTCTTTGCTGTAATTAAATCATATTCTAGCGCAATTTCTCTTACCTTACTCTTTTCTAAATCGCCTAAAGGAAACAAAATATTTTCAAGTTGTTCTTTGCTTAACTGTGACAAAAAATAAGTCTGGTCTTTATTTTCATCTTTCGCTTTTCTAAGAAATCCATCACTATCTAATTTTGCATAATGTCCTGTGGCAACATATTTAGCCTCTAAGCGTTTTGCTTCTTTGATAAAGTAGTCAAATTTTATATATTTATTACACATAATATCAGGGTTTGGTGTCCTACCTTTTTTTAATTCATCTAAAAAGTAGGAAAACACATAATCCCAGTATTCTTTAATAAAATCAATACGATGTAGTGGTATACCTATTTTTTTACATACAGCTAAGGCATCCATATAATCAACTTCTTGAGGACACACCTCATTCATGTTATTAGGGTTACCTAAAATATCATTATTTAGTCCGCTATCCCAATTACGCATAAATAAACCAATAACCTCATAACCTTGTTCTTTTAATAAAAGAGCGGCAACAGATGAGTCTACTCCTCCACTCATTCCAACAACTACCTTTTCCACGTGCATCACCCGTTAACATTATACTCTATTTTATTAAATTTGTAAAAAGTTTCATGATGATTGGTGATAAAAATGATTCAATTAAGGAAGTAAGAACAAACCCAATTAAACAAA
Source organism: uncultured Bacilli bacterium (assembly GCA_949440065.1). Lineage (GTDB taxonomy): Bacteria > Bacillota_I > Bacilli_A > RF39 > UBA660 > CASRZP01. Next base: position 8,578 of record CASRZP010000034.1, read on the forward strand.
AACCTAGTATTTTACTATATTTTTGCATCGCTTGTTTTAAGTCAATACTTTTTTTAAGAAACAAATAAGAAAAGAGCTTAATTGAAAAGTTTACTGCGTAAAAGGTTAAAATAATACTTAATAATAAGGATAAAATATGATGAGGAAAAACATAGGTAATGGCTCCAAGTATTCCTTTTACATGATAAGTTTTTACAATGACAGCAATCGAAAACCCAGTGGTAAATCCTTTTAAAAAGAGTAAAAATAAGATAATGGGAATCCCCACAATGGAAATACCTAGTAACCAAATGAATACCGTCGATAATAAATTGGTACTAATACTGTTGATAAATCCTTCTTTATAATTAATATTATTTTCTTTAATTTGAAGAAAAAATCTTGTAATTGCCTACTAACTAATTGATGATCAATATCGTTTAACATGGTAATAAAAACACATCCGAAGATAATGCCAACAAGGGTAAAAATAGCTAAAAATATATACATTTTCTTTTGCTTTAAAATATGCGGTAATTCTTTTTTCTTTTTCTCCATAAATATCACCCAGTTAAATATATGAACAGATTTTTAAAAGATACAAAATTTTGTTTTACATTTTTTGCTATTTATTTTATAATGATAACTAGCGAGGTGGCATGAATGAACAAAAAAGTGATTAAAATCGTTTCTATTGTTTTAGTCTTAGTAATGATTGCATCGTTTGTGGCTAGTTTATTTTATCTATAGAAAAAAGGCATATCGCCTTTTATTTTTTTACCTTTCGACTTGCTTCTACCACACTACTTAAATTCATTCTTCCGTAGTAATCTACTACTTGTTGTCTTGTTGCTAGTTCTTCTTGTTTTTGTTTAATTTGCGCTAAAAATGCCTCATCACTTTGATATAGCCTTTTCTTTGCTTCATCTATCTGGATTTGATTTGTAGTAAGTTCTTTATTAATAGAATGGATGATTTGACTAGTTATAAGCGAAAACTTTGTAGTGTATTCTTCAACTGCTATAAATAAGTCTTCAAAAATGTCATTTGAAACTTTTGGCACAGCTTGTTCATATTGAAATAATGCTTTAGCATACTCCCTTTTAATTGGATGTAATTTTAATTGTTGCTCTACTTTATTTTGTTGATTTTTCGCTTTCTTTACTGCACTTTGATATGATGCTAAAAAACTAGTGATAGCTATGGTAATGGAAGGCAAATTTTCTAAGTTTTGTTGGCAAGAGTTAAAGTCAAAAGTTATTTTTTCTGGGATTGTACTAGCATTTAATAATAATACTTTCAATGGACAACTAGGAAGTATTTTATTTGGCAATATGCCTTCTAATACTTGTTCTTTTAGATGAATGCTTCGCTCTTTTACCTTTAATGCGTGTAGTTCATTTTCTATTTTTTCTATAACAAGGCTTTTTTCTTCTTGTAAGATTTGATGATTTACTTTTTTCTCTTGTGTTAGAAGGTTTAAGGCATTTCTCATGCTATTTTCCACTTTTTTTGTTATTCGCAAATATTCTCTTTGCAAATTTTTCAACATTTCAACTTGATATTCGTCTATCACTACTAAAGGCTTTGGACTAAGTTCAAGTCCTAATTGTTTAGATAATTTAATACGATATGCAGCTAACCATGGATGTTCTTCTTGATATTTACTTTCAAATTTTTGACGAAGTAATTGCCTTTTTTGAAATTCTTTATCCTTTTTTGCTAATTCAAAACCTAAGTGATTAAACCAATCTTGAAGTTGCATTAGATCACTTTGGTATCTTTTTATGTTCTCTACTTCTTCTAAAATTGATTTTCTTAATTCCTCAATGATTAGATTTAATCGATTTAATTCATCCATCTAAACTCCCCCTTAATAACTGCTAAATTATATCACAAAAACCTTATTTTGTCAAATGAAATCAAGGTTTTCCCTGACAAGTAAAAAAGACTTTTACTAATCTTTTAGTAATCCAATGATGTTATCTTTAGTAATTTTGTTTAAGGATAAATCGATATCTACTTTTTCATCTAGTGTGTTGACGATATTTGCCCCTGCTTCAATAAGAATCTTATTTAATTTTAATTGATATTTGTTAAAATTTTGTAAATAGGCTAACGCTCCTATTGTCTTTTCATCATTACTAGATGTACTGTAGAAAACATTACTTCTTCCAAAGCTAAAATGATTAAAGAAAAATCTTATTTTATCACTAATGGCAATTGTTCCAATAGCTTCTTGTCGATCACTACATTTCATTGTTTTATCTAACTTGATGATAATGTCATTAGGATCTAATACATAATATTTTCTCTCACTAAGTTGATTTTTCGCTTTCGCAATGACAAATTCATAAGGGATATTTATCTGATGATAAGTAAACATGTTAAGAGTAATTAAGAAAGCCCCTTTGGTATATTTTTTGTTTACATAAAATAATTCAGATGCCCCTTGAGGTAGTGGTGCTGAGGTCATATCTCCACTAAATAAAATATCTAAATCATTACTTTGATATAGACCATCCCATCCGAATACTTGATTTCTATTCATTTGCTTTAAATCAAGATCTACTCGCTCTTCTTTTCCTTCGTTAATAACATTTTTCCAGTAGACACCATAAATTAAAGAATGTTCTCTTGGCAATTCTAAATATGAACCTATGGTAATATCTTGCATAAACTTTTTCTCACTAACAGGAAAGGCATAAACTATGGAATCTGGAATATAAATCGTTTTTCCTTTTACCCTTTTATATAATCGCTTTACTAGATGATCTTTAATGACTCTAGCTGTTTTCGTTAATTTTTTATCATAATCACTGTTTTTTTTCTTTAAAGGGGCTACAAAAACTCTCCCATTTCTAATCGAATAGACAATATATTTTTCTCCTTTTAAACGATACATTAACCCGTTTAATATTCTTACTTCCTTAAAAATAGTAATGTGATTTAATTCTTTTTCTAACTTTTGATAATCTATGTTAGTATTTTCTAAAGTTAAACTATCTAATAAACCCCTTTTTAATGGTTGATGGTATTTCTTAGCAAGTTTTCTTAATCGATTGATGATACGATTAAGTTCTAAATATACTTCTTTATCTTCTATTATATCTTTCTTACTTACCTTTTGTTTTAATGCTAAAAATATACGTTTATTTCTTAAAAAAATAGAAGATAACCTTTGATATTTTATCGGACTATCTAAATAATTTTTCATCAATAATAAAGCAACATGCCGATCACTAAGTCTAATCATCTCAATCATTTCATCATTTTGGATTTTTAAGGTGGAGTCTGTTAAACGATAAAGTAAATATCGTAAAAATTCTTCTTCATTTTCTGGTACAAGATGATAGTAATCATATAACGCAATTTTGACTTCTTTGTTACTAATTTTATTTAAATGATTCTTATCTATGTATTTTGCTAAAGAAATAATGTCTTTTATCGTATCTTCACTTAAGGCAATTCCACTAGTGATTAAGGTAAAAAGTTTTTCCTTTACTTCACTTTCCTCAAGCGGATGAATAACGATTAGTTCGATATCTTTTTCTAATTTTGGAATTTCTAATTTTTCTTTAGGAATATAGATAAAGTCTTTCTTATCTATTCCTAATGATTCTAAACCATATGTTGAAAAATAGTGAAGAAGTTGTGTTGTCATTAACTCCTCTATGGTACTATTTTTCACTACATCAAAACTTTTATGGAAAGATTGGTTCCATTTATCTTTATCTTTTCCATATAGTTTGATAGCTTCTTCGATAACATTTTTATTCGCACTAGAAGGAATAAGAAGTCCATACGATAGACCTAACGGAGAAAAATTATTCGTATTTTTTCCTATAAATCCTTTAAATAATTTTAATACTTCTTTTTCCATATTCTTTCCTCCTAAATGAAAAGTTATAGGCGGAAACTAATTAATCTTTTAATGAATAAGGAAGTTTCTTTGCCTATAACTATTTATAGTCTAACGAAATTCATAAGATTTGTCAACTTACTGCATCTATATTTCATGATTTTATATCATCTAGATAGTTTACAACCTCATCTTTTGTTAAGCCAGTTAAATCAGCAATAGCAGAAATATCATAATTTAATGATTGTAAAATTTCGATTTTACCAACTATTTTACCCTGTTCAATTCCTTGTTCAATTCCTTGTTCAATTCCTTGTGCTATTCCTTGCTCTTTTCCTTGTTCAATTCCTTGTGCTATTCCTTGCTCTTTTCCTTGCTCAAAGCCATCTTTTAACGCTTCTTCTTTAGCAAGAAAAACCTCTTGTTCTCTCCACGCTAATTCTTTATCATATGACTCTCCAAAAAACTCATCAGTAGTTACTTCTAATGACTCATTAATATAATCATTCATGATCTTATCTCCTTTTCCTAGCTCTAAGGAAGTAT
>CASRZP010000035.1 GCA_949440065.1 uncultured Bacilli bacterium
AAATAGTACCTTTATTGCTAATTGATGATATAGGTGCTGAAAACGTTACCCCGTGGAGTCGAGATGAAATATTAGGCCCTATTTTGCAATATCGCATGGAAGAAGGACTACCAACGTTTTTTACTTCCAATTTAACATTAGAAGAACTAGAAGTAAATTTATCCTCTACAAAATCAGGAAACGATTTACTAAAAGCGAGAAGAATTATTGAACGAATTAAACAATTAACCATAGACTATCCATTAATTGGAGAAAATTTTAGGAGATAATATGAAAAATAATCAAAAGGAAAACAGCAAAATTATTATCTTAGGAGGATTAGCTCCTATGCCATTTGAACTAGAAAAGTCCTTAATTAAAATCGTTAAAAAAGTATCCAAGTTTGATTATCAAAAGGGAAAAATTTCATCTATCGATGGGTTGAGTTATCTTTGTAGTGAACTAAAACAAATGGAAAATTTTAATCAACCACAGTTATTAAGCTTACTTACTGAGTTACAACAATATTTAAAATATCATATCGATAGAAGACCTAGTGATGATCATCCCTACTTTTTAAAATTTAAGCGTGCTATTAGTGAAGTAGAAGAAGTCTTACTTTTGTTTCGTTATCATGAAAAAACTACCCAAAGGAAAATTAGAACACAATATGATTTATTAACTTATTTAATTTTTGATGAGAAAAACTTATCTTATATTGACTACATTTTTACCCATTTTCCTTATACAGTAAATCTAGAAAATAATAAAACTTTATTTGAACAAGTCTTAGAGGCATACCTTAATGAAGTTATCAAAGGAAAGCAAGAAAATCCTCATTTACAAATCGTATTAAGATTGATGTTAAAAACGCCAACATTATATGTCAAAGAAGACGTGAGAAATCATTTATCCATTCTATTAACCGAGGCCATTTCTACAGGTAAAGTAGAAGACCTTCGCCTAATTAAGAGAATATATGCCTTATTTCAACAAAATAAAAAACATGTATCCTTACAACAAACGGCTAAGGAATATCATGTTAATGTTGATTTTTCTCAACGCTTGTTAAATTTAACTGATCAGTTTGATCCTTCTTTAAAAGAAAGTAGAAGAAATAGAAGAGTTAAGTTTGATGAACCATTAATTACTATTGACAAAGAAGGAACGGTTCAATTTGATGATGCCTTATCTTGTAAAAAGTTAGAAAATGGAAACTACAAAATAGGTATTCATATAACGAATGTAACAGGAATAATTCCTTTTTCTTCAATGGTTATTCAAGAAGCTATTAATAGAGTATCCACTATTTATTTGCCTAATCAAAAAATGATTCATATGTTACCTCCTAGAGTAGGAATGGAATATAGTGCCTTAAAAGCAAACGAAGAACATTTAGCAAACTCTTACCTTTTTGAAATTAGTCCCAAAGGAGAAATCGTTAAGCAAAAATTTTCAAAAACTATCATTTGCGTTAATCAAAATATGACAGACGAGGAAGTCAATCAAATTCTGTGGAATCAAGTAAGTGATAATCCCTTTTATGAAACATTAAACTCCCTTTATGAAGTAGCAAGTATTTTGTCAAAAATTTATCCCATTGGAAAAGTGTATCAATTAGTAAAAAATACTGAACCTGATTATACCAATTTAAAAATGGATGATCATACCATTGCAGGAAAGATCGTTATGTCAGCCATGTTACTTGCCAATAATAAAATTGCTGAGTACTTTGATGAACATAGTTATCCTTTATTAAAAAGAATTAATCATTTATCTAGTAGTCAAAATGCTAATCAATTAGTAGAACTATTAAAAAAAGCAAAAGAGGAAAAAAATTCTTTATATAACCCCTTTCTAGAAGAAGCATTCCATGCTTATTACTTTTCTTCCTATGGTCTAAAAGGTCGTCACGATGGACTAAATCTAGAACATTATTGTCATGCCACATCCCCTATACGTCGAGGTAGTGACTTAGTCGTAGAAGAGTGCCTTGATCGTTGTTACTTTAAAACACCAACAGATGAAGACATTTATCAATTAGAAGATATCATTAAAGAAAAAGCACAAATTTTAAATGAAGGTCAACAAAATATGAATAGTTTTGTGAAAACCTATCAGTTAAAATTACTAAAACACTTGAATATCGAATAGGAATATGTTATAATAGGAAACTGCAAAAAGGGGGATAAGGTTATGGAAAAGGAAACAATTAATTCTTATATTCAGGAACAAATTACTAAATCAGGTAATACTTTGCATTCTTTATCATTGATCAGTTCTTATTTAAAGTTAATGGTACCAGGGTTAAATATGGATGATATTAGTGATTTATTACAAAGTAATGCAAACTTTTATCAATTGGTAGACTCAATTTATCAAAGAAATAAGACGCAAATTCAAAAGGGAAATGTGGAATACTTAATATTAGAAGAAACAGCATTGATGGTGATTGATACGTATTGTATGTTAAATGATATGTACTATGGTGATGATAATATTAATGTAGATGATATAGCAAATGATAATGTTAAACTTTATATAAAAGAAACTTATCAACGTCCTTTATTAACACCCGAACAAGAAAAAGAGTATTTAGCAAAAATCAAAAATGGCGACGTAGAAGCAAAAAAGTATTTTTTAGAGTGTAATTTGCGATTAGTGATTAGTTATGCTAAGAGATATTTGCATCATGGAATAGAGTTTTTAGATTTAATTCAAATAGGAAATCTTGGACTAATGAGGGCATTAGAAAAATATGATGATACAAAAAATACAAAGTTTTCTACTTATGCTTATCAGTGGATTCGTCAATATATTAATCGTGCCCTAGCAGAAAATGGTGTTGTAAAATATCCAACACATGTACAAGAAAAGTTAAAAGAGTACTATATCGTTACAGAAAAATTAAAAGAAAAACTAAAACGTAATCCTACTATGGAAGAAATTGCTATAGAAACAGAATGGAAACTAGAAACGATTTTGGGTGTGTATGATTATGAAAATCGTGAAAACTATTATGGTATTGAACAAAATGTGTCTGATGATAATGAAAATTTAACCTTAGAATCTTTTCTTCCTTCAAATGAATTATCTCCAGAAGATCACTTTTTAAAGCAAGAAATGAAAAAAAGATTAAAGGATTATATGTTAGAGTGTAACTTAACCGAAAGAGAAATAAGAGTGTTAAAACTTCGCTTTGGGTTAGAAAATGGTTACATTTATACCTTAGAAGAAGTAGGAAAAATCTTTGGTGTTACTCGTGAGAGAATTCGTCAAATTGAAAATAGTGCGTTAGTAAAATTAAGAAAACCACATCATCGATCTCAAATAAAAGAATATCGATCTATGCCAGTATTTAAAGAGAGAAAAAAAGAAAATGTAACACCAGTAGTAGAAGCTACCTATTATACATCAACAATAAATTGGCAAATGAAAAAAGAAGAAGTACCTACCTTAACACACACAACAAAATCAATTTATCAAAAATTTATTCAATATCCAAAAGAAAACATTGATATAATATTAAGTTTATTAACAAATGAAGAATTATCTCTTTTAAAGTTAGACCTAGGAGATAATCTTGATGGTTTAAATACACATACTTTAACTAATGAACAACGACGTCAATTAAATATTATGGTTATTCCTAAAATGATAAAGATGTTAAAAACACTTGAACAAAAAGAAAAAATACCAATAGAAGTAACAGTAAAAAACAAAGTGAAAATACTAGGTGGTAATAATGAATAAATTAACCAAAATAGGGCTATCGATTAATAAAGAAATTAAAAATCATGGCTATACGCTTGCTTGTTTATATCAGATTAGTACACTTTTAGAGCAAGAAGTAGTCGATATAGATATTGATTTTGTTACTAACTTACTTCATGATAATAGAAAATTTGCGCAATTAGTAGAAACTATTTTTCATGAAAATAAAAATCAAATTGAAGCAGGGAATTTAGCCTATATCATTAAAGGAGATATCCCCTTATTAATCATGGAAAGCTATTTAATGATGAAGGATATTACTATTGTTGAACATGAAATTGATTTTGATGATAGCATTATCGATAATAACATAAAACTTTATATGAACGATCTTGAGAAAAGACCAGTATTAACTAGGGAACAAGAAAAAGAACTATTAAGTCGCATTGCTAATCAAGATACTAAAGCACGATCTTTTTTCTTAGAATGTAATTTACGTCTGGTATTTAATATTGCAAAAAAGTATATGAATAAAGGTTTTACTAATGGAATGGAATTATTAGATATTATTCAAGAAGGAAACTTTGGACTGATAAGGGCTTTAAATAAATTTGATGTAGAAAAAGGATTTAAATTTTCCACTTATGCTAGTTGGTGGATAAAACAATCTATCAGGATTGCGATTTTAAATCATGGAGCGATTAGATTTCCTATTCGTGCCCAAGGAAAAATGAAAATCTATTATAAAACTAAGGAAGAATTAACGAATCAATTAGAACGTTTCCCTAATCAAGAAGAAATTGCTAATGCGATGAATTGTTATGTTTCTACGGTTCAAATTTGTGAGATGATGGAAAATAGGACAATTTATAGTATGAATCAAAATATTGATGAAGATTATGATAGTAGTTTAGAAAATATTATTGCATCTGATGATTTAACGCCAGAAGAGTTAATGGTCAATAAAGATTTGAGAGAAAATGTGAAAGAATATTTAGAAAGTAATTTAACGAAAAGGGAAATTTTTGTGTTAACCCTTCGCTTTGGGTTAGATAATCATAGTATGCACACGTTAGAAGAAATTGGAAAAATATTGGGCGTTACTAGGGAGAGAGTTCATATAATAGAAAGAAAAGCCCTAGGAAAATTACGTTATCAAAAAGATAAAATGCAAGAAGAGGATAGTGATACTTCTTTACAAAGTTTATTTTTTAATCCAAGTTATCCAGAAGTTTTAGAGAAAAAATATTTACCGAGTGAAGAAGTAAGTTGGAAAATAAAAAAAGAAGTTCCCCTAGAATTAGTAACCAATAAGAAAAAATCTATATACCAATTCTTTAGTGAATACTCAAAAGAAAATGTAGACATGGTAATAAGCTTATTAAGTGCCAAAGAAGTCGCATTGTTAAAAGTAAGATTTGGTAAAAACTTAAATGGAGTAAGTAAAAGAGTGTTAACTCGTGAACAAACACACCAATTAAATTTGATTTTAATTCCTAAAATGATTCGTATGTTGAAGGAATTAGAAAAAGGAAATACCATTAATTCTTCTATGGAAAGTGCAAAAGTCATGGTAAAAAAGTAAAAGGTTAGAAAGTGCTAGCTTTTTCTTTTACATTTTTTTCTTGTTTGTAGTCCTTTCATCGTTTATAATCAAAATATAGGGAAGTGTGAATATGAAAATTAACCAAAAATTAACGGGGGTGCACCTTTTAAAATAGAAACCTTATATAATAAGGAAATGCAAGGAACAGGATATAAAATCTTGTTCTTTTTCTTGTTGTAGTTTATTCTTTGCTAACTTGATGAATGAATCTAGAAAAGGATGATATACTAAAAAAGAAAGTAGGAAAAATATGAACAAAAGTAGAAAAATGGTCATAAGGAACAGTAGAAAACACTTTGGAAACAGGAACGATAACCTTAATTTATACCGAAGGAAAAACAGGAATCATGTTAAATGAAGCGTATCCAATAAGTAATGATAAAGGAATAATGTTAACAGGAGACAATAATGTCTTTGATTTTACCATAACAGTGAACTTAAGTAAGTCAACTTTAATTGCTTATGAAGTAACAGCAATAAAAATACCCATTACGGATGCTATCCCTTTAGAAGATAATGAAGTAAAACTATATCTAGAGCGAGCAATTGATCCAGAAACTGAGTACACGCCAGTATTTTATCCTGATAATTTTTATCCGAGTGAAGAATCAAGTGAAATAGGTTCTCCCATAGGAAGTATGATACTAGATAAAGGAACGTTTTCTGATATTGGAACAACAATTCATCATTATCGTCTTCGCATGTGGGTAGATGAAAATGTCGAGATACCAAATGGAGAATCAAGAACATATGGAGTAAAAATTAATGTGTATGCTAAGCAGGTTGGAATTAAGGATGATGAATCATGTTTTACTTTTGATGAGACAACAGGAATGATAACTGATTATAGTGATCTTTGTTAAAAGATGTTAAGATTCCTAGTCAAATTAATGGAGTAGAAGTAAGAAATATTGGAAATAATGCATTCGCTTTAAATAAATTAGCTGAAATAACAATAGGAAAAAACGTGGTTAGTATTGGATATGGTGCATTTCCTAAAGGAAATTTTAATAACGCAATGTTAAAAAAATTATTAATCGAACAGAAAAAAGTTTTGATTGGCAAGTAATTACTAGGGGTAGTAGTGAAGCAACTTTTGTCACAGGAACGATTCCTCATGATTTAGGTGATATTTTAGTAACTAGTGAGTAGTAAAATTTACCTATTGACGAAACGATATATTTTGCGTATACTGGTTAATAGTTAAAAGCACTGATAAAGGACACGATAAAAAATAGAGAAACGTTTTAGAGAACTTGTGGTTGGTGAAAACAAGTCGTACTATTTTCTTATTACTACCTTTTAGTTGAAATTGTAATGATTCTCCGGAAGATTTCCGTTATCAAAAATTAAGGTAAACTAAGGATGGTACCGTGTCTATTGCACTCCTATTAATATTTAATAGGAGTTTTTTTAACGAAAAGAAAGGAATTGATTTTATGGAAAATATTAAAGAAAATGAACGATTAAGTGTATTAAACCACTCTTGTGCCCATTTACTAGCACAGGCAGTAAAACATTTATATCCTAATGCTAAATTTTGGGTAGGACCAGTAATTGAAGAAGGATTCTATTATGATATCGATTTAGGTGATGAAGTCATCAAAGAAGAAGACTTAGAGAAAATCGAACAGGAAATGAAGAAAATTAGTAAAGATGGAAAGAAAATTGTAAGGGAAGAATTAAGCAAAAAAGATGCTCTATTAATGTTTAAAGATGACCCTTACAAGATAGACTTGATTGAAAATATGACAGATGGTACAGTAATTACTTGTTATCGTCAAGGAGATTTTGTTGACCTTTGTCGTGGACCCCATGTAGAAAGTGTTAAAGAAATCAAATACTTTAAATTATTAAAATTTAGTGGAGCCTACTATAAAGGTGATTCCAAGAATAAAATGCTTCAGCGAATTTATGGAATTTGTTTTGATCAAGAAGAAGCCTTACTTTCTCATTTAGCGGAATTAGAAGAAGCAAAACAAAGGGATCATCGTAAAATTGGAAAAGACTTAGATATTTTTATGACCCATGAACTAGTAGGACAAGGCTTACCGATGTGGTTACCTAATGGGGCTACTATTCGTCGTATTCTAGAGCGTTATATTGTCGATAAAGAAATTGCTTTGGGCTATTATCATGTGTACACTCCATGTTTAGGAAGTGTAGACCTTTATAAAACCTCAGGACACTGGGATCATTATAAAGAAGATATGTTTCCAGTGATGAAAATGGATAAAGAAGAATTAGTTCTTCGTCCGATGAACTGTCCACATCATATGCTAGTTTATAAAAATAGTTTGCATTCTTATAAAGAACTACCTATTCGAATTGGCGAGTTAGCAGCAGACTTCCGTTATGAAGCATCAGGTGCAGTATGTGGACTTGAACGTGTTCGTGCCATGTGTCAAAATGATGCCCATTTGTTTGTTCGACCTGATCAAATTAAACAAGAAATTAGTAACGTGGTCAAATTAATTTTAGACGTGTATCAAGATTTTGGCTTTATGGACTATAGTTTCCGTTTATCATTAAGAGACCCAGAAAATAAAGAAAAATACTTTAATAGTGATGAAATGTGGAATAAAGCAGAAAATGAATTACGTCATGTATTACAAGAGTTGGATATTAACTTTTATGAAGCCATCGGGGAAGCTGCCTTTTATGGACCGAAGTTAGATGTGCAAATTAAGACAGCTCTAGGACATGATATTACGATTTCTACTTGTCAGTTAGATTTCTTATTACCAGAACGTTTCGACTTAACTTACATCAACGAAGAAGGAGGAAAAACTCGTCCTGTGGTCATTCATCGTGCTATTTTAGGAACTCTAGATAGATTTACTGCTTTCTTACTAGAAGAGACTAAAGGAGCACTACCTTTATGGCTTGCTCCAATGCAAGTAGAAATTATCCCTGTTAATTTTGAGTATCACCTAGATTATGCCAAGGAAGTTTGTGAACTTCTAAAGAAAAATGGTATTCGTGTAGAAATTGATGAACGTAATGAAAAATTAGGATATCGCATGAGAGATGCCCAAATGAAGAAAATTCCTTATATCTTAGTTTTAGGAGACAATGAAAGAGAAAACCAAACCATTAGTTATCGTATGTATGGAAAACAAGAAACGAATACATTAACCATAGAAGAATTTATCAACTTATTAAAATTAGAAATTTTTAATAAAGCAATAAGAAAATAACATAGATAACTTCACTTATTCCATATAAAAGTTACAATCGTAGGAAGGAGAATTTCTATGGAAAATAAATTTCATTTAACAAAAGAACAAAATATTTTTGTCGCAAAAAGAAACATTGTTGATTATATTTGGAAAAGTGCCAACTTAGAAGGGATCAGCGTAACCTACCCTGATACACAAGTCATATATGATGGTGGAGTGGTAAATGGGTTAACGGTTAATCAAATATTAGTGATTAACAATTTAAAATATGCCTGGCAATTTATTTTAGAAAATGAATTAGATGATGATTATAAAACTTTATGCCAACTTCATCGTTTAGTAGTAGATAAGTTAGTACTTGATCAAAATTTGGGAAGATTAAGAACTACACCAGTTAATATAGGAGGAACAAATTGGAAACCTCAATTTCCTATCGAAAGTCAAATTAAAGAAGAATTAGATGCTCTTTTATCCAAGAAGGATATTTCTAAAACGGAATTAGCCATTGAAGTAATGTTATGGATGATGAGAAGACAAATGTTTATTGACGGAAACAAAAGAGTAGCTATGTTAATGGCGAATAAAATTATGATTGATAATGGATGTGGAATCATTACGATTGCCAAAGAAAATCAAGCAATGTTTTTTGAAAAATTAATTAAGTTTTATGAAAGTAATGAATTAGAAGAGTTAAAACAATGGATATATGAGCATTGCATTGATGGTATACAATTTTAAAAGTCTTTATAGACTTTTTTTCTTTACTAAATAGAATCTTTGTTTTATGATAATAGTATTCGTTTAATAATGGAGGGATTATTTTGGCATATATCGAATTTAAAAATGTAAGTAAGACCTATTTGATGGGGGAAATAGAAATTAAAGCCTTAAATAAAATTTCTTTTGAAATAGAAAAAGGAGAACTTGTGGTTATTTTAGGACCTTCAGGCGCGGGTAAAACAACTTGCTTAAACTTACTTGGTGGAATGGATGATGTTACTAGTGGAGAAATGATAGTAGATGGTGTTCACATTGAAGATTTAAAAGGAAAAGAATTAACTAAATATCGAAGGAACGACATTGGATTTGTGTTTCAATTTTATAATTTGGTTCAAAATTTAACGGCGATGGAAAATGTGGAACTTGCTGTGCAACTTTGTCATGATCACTTAGAACCCAAAACTATCTTAGAAAAAGTTGGTCTTAAAAATCGTATGAAAAACTTTCCAAGTCAATTATCAGGTGGAGAACAACAAAGAGTATCAATCGCAAGAGCCATTGCTAAAAATCCTCGTGTTTTACTATGCGATGAGCCTACAGGAGCTTTAGATAACAAAACAGGAAAACAAATTTTAAAATTACTAGAAGATGTGTGTCGTAAAGAAAAAATGACGGTGATTATTATTACTCACAATAGTGTCATTGCTGATATTGCTGATAAAGTCATCAAATTTAATAGTGGTAAAGTACAAGATATTATCATCAACAAAAATCCTAAATCCATTGAAGAAATCGAGTGGTAGTAATGAAAAACAAGTTATTAGTAAGCAGTTATCGAAAAATTAAAGATACTAAAAAGAAATTTTTATCGCTTTTATGCATGGCGTTATTAGGGGTAGGTTTTTTTGCAGGAATTAAAGCAACATCTCCTGATATGAAAAAAACCTTAGATCAATATTTAGATGAACAACAAGTATATGATTTAGAAATTGTATCTAGTCTAGGACTAACTTTATCAGATATAGATGCCTTAAGAAACCTAAAAAAAATAGAAAAGGTAGAAGGAAGCAAGTATGTAGATTATGCCTATTCCAGTAATCATATCGAAAAAATTGTTCGTATTCATTCTTTAGGAGATATCAATCAAGTCTTACTAAAAGAAGGAACCCTACCTAAAACTAATCAAGAAATCGTAGTAGAACAAGCTTTTTTAGATGATTATCACTTAAAACTTCATGATACCATTACTATTTCCAGTGAAATGCTAAAAGAAAACACCTTTACCATCACTGGTGTTATAGAAAGTCCTTTATATTTTACTTCATACCGTGGTTTAAGTAGTATAGGAAATCAAGAATGGTCTTATTATTTGTATACTTTAGAAGAAGCCTTTTCTATGGATTATTATACCAATGTTTATCTTACTATTCAGCAAGCACAAGGTGAAATTACTGGAAGTAAAACTTATTTAAAAATGGTAGATGATGCTATAGGCGAAGTAGAGCAAATAAAAAATGATAGAATTGATGCTCGCTTTGATGAATTATATCAAGATACCATAGAAAATTTAGAGGCAATGGGAGTAGAAGTCAACATAGAAAACTTTAAAAAACCTGTCTGGTATACTTTTGATCGAAGTGATAATCAGGGTTATACCACATTCATTGACTCAACAGAAAGTATTACCCAAATAGGTTCGGTGTTTCCTTTAATTTTCTTTGTGGTTGCTATTTTGATTAGTTTAATTTCCATGTCAAGAATGGTAGAAGAAGAACGTGGGGAACTAGGAACATTAAAAGGTTTAGGTTTTTCTAATATTCATCTTTATGGAAAAAATCTCATCTATGCTGTTTTAGCGACTTTTCTTGGAGGAAGTATAGGTATGCTCATTGGTTTTAACTTAATTCCAAGAGTAATATGGAACATTTATACGAGCTTATTTACTATTCCTAATTTTGTTTGCGAATTTAATCTTTATTATGCCATATTAGGACTAGCTATTGTCATGATTTGTATTCCAGGAGCCTCCCTTTTTACAACAGGTAAGATTTTATTAGAAAAACCTAGTGAATTAATGCGTCCTAAAGCACCAAAGATAGGAAAAAAGATATTCCTAGAACGTTTTTCCTTTTGGGATAAGTTAAAGTTTTCTACAAAGATAACCTTTCGTAATATTTTTCGCTATAAAAAAAGAATTATGGCAACTATCTTTGGACTAGCAGGATCAACTGCCTTACTTCTAGTGGGTTTTGGTTTAAAGGATTCGGTAAGTAATGTGGTAGATTATCAATTTAACAAGATATTCTTATATGATGATATGCTTTATCTAAAAGAAGATAAAAGTATAGAGGAAATAGAAAATTTATTAGATAAAAATAAAGATATTTTAAATAAGGTAGTAATAAGTTATGAAATGGTTTCTTTATATAATGAAAATAAGGAAAGTCTAGAAGTTACTTTAATAACTAAAAATTTAGAAGACTCATTTAAAAATTTAATTCATCTAGCGGATATTAACGATGATAAAAAAGAAATTGACCTACCAGAAAATGGTATTGTGTTAAGTGAAAAACTAGCGAAAACATTGAATGTGGATGTTCATGATTTTATCTATTTTCTAGTAGATGATACCTATAAGAAGATAGAAGTTAGTCACATCGTAGAAAACTATGTTAAGGATTATGCTTATTTATCATCCAGTAGTTATGAAAACATTTTTGGCGAATTTAAACCTAATGTGATATTAATGACAACAAATGAGAATTACGATGAAGAATTTCACCAACAGTTAATTCGTGATAATGTGTTATCTACGGTAATAAAGAAATCGACAACTTCTAAAATGATGGATGATGTGTTATCTAAGCTTGATTCAGTAGTCATGATTTTAATTATTGCATCATCGATGTTGGCCTTTGTTATTTTATATAATTTATCATCAATCAATATCAGTGAGAGAAAAAGAGAAATTTCTACATTAAAAGTATTAGGATTTTATGATAAGGAAGTCGATCATTATATTACCAATGAAAACTATTTTATCACAACCATTGGTATTTTACTTGGACTAATCAGTGGACTTTATTTATGTCATTATGTCATTAGTACTTGTGAACCACAGTTTGTGATGTTTATAAGAGAAATCAAAATAACAAGTTATATCATTACTGCAGTGATTTCTATAATTTTTACCTTTATTGTCAGTAAAATAACGCATTTCAATTTAAAAAAGATTGATATGATTGATTCGCTAAAAAGTAATGAGTAGTCTCTTTTTGTGTCATATTATCATATAATACCTTGGTGATGATATGAAAGAA
>CASRZP010000036.1 GCA_949440065.1 uncultured Bacilli bacterium
CTCCTAAAACACGGATAACCAATAGTTCACGTGCTCCAGAGTTATCAGCTACTTTTAAACGAGATTCTTGTTGTAGCATAACTTAATCCTCCTCTTCTTAAGAGTTATAAAATAACTGCTTCTTTAATTATTTCAGCTAAATAGAAATATTTTGTTTTTGAAATCGGTTTTGTCTCCACAATTCTAACAGTATCTCCTACTTTTGCTTTATTTGTCTCATCATGTGCAGAATACTTTTTAGAACTCTTTACTCGTTTACCATATTTCGGATGTTTCTTATGCGTTTCTACTAAAACGGTAATCGTTTTATCACGTTTATCACTGACAACAACACCAATTAATTCACGTTGTTTTTTCTCATTCATACTAAAACCCTCCTACTTTCCTTCACGTTCTTTTAAAACGGTCTTCATTCTTGCTACGGTATGTCTAAGTTCTCTAATTCTTGAAGGTTTTTCTAAATTACCTGTTGCTTGTTGAAAACGCAAATTGAATAACTCTTCTTTGCTTTCTTTGATTTTTGCCATGATTTCTTCAGTGGTTAAATTTCTAATTTCATTAACCTTCATTGATTTCACCACCTGTTTCTTTTTTTACAAATTTTGTAGTGATTGGTAATTTATGACTTGCTAGTCGTAAAGCTTCACGTGCAGTTACTTCATCTACTCCAGCAATTTCAAACATAATTTTACCTTCTTTAACAACAGCTACCCATCCTTCAACGTTACCTTTACCTTTACCTTGACGAGTACCGATTGGTTTTTTTGTTAAAGGCATATGTGGGAAAATGTTTATCCATACCTTTCCACCACGTTTCATATAACGAGTCATAGCAATACGTGCTGCTTCGATTTGATTAGCAGTAATCCAAGCACCTTCTTTTGCCATTAATCCATATTCGCCATTGGTTAATTCACGGTTACCACGTGATAATCCTTCATGAGGTAATCGGTGAACTCGGCGATATTTTGTTCTTGATGGTATCAACATAATTAATTACCTCCTTTATTATTTTTAGAAGGAAGAATTTCTCCTTTGTAGATCCATACCTTTACACCAATTTTTCCAAATGTAGTATCTGCTTCACTCGTTGCATAATCTACATCTGCTCTTAATGTATGTAGTGGAATAGTTCCCTCTGTATATCCTTCACTACGAGCCATATCAGCACCACCTAGTCGTCCTGCTACTAAAGTTTTAATTCCTTTAGCTCCAGCTTTCATGGCGTTACGAATTGCTCGCTTTTGTGCCATTCTAAATGAGGCACGATTAGTAATTTGATTGGCAATTGAATCAGCAACAATTTGTGCATTAGTATCTGGCTTTTTTATGTCTACAATAGAAATTTGAACTTCTTCATGAACTAAGTTTTTAAGTTCTTTCTTTAGTTTTTCAATTTCTTCTCCACCACGCCCAATGATTACACCTGGTTTTGATGTATGTACAATAACTTCGGTTCTTTTATCGTTACGTTCAATCTCGATTTTTGAAATAGCAGCAGATTTGAATTTATTTTCTAGAAATTTGCGAATTTCCATATCGTTTACTAAGTACTTAGAAAAATCTTTGCTATTAGCATACCATCTAGATTCCCAATCTTTATTGATTCCTAGTCTTAATCCATTAGGATTGACTTTTTGTCCCATACGCTAACCTCCTATCCTTATTTAGTAGCCACTACGATAACGATGTGACTTGTTCTTTTATCTTTATGTCCAATGTGTGAACGTGAATCAAACATAACACGTTTTAACACAGGTCCATTATCTACTCTTGCTTCTTTAACGTATAAATCTTTTTCGGCTAAACCATTATTATTAACAGCATTAGCAGTAGCAGAATTTAATACTTTTAGTATAAGCCGTGCAGGCTTTTGGTTCATATTATTTAATATGGTTACTGCATCACTAACATTTTTTCCACGAATTAAGTCGATAACCAAACGTGCTTTAATGGGAGATACAATTAATGTTTTAGCAGTTGCTCTTGCTTCCATACTTTCCCTCCTAGTCATTATTTTTAACTATTCTAACTTTGTGTACCATGTCCACCGAATTTACGAGTTAAGGCAAATTCTCCAAGTTTATGTCCAACCATATCTTCAGTTATATAAACAGGAATAAATTCGCGTCCATTATGAACGGCAAATGTATGTCCAATGAAATCTGGAAAAATTGTTGATCTGCGTGACCAAGTTTTGATTACTTCTTTTTTTCCTGACTTATTTAGCTCTTTTACTTTATTTAATAGCCTTGGGAATACATAAGGCCCTTTTTTAATGCTTCTAGCCATTCTTTATCATCCTTCCTTTTATTTTCCGTTACGACGACGAACAATAAATTTATCTGTCTTTTTATTGTTACGAGTTTTGTATCCAAGTGCAGGTTTACCCCAAGGAGTAACTGGCCCTTTACGTCCAATTGGTGCACGACCTTCTCCACCACCATGAGGGTGATCGTTAGGGTTCATAACGGAACCACGTACTGTAGGACGAATTCCCATATGACGACTTCTTCCAGCTTTTCCAATTTTTACTAATTCGCTATCTTCGTTTCCAACTTCACCAACGGTCGCATAGCAAGTACCTAGTACTTTTCTTTGTTCTCCGCTTGATAAACGAATCATTACATAAGCACCTTCACGTCCTAATATTTGTGCTGATGCTCCAGCAGAACGGGCTAATTCTCCACCTTTTCCTGGGCGAAGTTCAATGTTATGAACTAATGTACCCACTGGAATATTCATAATTGGTAGAGCATTTCCTACTTTAATATCCGCATTTTCTCCTGCTTCAATTACTGTTCCTACACTAATGCCTTTGGGAGCAATAATATACCTTTTTTCTCCATCTTTATAATTGATTAGTGCAATGTTTGCTGTTCTATTTGGGTCGTATTCAATACTTGCAACAGTACCTGGAATATCACGTTTATTACGTTTAAAATCGATAATACGATATTTACGTTTTACACCACCACCGTGATGTCTTACCGTTATCTTTCCTTGATTATTACGACCACCACGTTTGCTTAAACTTACTACTAAACTCTTCTCTGGTGTACTTTTCGTAATTTCTTCATTAACTAAAGTACTTTTTTTACGTTGTCCTGGTGTAGTAGGTTTATAATTTCTAATAGCCATATTTAATCCTCCTTCTAACCAAGATCAAGGGTTTGACCATCTTGTAGTGTAATAATCGCTTTCTTCGTACGATTTTGTAGTCCACTATAACGGCCAACTCGTCTTTTCTTAGGTTTTACATTGATTGTGCGAACTTCTTTTACTTTAACGTTAAAGATTTTTTCTATTGCTAATTTAATTTCCGTTTTATTGGCTTTTACATCAACAGAGAAAGTATATTTTGAATCGTTCATGGATTGACTTCCTGATTTTTCGGTAATCACTGGTGCTTTAATGATTTCTAAATATCTTGTATCCATTATGCTAGCACCTCCTCAATTTTTGTAATTGCTTTTGATGTAGCTAAAACATAATCAGCATTAATTAAGTCTAATACGTTAATTTCGCTATATTCTACTAAAGCGATATTTCCTAAGTTTCTTGATGCTAAAATTACGTTTTCATCAAATTCATCTACGACAACTAATACTTTTTTATCAGCGATTTTTAAGTTTTCTAATAATTTTACCATTTCTTTTGTCTTAGGTGTATCAAAGGATAATTCTTCAATCACCATTAATTCTTGGTTTAATACTTTATCAGATAGTGCTGATTTTAAAGCTAAACGACGTTCTTTACGATTCATTTTTTTGCTATAATCACGAGGTACTGGTCCGCCATAAACTCCACCACCTGTCCATTGTACAGCACGAATTGAGCCTTGACGAGCACGTCCTGTTCCTTTTTGACGCCATGGTTTTCTTCCACCGCCGCTAACTTCTGAACGGTTTTTTGTTGAATGTGTTCCTTGTCTTAGTGATGCTCTTGCTAAAATGATGGCATCATGTAATACGTTTTTATTAGGAACAATACCAAATATTTCTTCTTTAACTTCAATATTTTTTAACTTTTCACCTTTTGCATTGAAAAGATTTACTTTTTCCATATTTTTTCCTCCTTCCATCACATAACTAACTTCTAGTATTCCTATTCAGTTTCAGCAAGTGATGAGTTTTCTAAAACTTCTTTTGCCTCTTCTAATGAAGTAATTTCACTTTGATAAGTTACTAATTCTTGTTTAGGGTTTTGTACATTTCCTTTTTTTACTGCTGTTTTAATTACCACTAAACCTTTCTTAGGTCCTGGCACATTACCTTTAATTAAGATAACATTATTTTCTAAATCAATAGAGATAATTTCAAGATTTTGTACTGTAGTTGTTTCATGTCCCATATGTCCAGGTAAGTTTTTACCTTTTAATACGTGCATTGGTAGCATCGTTCCAAGTGATCCTACGCCACGATGGTATTGTGAACCATGTCCCATAGGTCCTCTTGATTGATTATGACGTTTGATAACGCCTTGAAATCCTTTACCTTTGCTTACCCCAGTAACGTCGACAATCTCACCTTCGCTAAATGTGCTAGCATCAAGTGTTTGTCCTAATTGATAATTTTCTACATCTACTCCCCTAATTTCTCTTAAGAAGCGCTTAGGAGATGTGTTTGCTTTTTTGGTATGACCCTTTTGTGCTTTATTGCTAAGTGTTTCTCTAATATCTTCATATCCTAATTGAATAGCAGAATATCCATCATTTTCTATTGTTTTAATTTGTGTTACTACATTAGGTTCTACTAAAACAACAGTAACAGGAATTAGCTTTCCATTGGTAGCAAAGACCTGTGTCATTCCAATCTTTTTTCCTAAGATTCCTTTCATGTTTTATCCTCCATATTATAATTTAATTTGTACATCTACTCCGCTTGGTAAATCAAGATGCGTTAAGGCATCTATTGTTTCCTTGCTAGGATTAATGATGTCAATCAATCTTTTGTGAGTACGCATTTCAAATTGCTCACGAGAGTCTTTATACTTGTGAACAGCTCTTAAAATTGTGAATTTTTCGATTTCAGTCGGTAGTGGCACTGGTCCAGATATTTCTCCTCCTGACCTTTTTACAGTTTCAACAATTCTCTTTGCGGCATTATCAAGTATTTTATTATCGTACGCTTTTAAACGAACGCGAACTTTCTCTTTTGACATATTTTGTCCTCCCTTCGCCTATATCTAGTATAGACATGCTCCATACAAATAACCTGAGTGCAACCCTTCCGGGCGTATCAGCAACCTTGTACATCTACGCAGCCACACGTATTAAATATTAACACACAAGTTCTAGTTTCGCAAGCTTTTTTTATCGTTTTTCTTATCTTTTTTTACTAAACTTGCCCTTTGGATAGTCTTAGTACCAAATTTATCTTGTAAAGCATCTAAAGTTTCTTGCATTTTATCATCTTCCCTATCTTCTTGAGTTTCAAATAAGGATACTTGTCGTTCTTTTGTTTTAGATAAATCACCTAGACGAACACCAATGTTACGAAGTGGATCTTTTTTCCAACCACAGTCTAGTAATTCCAATACATGTTGATAAATATCTAACGTCCTATTAGTGGCATTAAATAACTTTTTTTGATGGGAATAACTAACAAATTGATTATTTTTAAAAGTTACAGCAATCGTTTTAGTATAAAATCCCTGTTTCCTTAAACTTCTTCCTAGTTTCTCTGTTTGATAAAATAAAATTTGTTCTAACTTTTCTTTATCCTCTACATCAACAGGTAATGTTTCTGATACACTAATACACTTATTATCAGCGCGAGTATTTTCAACAGGATTATCATCTATCCCATTAGCAGCTTGAATCATGTAAAAAGCAGTTGATTTGAATTTCCTCTTTAATAAAGATAAATTTGTTTTTGCTAATTGTCCAATGGTCATTATATGCATCTTCTCTAATTCTTTTGCACTACTTTTTCCTACCATAAATAAATCCCCAACGGGTAAAGGCCACATTTTTTGTTCTATTTCATCTTGAAATAAAGTATGTACTTTATCTGGTTTTTCAAAGTCTGATGCCATCTTTGCACATAATTTATTAGAAGCTATTCCAATATTTACGGTAAAACCAAAATTTGTTTTAATCTCCTCTTTCATTTTATTAGCTAATTTTATGTAGTCGTTATATAAAAGAGCAGTCCCTGTTAAATCAAGAAAACACTCATCAATAGAAAATCGCTCAATTACTGGTGTATATTGACTTAGGTATTGAAAAAGTAAATTAGACTGCTCTTTGTAATAAGCGTGTTCTGGTGGATAAATTTTTAAATTTCGACATTTTCTTTGCGCTGAATAAATGGTTTCTGCTGTTACTATTCCATATTTTTTGGCAACGGGAGATTTTGCTAAGACAATTCCATGACGAAGCGTAGGATCCCCTGCAATAATTGATGGAATTTTTCTAATGTCTATTTTGTATCCTTCTTTTAATAATTTCACCGCGGTCCATGATAAGAAGGCATTATTTACATCCACATGAAATATAATTCTTTTTCTCTCCATAAAAATCACCAAAGTTATTATACGATAAACAGATAGATTTCTAAAGAAAAAACTCCATTATCCATGAAGTTTAAGTCTATTTTTCTCATGTTATTTATGCGTTTCAGTCTAATGTTAACATGTTAATGAAAAACGTTATTCGATTAATCCTGCTTCCATTTCTTTTGGAATATCTTCTTTTAATAAAGTTAGAATCGTTCCTGCAATATTCGATAGTCCCCCGTTTTTTAAAGTTATATCATCTTGGCATAGGATAAAAGGAACTTTATTACAAGTATGACTAGTTATCACATGGCCTTCTTCATCAAACATATATTCAGCATTTCCATGGTCTGCTGTAACTAAAAGACAACCATCTAACTCTTTTACTTTTTCATAAACTCGTCCTAAATTTTTATCCATAGCTTCAACAGCTTCTATTACTTTAGGATAATTTCCCGTATGTCCTACCATATCACAATTAGCAAAATTTAAAATAATCACATCATATTGACCTATCACTTCTAGCAACTGGTCAGTAAGTTCAACACTAGACATCGCTGGATACATATCATAAGTTGCTACATCTTTCCTTGGTACGATTAGCTTATCTGTATTTTCTAAATTTCGCTCTACCCCCCCATCAAAGAAGTAAGTAACATGAGGATATTTACTCGCTTCGGCAATTCTTAGCACTTTATATCCTCGATTATCTACAATAACACCTAAAGGATTATCCACATCTAATGGTGGAAAAGCAGGCTCTGCGATAATACTTTTTTCCACACTCATCATGGTCACTAAGCATAAATTTTTAAATTTTTCAACAGGAAACTCACTAAAATCAGGATTGGTAATAGCTGTAAATAACTGGGTTGCTCGATCTGGTCTAAAGTTAAATAGAATCGCTCCATCGTTATCTTCTAAATTTCCATTTTCTTCTAATCTAGCAGGAACAATGAACTCATCGTATATTTTCTTTTGATAAGATTCTTTGATATAGGTATGATAATCTTGAATAGTTGTTCCTTTTTTGTATACCAATAAGCGATAGTATTCTTCCGTTAAATTCCACATTCTCTCTCTATCCATGGAATAATATCTTCCTGAAATATCGGCTAACTTTCCGCAATTAATTTTTTCCATATATGATGTTAATTCATCTAAATAAGTAATAGACACATCAGGAAGTGTATCTCTCCCATCTAAAAAAGCATGAACATAAACTTCTTTTATGCCTTCTTTTTTCGCTAAGTCAAGCAAAGCATATAAATGATTAATATGAGAATGAATTCCTCCATCACTTAGTAAACCAAATAAATGTAGTTTACTGTTGTTTTTCTTTACATGGTGAATCACTTTTAAAAATTCTTTATTTTCAAAAAATGTTTGGTTTTTAATGCTTTGGTTAATTAGTTCTAGTCCTTGATAGATAATACGTCCTGCACCAATGGTTAAATGACCTACTTCACTATTTCCCATTTGACCTATAGGTAGTCCAACGGCATTTCCACTAGCATCCAATAAACAATGAGGATATTCTCTCCACAATCTATCAAAATTCGGTGTTTTGGCTTCTTTAATGGCATTCCCTTTTATTTCTTCTCGATAACCAAAACCATCTAAAATAGCTAAAACAATCGGTAACATATTAATTCAACTCCTTTAGACAAAATAAGGCATAAGCAGGTAAGTAGAAAACATTATTTTTAAGCATGAAGTTTTTCTCTGTTACACGAATGGCTTCCTTTACCGTATGGGTCTTTAAGAATAAGGATAGAGATTTTGATTTGGCACTAATTTTAGGTACTTCAATGGGAATAATAGCACCATTTCTTGTTTGAACAACAAAATCCACTTCAGCTTTTCCTTTTGATTGATAGTAATATAGGGAGTATCCTGCTTCTACTAAGGTGGTGGCTGTGTCGTTTTCGTACAAAATCGTTAAAATACTACGATTACTAAATTTGTCTTGATATAACTGATGAAGTGAAGTGTATAAGATTCCTGTATCGGTATAATATAGTTTGAAGCTATCTTTCTCTTTGGC
This sequence comes from uncultured Bacilli bacterium, assembly GCA_949440065.1. Taxonomy (GTDB): domain Bacteria; phylum Bacillota_I; class Bacilli_A; order RF39; family UBA660; genus CASRZP01. Next base: position 8,549 of record CASRZP010000036.1, read on the forward strand.
TGTACTTAATATTTTTTTTACTTCTTTGATTTTGTAACTACGGTGTACTAAAAGATTGGCATTAAGTTTTTCAATGGAGCTATCATATTCTTTAGAACGACTACCATTTCCTAGTAGACCGTATTGAAATTTTTTATTGTCTTTTTGTAATTGGTAAACAATGCTATCAAAGACCTCGATACCCCTTGAAATATCAATTAAAGAACTAGTGACAGCAATTTCTTTATGATGAATATCGATAATTTGTTGGTGTATCATGGATAGTAAATAGGAATCTTGGTTTTCGATATAACTTTTTACTGCTTGAGGAAAACCTCCAACCATAAGATAGTGATGATAGTATTCCATGGCAACTTGATGAAAAGGACAGGATTTTCTGTTTTCATAGGATGAACGGATAAAATCAGCTAAGTCGTGTTGATGATTAGCCCATAGGAATTCTTCGAAGTCCATGCGATGCATCATTTTGTATTGAAATTCTTCTCCCTTATATAAGGGAATATCTTCTTTTCTTGAGGTAATTAGAATAACATGGTAATCATTTTTAAATTTTCCGAAGACTTTTAGGGCTTTAGCTACTTCGATATCTTGCACTTGATCAAAGATAAGAAGGGTTTCTTTTTTGTTAATTTCGACGTTGTTTAGACGTTTTAATTGTTCTACTAAACGTTCAATGGATTTTTCTGTTAATAGTATTTCTTTTAGGGTGCGATCGTTACTGGTATTAAAATAGGCAATATTTTGGTAGTTCTTTTTTCCAAAGTCAATGGCACTATAAGTCTTTCCTACTCCTCTACCTCCGTATAATATTAGGGGCTTCCTTAAGATATCATCTTTCCATTTTTCTAAAAAGTTAGTAATTTTTCGTTCCATTTTATGATACCTCCTTACACATTTTATAAGATAAGTATAGTAGCAAAAATTCATCTTGTCAAGCCATTAGAAAAAGGATGACTCGACAAAAAACGATAGAAAAATACATAGCCTTTTAAAACTATATTTTCCAATAAAAATCACTTTTCTACATTTACAACGGCTCGTGCCCCAAAAGTAGTGAGTTTAGTGGCGTAATCACGCATCCGTCCATAGAAATGCCCCCCAAGCATGAGTCGATCCAGATAGATTGGAATTTATCGTCCAATATCCATAATTTCTTCCATATTCGCCTCCCGTTTGTTCCACTGTTCCTCCGTAATTGGTGGACTCATTTAAATAATTATTCATCCATATTGGACAAGATTTAGCAGTTGATTCATCCTTCTACATAACCTAAACAACCTAAATGGCTAGCTTCTTGAACGGTTATCATTCTTGCTTTGGCTGTTCTTGGACCTAAAGTATAACGATTCATGGTACAATTGAATACTTTATTCGTACTATCATAACTGCATCCAGTATAGGCATTATCTTTAAATGTTGTTGAACCTAATGTATAGGTTTGATCTGATACATTTGTTCACGTAGATGTAGCATTTTCTAATGCTGATAATATAGTTAATGGTTCTTTTGTATTGTCGCTGGCATCTTCATACCACATTGTATCATACACAATATTTTCCCTTTGCTGTAAAGTTAAAGTATCTCCATTATCACTTACTACATGAAAATATTTTATAATATAATCATTTACTTTATATTGAACAATAGTGCCCGCTTCATAGGTAGTTGGATAAATCATTTCACAAGTATGTTCTTCTCCTGTTACACAAAAAGTATTAGAACCTGATGTTTCATCATATTGATAAACGGCTAAAATATTTTCATTTCTTGGTACTGTTTTAATAGCATCTTTATCTAATTTGTTAATTTCAATTGATTTTCTCCAAAAATCTTTCCTGTATCATTATGGGAATTGTACAAATTTGTATTATCTGCTAGAGAAATTTGATAACTTAAGGGAAGTGTTCCTGTGTTCGTAATCGTAAATGTATGCGGTGTCCCTTTCATTCCTTCTGCATCTGGTATAGGATAAGCTCCCTCTAAGTTGATTTTACTATTATCAACGTCAGTAAAACGAATTTCTAGTTTACCTGCTTTTACGATATGATTCTTTGTTCCTTCACTTTGACTACTTAGAAATGCATAACTACTTCCTATAATAACTACTAACATAGCTATAGCTATTCCGATAAATAATATTTTGTGTTTCATTTTTCCTACCTCACTTTTTCTTATTTTTAGATAATAAAAAGAACAAGACAAAACTATCCTGTTCCTTTATATTCCTTATTATATAAGATTTTTATTTTAAGGTCTGCCTCCCTTAGTTAATCTAGAGTTAACCAAAGTGTATGAAGAAATGTAGTATATTTCTTGGATAATCTTTAAAAATATATTTTTAGCTGCTATTTTCATATTCTATCCATTTCCTTAACCTTATACACTTATATGATATCATCTTTTATTACTTACTTCAACATCAATTTATAGATAAAATTTTTAATATTGACTAGAAAGATAATACTTATTAGCGTAATACACCAAAATTTTAAGATAAACTAGCTACAGTTAAACGAGAAGAAATTGTACCATGAGCTTTTCCAGTTGCACTTGCTGATGGGTTATATCCGATAAAGGAAAATATATTACTACCATTTCCCATGTAAACTCCACCACGTAGCATCCAAGGATATGTTTCAAAAGGATAACTATAACTAGGGTTTTCCCATGTTTGTGTTTCTGTTATAGCATGACCTAAACATTCACTAGAAGAACATACGGTATCTTTATTAGTAGGTGCATATTGATTATCTAGTATAGGGGTATAAGTATATAAATCATAATACTTTGTTTCAAGATCAGTTAAGTTATCTTGAAAACCACTATCACCTTTATTCTTTTTATAGCTAGCCATCACATATTCAAAATTTCCTCCAACCATATCATACACTCCATAAATGTTTCCTGTAGTAGATGCCATTTGTCCAATGGTGGTGTGATATGGATTCGCACAACCAGAAACCTCATTTATATGGACATCTTCCCATGTAGTATAAGGAGGTGGATTACTAGAAGAACATCCAGTTAATGTCGATTCCCAGCTTGTATCAGAAGTGAGTATAGCCGTATTGTTATTTCTTACTCGCCTTTCCGCACCATTGTAAAGAGGGTTTCCATATTTCCCATAACGACTTGTAGCTAAATATGCTACTGCTCCCCATTCACTATTTTTTATTAAATGCGTATCTACATCATTTCCATATCCATAAATGTTACCACTATTTTGCATCGTTTTTGTATATCTAAAATAGTTACTAATAGAAACTTTATTCAATGCCTTCTTATTAGGAAGAGTGGTTACTTGACTCGTTGTTCCAGTAAGTTCAAATTTACCAATCCAAAAACCTTTGATTTCTTCACCTGCATCCCTTACTCGATCATTATCTTTATCCCACCAAAACGCTGGATGGGTATAATAGGATTTACCTGTTGCTGTCCCTAACTCCACAGGATCATTTACACTTTGAAATACTACATCTATTTCTCGATATCCACTTCCATCAGGTATCGCATATTTAAATCTTGGAATGTACACTAGATATTGAAGTACATCTGCTG
>CASRZP010000037.1 GCA_949440065.1 uncultured Bacilli bacterium
AGAAGAAACTTTTCTTCATCAAATTGAATATAAGGAACCCTTAAGTCGACATGATTTCTACATTGATATGGTAGGAAAAGGGGAAATTGTTAGTGAAGAAGACTATGTGAAAACGCCTGTTTTAATGATTCAGCTAGCAACGGTATTTATTACGTTTCCTATATTTCATATGATAGGAGCAAAAATAGGCATATTTCCCTACTTCTTTGCTCCAAAGAAAAAGATAGAAGAAGAATGGAAATAATAAAGTTAAGGAGTAGATAAAAATGGAAAATAAAAAAGTAAAAAAGATAAATATGATGTATTTATTAGGGTATATTTTAGGACCTATTATTCTATGTGCAATTTGCTATTTAATAGGATACAATTTTTTCCCAAAAGGAACAATGGCAGTAATTTTGTTTATGGTACCAACGTTTGCTGCTGTAATTTGGTGGAGTTTTGGGGGAACAATTCTTTTTAAGCAAAAAAGAAAGAAATTTGAAAAAGAGTTAGACAATGCTAAATTTAATCGTAATCATACATTTTATGGAAAAGGAAATACAGTAATTGTTGATGAAAGTGGAAAAATCGGGTTAATCTTCTTTTGGAATCCATTTGAAACTTATGTACTTCCTGCTAAAAGTATTACTAAAGCTTGGGTAGATGATGGTCGCATGGGAAGTGGCTTTATGGAAGGTAGTAGTCGCGTTAGTTTCTTATTCATTGTTGATGGTGTTAAAGTAAGAGTGAATACCTTTACTTCTAATCAACGTTTTAGAATGGATAGCAACTACATTTTAACAGGTATTTCTAAAGCTGATATGATGGTTGAAGTATTAAATAAAGCAAAAGATGCCAATAAGGATAAATAAAAATGGGAGTTTTTAATAAAATACGTTCTAAGTTTCATGATGATTGGTGTAGTAAATGCTATACACCTATGCGTGAAGTCAATAGAAAATTATTTATGTTACCTATGATGGTAGGACATTATGTATCACATGATAAGGCAGAATACTATAAAAAAAATTTAGTACCAGTAGAGAAAAAGGCTGATATTCCAACGGGAATGTATGCGTGTGGTGTTATTGTCTATCATTGTTCTGATTGTTCTAATCATGTCGTAAAACTTTCGATTTTTCTACCAGTTCGAAACCAAGAACAGTATGAAGATGCCTATCTTTTTGAACATGGAGAATTAGATGATTTCCTAAAAGAACAAGGTATTCTATTTTAAAAAATTGATAAGAAGTAGATAAAGAAATTTGTCTACTTTTCTTATAAAAATAAAATTTTATTCATTTCTTGTTTTGCATGATAAAATGTATCTAATTTGCTAATTTTCTTTTTTAGGAAAAAAAGCTTTTTGTTAATGATTTTGTGTTGGGTTTATCTTTTTTCTTGATTTGCATAAAAAATATTGTTGTGCTATTCTTTATAAACGAAAGGACAAATTTAGATAAAAACGTCATCAACCTTTCGATATTGTAAGATTAATCAAACAAAATAGATGATATAATAATCTAGAAAAGCGGTGAGAGAATGAAAAAAATTTTAATTATCGAAGATGATAAAGTACTGGTTAATGAATTATATGATTTACTAAAAAATGCTAGTTATGAACCATTGGTATTAAATGATTTTAAAAATGCTTTAGAAGAAATTTTAGTGTTAAAACCAGATTTACTTTTATTAGATATCAATATTCCTTATATAAATGGACAATTACTACTTCAAAATTTAAGAAAACAATCAAACGTTCCTGTAATTATGGTAACAAGCAAAAATGAGGAAATTGATGAAGTTCTTGCTATTTCTTGTGGTGCCGATGATTATATTACTAAACCTTATCAAGCCAATATTCTTCTTTTACGAATTGCAGCTGTGTTAAGACGTAGTAGTCCTAATCAAGAATTCTACTCTTACAAAGGAATTATGATAAATATGCAAAAAGGAGTAATATTAGCAAATAATGAAGAAATCGTATTAACAAAAAATGAAATGATTATTCTAAATTATCTGCTTTCTCATCAAAATAGAATTGTTACAAGAGATGAACTAATGACTGTCTTATGGAATAATAATGAATATATTAACGATAATGCCCTAACAGTAAATATTAGTAGGTTAAGAGCAAAATTAATTTCTGCAGGATGCCCTAATGCGATAGAAACAAGGAAGAAAATGGGGTATATTTTATCATGAAATTACTTAGTTATCTTAAAGATAAGCTATATGCCATTATTCTATGGATAATTTTCTTCTTCTTTTCTTTTCTTCTTCTTCTGGCTTTTCGATGTAGTAAGGAGTTAATCATCGCTATTTTATGTCTTCATTTTCTTTTATTCTTACCTTTGCTGTTAATTGATTACTTTAGAAAAAGGAACTTTTATCAACATTTATTTTTACATATTCAACAGTTAGATAAAAGTTATCTGGTACTAGAAACTATTGATGCTCCTAATTTTTATGAAGGAGAACTTTTAGTACAAATTCTTTATGAAATGAATAAATCAATGTGTGAAAACGTAAATATTTATCAAAATCAAATGAATAATTTTAAAGAATATATCGAAATGTGGATTCATGAAATAAAAATTCCTCTTGCTTCGATTAATTTAATGAATCACAATCATCCGAATCAATATGATAAAAAAATGGTTTACCAATTAAAACGAATAGAAGATAGTGTAGAGCAAGTTTTATATTATGTGCGTGCAGAAAATGCAGAAAAAGATTATTTAATTCAAGAAGTTTGTCTTGATAAAATTGTGGCTCAAGTCGCTTTAAAAAATAAAGATGATTTACTAGAAAATAAAATAGATTTAAGGGTAGAAAATACCAATTTTTTAGTATCTACTGACTCAAAATGGATGGTATTTATCCTTAATCAAATTTTAAATAACAGTATCAAATACAAAAAAGAAACTTCATCTTATGTTTCTATTTGTGCAAAAGAAGATGATAATTGTATCATTGTAACAATTTTAGATAATGGTATTGGTATTTTAGCAACGGATTTACCATTAGTATTTGAAAAATCTTTTACAGGAAAAAATGGGCGGAGTAAGATAAAATCTACAGGAATGGGACTATTTATTGTTAAGAGTATGTGCGAAAAATTAGGACACCAAATAACGATTGAATCAAAAGTAGGGGAGTATACGAAAGTTAGTCTTATTTTCTATAAAAATTCCTATTTTGATGTGATAAAGTAATCTTACATTTTTGTAAGATACAGTAAGATGTAGCGAAGGACAAATAGATTATTTTACTTTATGATATTAGGGGAAATGGAGGAAAATATGGAAACAATTTTAAAAATTGACAATATTGAAAAATACTATGGAAATCAATCTTCCCTAACCAAAGCGATCGACCGTGTTTCCTTTGATGTAGAAAAAGGCGAATTTGTGGCTATTATGGGAACATCAGGAAGTGGAAAGACTACTCTTTTAAATGTCATTTCCACTATTGACAAAGTGACCTCTGGCCATATTTATGTGAGTGGAGAAGATATCACTAAACTAAAAGGAAACCAATTAAATCGTTTTAGAAGAGAGGAATTAGGTTTTATTTTTCAAGACTTTAATTTACTAGATACCCTAACAGCTTATGAAAATATCGCCTTAGCCTTATCTATACAAAATGTTCATCCTAGAAAAATTGATGATAGAATCAAGAAAATGGCTAAAGAATTAGGTATTTTAGAAATATTATCTCGTTACCCTTATCAATTATCTGGAGGACAAAAACAAAGAGTAGCAGCAGCAAGAGCAATCATTACCAATCCTAAATTAATTTTAGCCGATGAACCTACAGGTGCACTAGATTCAAAATCAGCAAAAATGCTATTAGAAAGTTTTTGCTATTTAAACGAAAATTTTAAAGCGACAATTTTAGTAGTCACCCATGATGCTTTTACCGCGTCATATGCGAAAAGAGTGATTTTTATTAAAGATGGTAAAATATTTAATGAACTTCATCGTGGGGACGATACTAGAAAAGAATTTTTTAATCGTATCATTGATGTCGTTACTTTATTAGGTGGGGATTTAACTGATGCTTTGTAAATTATCATTAAAGAACATAAAGAAAAGTTTTAAAGATTACGCTATTTACTTTTTTACTTTAATTCTTGGTGTTGCCATATTTTATGTGTTTAATGCTATTGAAAATCAAACCATCATGTTACAAGTAACTAATTCCACTAGAGATATTATTAAACTAATGACCGAGGGACTTTCATGGGTTAGTGTCTTTGTCTCCTTTATTTTAGGATTCTTAATTATTTATGCATCAAGATTTTTAATCAAAAGAAGAAATAAAGAATTTGGAATTTACTTAACTTTAGGAATGAGTAAAAGAAAAATATCAATGATACTTTTTATAGAAACATTATTGATTGGCACATTATCCCTTATTATAGGACTTGGAATTGGTATTTTCTTATCACAATTCATGAGTTTATTTGTTGCTAATATGTTCGAAGCCGATTTGAGTAAATTTACTTTCATTTTCTCATCTAGCGCTTTCATCAAAACCTTAATTTACTTTGGTATAATGTACATCTTAGTCATGATTTTTAACACCATTAGTATTAGTAAGTGTAAACTTATTGACTTACTTCACGCCAACAAAAAATCAGAAAAAATCAAACTAAAAAATCCGTATCTTTGTCTTATTATTTTTGCTATTTCTTCTATTGTTTTAGGATACGCATATTATTTAGTCACCGCGGGGATTAGTGAATTAACCACTACCTTGGAATTATTTAAACCAATTGTATTAGGCGCAGTGTCAACCTTTCTTATCTTTTGGTCTTTATCAGGACTAATTTTAAAAATTGTGATGGGAATAAAAAAAATATATTATCGTGGATTAAATAGTTTTGTTTTACGACAACTTAGTAGTAAAATTAACACGACAGTAATGTCAATGACCGTTATTTGCTTGATGCTATTTATTACCATATGCGTACTATCTAGTGCCTTATCGATTAAAAACTCAATGACAGCAAATTTAAAAAAATTAGCACCTGTTGATGTAGAATTTTATAAAAGTTTTGATTTAACAGAAGAAAAAGTTGCACATTCTTATCTATTTACCACTTCAATGATTGAAGATTCTAAACTTTCTATAGAGGAAACATTAAATCAATTAGATATTGATATCCATAAATATTTTAAAGATATCGTTATCTTACATACATATTCATTAGCTGACATCACCATCAAAGATACCTTAGGAGATTATTACCAAAATGCAAAGTCTAAATATCCTTTCTTACGTTATGATATGCAAGAAGAATTTGTAAAATTAAGTGATTACAATAAAGTAGCCAGATTATATGGATTAGAAGAACTATCATTAAAAGATAATCAATATATTTTACTTTCTGATTATAATGGGTGGATTCCTATTAGAAATGAAGGATTGAAGAAAAATACCCCTATTACCCTACAAGGAAAAGAGTATTATCCCAAATACCTAGAATGTAAAAATGGATTTATTCATATTTCTAATAACCATATTAATATTGGACTATTTGTTGTACCAGATACCGCGGTAGATGAAAACTTTAGAAATCAAGGAATATTCCTTGCTAATTATCAAGAAGAGGCTAAAAATAAAAAACAACAACTAGAAGAAGAATTACGTTTAATAGAAAACCATCCCTATAGTAAATTTACTAATTTATCCTTAGTCACTAAATTATTTCTTTATGAATCAAGCGTTGGTTTAGGAGCCATGGTAACTTTTATTGGAATATATTTAGGAATTATTTTTCTAATTAGTAGTGCTGCCATTTTAGCATTAAAAGAATTATCAGAAAGTAGTGATAATCAAGAACGTTTTAGAATGCTAAGAAAAATTGGAACAGAAGAGAAAATGATAAATAAAGCCTTATTCCAACAAATTGCTATTTTCTTTATGTTTCCACTAGCAATTGCCATCATTCATTCCATATTTGGAATTATGTTTTGCAATTACATTCTCGAAACATTAGGAAACAAGCAATTATTACAATCTATCATCATGACAGCGATTTTTATCATCATCATATACGGTGGATACTTTCTCATCACATATTTTTGTAGCAAGCGAATGATTAAAGAAAAGCGATAAAGAAAATAAAAAAGTATAAAATACAAAAATTTCGCATAATTATTTATTGACAACTAAGAAATTTTATTGTAGTTTGTTATTAACAACGCAGATGAAGAAGAGTATTTTTGAGAAATTTGAAAAAGCGAACTAGAAAATGGTGAAAGTCTAGTAAAGGACTCATGAAGAAAAACACTTCGGAGTTGCTTGTTCGAAAAAACTAATGTTTTAGTAGATTAAGCCGATTGAACAACGTTAAAAGTTCCAGATTTATTTGAATCAAACGAGAGATTATAAAGAGTTTATAATAAATTGGGTGGCACCGCGAATCCAGACTTCGTCCCATAAGTAGGAATGAGTCTGGATTTTTATATACAATAGAAAGAAGGAAAAAATAATGTGTAGCTTTTTAGTTTATACGAATAACAATGTGAAAAAAGAACAATTTGAAAGTAGTTTAGCAAAAATTGCTTATCGTGGTCCAGATATGAGTAGAGTAATGGTAGATGAGGGTATGTGGGGATTTAATCGCTTATCTATTATGGGACTAACTTCTAGTGGAATGCAACCTTTTGTTGATGGTGAGTATAAAGCCGTTTGTAATGGAGAAATTTATGGATTTAAAAAAATACGTGATGAATTAATCAAAAAAGGGTATACCTTTCAATCTGATAGTGACTGTGAAATATTAATCCCTCTATTAAAAGAAAAGAAACTTGCTATGTTTAATGAGTTAGACGCTGAGTTTGCCTGTGTTTTATACGATGGTAAAGATTACATTGCTGCAAGGGATCCGATTGGAATACGAGGAATGTTTTATGGATATTCCAAAGAAAGCCACGATATTATGTTCGCATCAGAAGCTAAGGCTTTGATTGAATTATGTGATGAGGTAAAACCTTTTCCTCCAGGACATTATTATACTCAAGGAAAATTTGTTTGCTATAAAGATTTAGTAAATGTTAGTCCTATTCATCAAAACTTTGATGATATCATTAAAAATATTCACGATAAATTAACTAGTGGGATTGTTAAAAGATTAACTTCTGATGTTCCCATTGGTTTCTTACTAAGTGGAGGACTAGATTCTAGCTTAGTTTGTGCAGTAGCAAGTAGAACCTTGCAAAAGCCAATTCATACCTTTGCCATTGGTATGGAAAAAGATGCGATTGATTTAAAATATGCCAAAGAAGTAGCAGAACATATTGGTAGTATTCATCATGAAGTAATCATTACCAAAGAAGATGTATTAAAGGCAATTGATGAAGTCATTTATCACTTAGAAACATGGGATATTACCACAGTTAGAGCTTCCATTGGCATGTATTTATTATGTAAATGGATTAGAGAAAATACAGATATTAAAGTGTTACTAACAGGAGAAGTTAGTGATGAACTATTTGGATATAAATATACCGACTTTGCACCAAATGCAATAGAATTTCAAGACGAAGCGAAAAAACGTGTTGGTGAACTTTATATGTATGATGTATTAAGAGCAGATCGTTGTATTTCAGGTTGTTCACTAGAAGCACGTGTTCCTTTTGCTGATTTGGATTTTGTAAAATATGTGATGGAAATTGACCCAGAGAAGAAGATGAATACGTATAATAAAGGGAAATATTTATTACGAAAGGCATTTGATGAAGGTGGGTATTTACCTGATGAGATTTTATATCGAGAAAAAGCAGCTTTCTCTGATGCTGTAGGGCACTCGATGGTAGACTATTTAAAAGAATATGCCGAAGAATATTATACAGATGTAGAATTTCAAGAGAGAATAAAAAAGTATCAAGACCCTAAGCCATTTACGAAAGAATCCCTATTATATCGCAGTTTATTTGAAAAATATTATCAAGGATACGACTCTTGGATCAAAGATTATTGGATGCCAAATAAATCATGGGAAGGATGTAATGTTGATGATCCTTCTGCTAGAGTATTAAAAAACTATGGTGCAAGTGGTAAATAGAATAGGAAAATAAAACAAATCATGGTATACTTACATAGTAAGGATGATGATTGTATGAAAATATTGGTAACAGGAGGAGCAGGTTACATTGGTTCCCACACTTGTGTAGAATTGTTGAACGCTGGATTTGATTTAGTTATTATTGATAATTTTTCTAATAGTAAACCTGAAGCAGTTGAAGCGATAAAAAAAATTACAGGAAAAGATTTTAAATTTTATGAAATGGATTATCTTAATCGTGAATTATTAGAAAAAGTTTTTGAAGAAAATGAAATTTCCGCAGTAATTCATTTTGCTGGCTATAAAGCAGTAGGAGAATCAGTAGAAAAGCCGATGGATTATTATATTAACAATGTATCAGGTTCCTTAACCCTTTTAAATACTATGAAAAAATATGGAGTAAAGAAGTTGGTGTTCTCATCAAGTGCTACGGTTTATGGATGGCCAGAAAAGATTCCTCTTACTGAAGATTGCCATGTCGGAGGAACAACTAATCCTTATGGTACGACTAAATTTTTTATTGAACGTATCTTAGAAGATATCTATCACTCTGATTCAACTTGGGGTATTGCGATACTTAGATATTTTAATCCAATAGGTGCTCATGAGAGTGGACTAATTGGGGAAGACCCTCAAGGAATTCCTAATAATTTAATGCCTTATATTACTAAAGTTGCTTCTAACGAATTAGAAAAGCTATCTATCTTTGGTGATGATTATGATACAAAAGATGGTACAGGAGTTAGAGATTATATTCATGTAGTAGATTTAGCTAAAGGGCATGTCTTAGCATTAAATAAATTAGAAAAAGAAAAAAGTGGTTTGTTTATTTATAATTTAGGAACAGGAAATGGGTATAGTGTTTTAGATATGGTAAAAACTTATGAAAGAGTAAATCAAGTTGAAGTGCCATACGAGATTGTAGGAAGAAGAAAAGGGGATATTGCTATATGTTATGCTGATCCTACAAAAGCGAAAGAAGAGTTAGGATTTATTGCTAGTAAAACGTTAGAGGACATGTGTAGAGATTCTTATCATTTTGCTAGAAAAAAAAATAGATAGAACAGTTTAAGGAGACTCATGAAATGAAATTGAAAGAAAGATTAGAGATGTTAAAAAAGTTTTGTTGTGTGAATAGAAACTTTGAATTTGAAGCAGAACTATCTGATCATTTGGTAGGTAGGCAAAGTATTTATCGCTTACGTTATATTGATTATCATCGAATTAATGAAAGTAATTATGCGTTTTAATCTAATACAAATAATATAGGAGTTATCGATTGGAAATATACCCCATTTATGTTACCCGATAGAATGAGTAGAGAAGATGCTTTTAAAGTGTTGTCCTATTTAACTGATTATATTGAAAAACAATGTAGGGTAAGTGCAACAAGGAGTGTTGGTGTATTAGATGAAGTACTAGGTTTAGAAAGATTAGGTTTTAGAAAAGAAAATATTAATTTTAGTTCAAATGAAGAAGATATTATTGATTTATTTACTGTAAGTGGAAGACTATTGTTGTTTAAAAAGAGCAAAGAGTATGATAGATATTTTGAATGGTATAGAGAAGATGTAGATTTTGATGAAGTAAAAGAAATCTATAAAAAATGTGGTATTGAATTTTACGATTTGAAAATTAAAGATCATGTAGAAAAAATGCCAAAAATGATAAAATAGAGATGATACATATTATAGGTTACCAATTTACTCATTATTATTAGGAAATCTATCTTTATTTAAAGATAATAAATATCGTTTCTCAGCAGATCGTGCTTTATGTTCACTTTCTTCAATGTGCCATTCATAATGCTTTTCTAGATAAGAATATAATTCATAAGCATGGGTGTACTCATGAAGATTAACACACAAGGATTTTATATCATAAATTACAGGTACAATCATTCGAATATCCTTTAAGATACCATTTTCATCGATTATGGGAAAAACACCCCATCCAAATTCGTGAACTAAGAAGGGAATTCTTTTAATTTTTCCTTTCATAAAAAGAAAAAAATCTGGATTGGTAATTTGTTCATGGATTAATGCTATATTTAACTCTTCTTCCCAAAATTTTGTTTTTTCATTTTCCATATTCTTTCTCCGTATTTATTTTGATAGTAAAAAAGATTCATCACTTGATTGTTATTATATAGTGACATTCTTCTTTACTTATGAAGTGGGCGACTTCTTGCGAATTTATGTTAAAAGTTATTGATAATATTACGTAATGACGTTTTTTCTTTTTCTGTTATAAAAGCTGCATTTATAGCGTTTAGATTCATATGATGAAAATCTTTTATGGTAAAGTGAAATGTATCTTTAAGTCGAATATATTCTTCTGTAATCGTAATATTAGATACTGTTCTATTATCCGTATTTATAGTAACTTTAACTCCTAAATCATATAATCTTTTGATATTGTGCTCGTTGTACGATGGAAATACTTTAGTATTTATATTACTTGTTGGACATACTTCTAGTGTAATATTGTTATCTATTATCTTTTGCAAGGTTTCTTTGCTTTCTTCTATTCTTACTCCATGCCCCAGTCTTTTTGTACCAAAGGACATAGCATCTTCAATACTTTCTATACCATCTGCTTCTCCAGCATGAATAGTAAATGGTACAGAAAGAGATTTAGCATATTCAAATAACTCTTTATATTCTTTTGTTTTAAATAAAGCTTCTGCTCCTGCTAAATCTAGGGCACATACGCCTTTATTTAAGTATTTCTTTGTTAAATCTACTACAATTTTATTATTTTCATTAGAATCTCCTCGCATCGCACATAGAATTAAGTTAGTCTTTATATCCACTTTATGTAACCCTTCTAAAACAGAATCGATAACTTCTTCTTGAGTTAATCCTTGTTCTATATGCTTTAAAGGTGCAAAACGAATTTCAGCATAGATAACATTTTCCTTTTTTAAATCTTCTGCTAATTCCTTACTTATTTTTATTAAATTTTCTTTTGTCTGCATTAAACTTACTGGTATCGCAAATTTTTCTAAATAGTTATTTAAATCTGTTACATCCTTATCTACTTTCATTTTTGATGTTACATCTTTATTTAATAGTTCATTTGCTGTACTTGTTTTTACCGATCCATCTAGATGTAAATGTAATTCTACTTTAGGCATTTTTTTTATTTTTTTATTCATCGTTAATCCTTCTTTCTTAATTTCCTATTTGTACATTACTTTAATATTTTGATTATACTACTTCTTATATTTTTTTAGTAGAGTAGGGTAATAAAAAATAAAATTATGTAAAGATGAATGTTTTCTAATAGGAATACCAACTGATTGTAAAAGAGGAAACATCACATGAACGATTTTTATAAAAAAACTCGACACTTTAATAAGTGTGCGAGTTTAAACCTCAATAGAGCGAATCACATACAAGTTACGAACTTTGTTCTCTTTCTAAAAATATTATATATGAATTATCATTAAATTTCAATTGGAGTATATGAATTTTTTGATATTTATTATATAATATGATAGTATTTAATGAATTACTTAAAGAATGGAGGTTTTTATGAATATTAAAGTATTAATAGATTTTGAAGTTTTAGGTGACTTTAAAACAAATAAGAAACAATTTGATGAAAATATAACAATGTTCAAAAAAATAATTACAATATATAAAACTGATCACCATTAGCAGTAGATACATCATAAGGCTCTAATATTAACTCAATTTTAACATCGTGTTCTTCACAATAATTTAAAAGCCAAAAGCCATCATAGTTATTTCTAGTTAATCTATCTACTTTAATAGCAACTATTACTTCGATTTTGTGCGATTTAATATCTTTTAGTAATCTTTGCATTTCTGGTCTCATTAAATCTTTTCCAGAATGTCCT
>CASRZP010000038.1 GCA_949440065.1 uncultured Bacilli bacterium
AAGAAAGAGACAATATCCGCATCTTGTTCAATTGAACCAGACTCACGTAAATCACTCATAATCGGACGTTTATCCTCACGTCCTTCTACTGCTCTAGATAACTGGGCTAAGGCAATAACAGGAACATGTAATTCCATGGCCATTGTTTTTAATGACCTAGAAATATCGGATACTTCTTGTTGACGATTTGCTCCATAATTTTTTCCTCCAGAGATAAGCTGTAAATAATCAATGATTACCATGCCAAGACCTTGCTCACTAGACGATAGTCTACGACACTTAGCACGAATTTCTCCAATGCTAATTCCTGGTGTATCATCAATATACATCTTTGCTTCTGATAATCGACTAATTGACTCGTTAATCCTTTTCCAATCATCATTCAATAAGGAACCTGTTCTTAACTTATAACCGTCGATTTGTCCAAGTGAGCTAAGCATTCTAGTTGCTAATTGTTCAGCACCCATTTCTAAGTTAAAAAGTGCTACTGTCTTATCGGTATGCATTGCTACATGAGTGGCCATATTTAATGCTACTGCTGTTTTTCCCATCGCTGGACGTGCGGCAATGATAATTAATTCATTTTCATGAAATCCTGCTGTAACCCTATCTAAGTCTATCCATCCTGTAGGAATTCCTGTAATTTCTCCTCTTGATTTAGAAAGTCTTTCCAAATCAGCCTGTGTTTTATAAAGCACCTCTTTAATGCTTCTAAATTCTTTGCTTTCTTTTCTTTTAGAAATATTTAAAATTCTCTTATTGGCTTCTTCTAATAAATCATCAACACTTCCACTTGATTGGTATCCTAAGGTAGCAATTTGTTCTGCTTCACTAATTACTTTTCTTAAAATGGAACGCTCTAAGACTATGTTAATATAATAATCAACATTAGCGGCAGTAGGAACGTAATTAACTAACTCTGTTAAATATTCTACTCCTCCAGCATCATTTAATTGATTTGCCTTCGTTAAAGATGAAGTTACCGTAGTAATATCTACTGGTGTTTTATTTTCAGAAAGTGATAAAAATATTTGGAAAATTACTGCATGTTTTGGAAAATAAAAATCATCATTGGTGAGTGATTCACAAGTTTTTTCTAATGCATATTTAGATAAAAAACAAGCTCCTAAAACTGATTTTTCAGCTTCTATATCATGAGGAAGCTCTCTACCTTTCATTTTTACCACCTACTCTTTTACTACATGAACTTTAATTTTAGCAAAAACATCTTTATAGAGTTCTATTTCTATATAATGAAATCCTAATGATGCTATACTTAGTTTAGAATCTATTTGTCCTTTTTCGATAACAAATCCTTTCTTTTTTAGGGCTTCTTTAATTTGTTTAGCACTAATAGAGCCAAACATTTGATCATTTTTTCCTGACTTTACCGTAAACTCTAATTCCATATTTTGAAGCTTTTTAGCCTCTTCTTGGGCTAATGACTTTCTATTTTTTTCTTCTTCTTTTAAGTGCTCTTGCTCTTTTTGATAATCTTGTAACACTTTCTCTGTTAATTTCTTTGCATATCCATTTTTGATTAAATAGTTTTCTGCAAAACCATCTTTTACTTCCTTAATAGCTCCTTTTTTTGCTTCTTTTTTATAGTCTTTTATAAATAGTACTTTCATCTTATCACCTACTTTACATGTTATTCATATATTGATTAATTACTTCTATTAAATTTTTTTGTATTTCTTTGATGGTTCCTATTGTTATTTTACTAGCAGCTTCATGTTTTGAACCTCCTCCACCAAAATGGTCTAAAATCTCGTTAACGGCGATGTTTCCTATCGATCTAGCACTTATTCCTATGGTTTCATCCCCTAAGGGAGCAATGACAAAGGAAGCTTCTATATCATTAAATAATAATAACGTATCTGCAATTTTTGCTAAATCTTCCCTTCGGTATTTAACTTTTCCATCACTCTTGGTTAAGGCTATTTTTTTATGCAACACCTCTATATTGGTTAATGCTTTTTGTCTTTCAATGTATTCATCTAAATCCTGTTTTAAATAATATTGAACACGATTGGGATTAGCACCTAATGCTGTTAGGAAATATGCAGCAAAAAAGGTTTCTTTTGTCGTTTTCAATACAAAGTTATTGGTATCTAAAATAATTCCTGATAATATTGCAGTACTGATATACGAACTTGGTTTTAATTTATAGGAACGTATTAAATCACTCACCATCTCACACGTGCTGGATGCTTTGGTATCAACAATACTAAGAGAAGTTTTTATCGAATCGTCGCTTTCTTCGTGATGGTCAATAACAACAATATTTGTGAAATATTCTACCACGTTTTTACTTTGAAGTAAAAAATTTTTGTTACAATCAACAACAATTAGCAAATCTTTAGAAGATGGACTCATTTTTTTTAATTCTTGACTAGTAATAATCGATAAATCAAAGTCTTTTTCACTTAAAACTTTGTCAACACCTTTTTCATTTTTTTCATCATCGATAATAATATGTGCCTGTTTTCTAAATGATGTTATAATATAATACATCCCAAGGGCACTACCTATGGCATCTAAATCTAAATAAGCGTGTCCTACAATAAACGTTCTATCACATTTCTTTATCACGTGTTTCAATCGATTTTTAAAATGATTAATATTCATTGGCATACCTCCTAACAAGGATATTACTATTATATAATAAATTTCTTAAATTAAAAAGGAACATTCGCTCGTTTATTATCATTTATTAGTTTATTTTACTTATGCTAAAAGGGATTTTTTAGGAAAAAAATAGATACATTTTTTGTATCTATTTTGTATATGGTAATAGTCCAATTGCTCTTGCTCTTTTAATTTGTATAGCAATATGTCTTTGATGTTTAGCACACGCACCTGTCACACGTCTTGGTAAAATTTTACCACGTTCATTAATATAACGTCTTAAGGTTTCTACATCTTTATAATCAATGTTTTTTCCCGTGCACATATAACATACTTTTTTTCTTTTACGAAAAAATTCTGCCATAATACGTTCCTCCTTTTTTAAAATGGTAATTCATCATCATTAATTTCTATACTAGCACCAAAGTCAGCGAATGGATTATTGTCCATATTCGTCCCCTTTGGTTCATTGGAAACTTCAGCTGGTGTACTAAAATCATATGGTGTTGGATTGGATGCTGTAAAACTATTTTCATTAGGCATAGAAGAGCCTTCAGTTCTTTTTGATCCAAGAAATTCAACATTATCTGCTACAACTTCTGTAACATATCTTTTGTTTCCGTTTTGATCATCGTAATTTCTTGTTTGAATTCTTCCATCAATTGCTACTTGACTGCCTTGTGCTAAATAATTTTTTACATTTTCAGCTTGTTTTCTCCACACGACGATATTAATAAAGTCAGCTTCTCTTTCTCCAGATTGACTCGTAAACGGACGATTTACAGCAATGCTAAAAGTGGCTACTGCTGTATTATTTCCTGTATAACGTAATTCTGGGTCTCTAGTTAGGCGTCCTATTAAAAATACTTTATTCATCGTTACCTCTTTTCTTAATTGTCTACTCTAACAACTAAATGACGTAGAACATTTTCATTGATTCGTGCTAAACGTGAAAATTCTTCGATGGCGTTAGCATCTTCAGCATCCACATAGTATAGAAAATAATATCCCATTTTGTAACCATTCATTTCATAAGCAATTTCGCGTTGTCCCATTTCTTTTTCTTCGGTAATATTAGCACCTCTTGATACTAATGCTTGCTTTAGACTATCTGCTAATTCCTTAACAACAGTCTCCTCTAAATCTGGTTTCACAATGTACATTAATTCGTACTTTCTCATTTTTTACACCTCCCTTTGGACATTGGCCACTTAAAAATGGCAAGGAGTATTAAATACTCAAGTTGTATTATAGCAAAACTCCAATCAATTGTCTACAAAAATTATACATTAAAGCGAAAATAACAAATATCTCCATCTTGCATTAAATAATCCTTGCCTTCTAATCGTGCTTTTCCTGCTTCTTTTACTTTCGATTCACTTCCATATTCTATTAAATCTTGATAGCTAATTACTTCTGCTTTGATAAAACCTTTTTCAAAGTCACTATGAATAATTCCAGCACATTCTTTAGCCGTCATTCCTTTCTTAAACGTCCACGCTCTAACTTCATCTTTTCCTGCTGTGAAATATGTTTCAAGTCCTAATAAAGAATATGTCTCATGAATTAAATCATCTAGTCCGCTACAAGATAGTCCTAACATAGTTAACATCTCTTGGCGTTCTTCATTATTCATGCTCGATAAATCTTCTTCTGTTTTTGCACATATAACTACTACTCTAGAATTTTCACCCTTAGCATACTCTTTTACCGCCTTTACATAGGAATTATCTTCTTTTCCTAGTTCCTCTTCATCAATATTAGCAATATAAATTATTGGTTTACTGGTTAATAAATGATAACTTTTCAACAATTGAAGTTCTTCTTTTTTAAAAGATACAGTTCGTAAAGGAATATTCTTTTCTAAATTTTCTTTTAATTTTATTAATAACTCTACTTCTAATAAATCAGAAGCTAGTTTGGTAGTTTTCGCCTTTTTCTCAATTTTTCCTAAGCGATTTTCTACTATTTCTAAATCAGATAAAGATAATTCTAAATTAATCGTTTCTATATCTCTAATTGGATCAACTTGATTTTCAACATGAATAATACTTTTATTTTCAAAACAACGAACAACTTCACAAATGGCATCTACTTCCCTAATGTGCGATAAAAATTTGTTGCCCAGTCCTTCTCCTTGGCTAGCACCTTTTACTAAACCAGCTATATCTGTAAATTCATAACTTGTTGGAATTACCCTTTCTGGATCATAAATTGCTTCCATTTTTTGCAAACGAGAATCAGGGACAAAAACCACTCCAACGTTAGGATCAATTGTAGCAAAAGGATAATTTGCTGCTAAAATTTTTTGTTTCGTTATCGCATTAAATAATGTTGATTTTCCAACATTAGGTAATCCTACAATTCCTGCTGTTAAACTCATAGCATCCACTCCTTACAACGTTGGTAAAACGTTAGGTCCTAATGGAATTCCTAATAAATACCAACCAATTAATAATAATATCCAAGCAACACTCATCAATAAGCAACAAGGTGCTGCAAAACGAATTGCTTTCATAATGCCAATTGGCTTATCTTTATCTTTATGATAAATATTTAAATACCCTATATAGACAACAAAGAAGGCTAGTAAAGGGGTAATACAATTTGTCATAGAATCTCCTGCTCTTAATAGCATTTGGGCAAATTGTGGAGATATATTAGACTGCATTAACATTGGTACCACTACGGGAGATAAAATACTCCATTTTAATGTGGCTGTTGTATTAAATAAATTAGTAAATGCAATCACCACAATGACTAAAATGATTAACGGTAATCCAGTAAAGGCTAAATCATTAATTAAATTTGCTCCTAAGGCAGTGATGACTGTTCCTATGTTTGCTTTTTTAAAGATGGCAATAAACTGAGAGGCAACAAACATTAAAATAATAATGGATCCTATGTCTTTTAAATATATAGCAGCTTTGTTTATTATATCCTTATCATTTTTAAATGTTTTTGCTCCACATCCATAAGCAATTCCACAAATAACCAAAAGAAGTGATACCATAAAGGTAAATCCATCTTGAAAATAAGAATTACTACCAAATAATTGATTTAAATAGGTTGTTTCATTGCTATCAAGTAAAATTCCAGAACCAGGAAGTTTTGGCACAATCATATAGATAAAGATTAAGATGACAACGATAAAAGCAATAAATGCATAACGAAGTCCTGCTTTTTCTTTCTTTTCTTGCTCTATCTTAATTTGTTCAGTATCTATCACATCCAACACTTCAATATCTTCGGAAGCATTGGACTCACCTTCTTCTTTATATTTTCCTAATTTTGGAATAACCCACTTTTCCAAAATAATGGTAGCAATAAAGGATAATATAATAGAAAAAGCAATGATAATAAACAAATTGGAAGTTAGGCTAACATGAAACGTTTCATCAATTAATCGTGCTGCTGAAGTTGTGTAAGGAATAATACCAACTTCCATAGAACCTACAAATAGTGTAACTCCATAACCTAGTCCAACACTACAAAAAGCACTAACAATTCCCGCGAGTGGATTTCTCTTATTTGCTAAAAATACAATGGCAGACAAGGGAATTAAAATGGCATAACCTACTTCGTTAATTAATGAGGAAATAATTCCTAGAAAAACGATAAAGAAAGTAATGGTTTTGTTACTATGTTTATTTAAATATTTTTTCATAAATGTGTTAATTAATCCAGAAGATTCGGCTACACTAATTCCTATTAGTGAAATTAAAAGCATATTTAGTGGAGCAAAACTAATAAAGTTTCTAGCAGCGTTACTAATAATATATTTTAATCCATCATAATTGAACAAATTCTCTACCGTGACTAATACTGGTTCCAATCGTAGCAAATTATTATTTACTCGATTATAAGTAGCCTGAAATTCTATTTTTGATAAAATTCCACTTAAAATGACGACAAATATAGATAATACGATGAAAATCGTAACTGGATGAAAATAAAATTTTTTCAATCTCCTTCTTTTTTTCTCTTTCATACGTCTCCTATCACAATCTTTTTTACTTTTTTATTAAATTCTATTCGAGGAATTAATACTGTACGATGACAAGCAATACATTTTATTTTTATATCTGCTCCAACTCTTACAATTTCCCATAAATTATTTCCACATGGATGTTGCTTTTTCATCATTACCTTTGTCCCTACTTGATATTCTAGTTGATTATCCATTATCCACCTCCAGAAATCACTAACTATTTAACATTATCGTTCAAACTTTTCTATTAGAACAACAAATACTATATATGATAATACTATTCATAAGATAAATCAACGAAAATGATTAGAATTTCAATAATTTATTCTACTTGCATAATTTCTAAAATTCGATTTAAATCGTTGGCATTTACAAAATTTATCTCTATTTTTTTCCCCTTTACTCTCACTCTGGTTCCTAACTTTTCGCTTAATAATTCTTCTACATAGGCAAAATCATTATTTTTCTCTTTATTATGAAGATACTTTTCTTGCTTTTTTTGATATTCTTCTTTAGCAGATAATTCTTCTAATTGACGAACATTTAGTCCTGTTTTTACAATTTTTTCGGCTAAGTTTTTAACCTTTTTATCATCTTCAATTTTACTCAATACCCTTGCATGGCTCATGGTAATCTTATTTTCTACTAGTAAATCTTTCACTTCTTCGGGCAAAGTTAATAAACCAAGCATATTTGTTACATGACTTCTACTTTTTCCAATTCTTATAGCTAGTTGTTCTTGCGTAAGCGTTAAATGGTCAATTAAACTTTTATATGCCATAGCTTCTTCTAAAGGCGACAAATTTTCTCTTTGCAAATTCTCCAGTAAAGCAATTTCCATCATTTCTGTATCCGTAAAATCTTTTACAATCGCAGGTACTGTTTCTAATCCTGCTATTTTACTTGCCTTAACACGACGTTCTCCTGCTATAATTTCATATCCTTTAATACTTTTTTTCGCAATAATAGGACTAAATACACCGTGTTCTTTTATAGAAGAAGCTAATTCTTCTAAGGCTCCTTCATCAAAAGTCTTTCTTGGCTGATATGGGTTACTACGTAATTCACTAATTTTTAATTCAACAACAGCATCTTTTGGCGTAGTCGTAATGATTTTCTCTTCTAATTTATCATAATCAATAGGTTCATTATTGAATAATTCTTCTAAACCTCGACCTAATGCTCTTCTTTTAGTTTCCATTTCTTTCAATCACTTCCTTTGCTAAATTTAAATAAGCTTCTGCTCCTCTACTTTTAGGGTCATATTCAATTATCGGTAGTCCATGTGATGGTGCTTCTGTCAAGCGAATTAAACGAGGAATTATCGTATTATATACTCTTTCTTTAAAATATTTTCGAATATCTTCCACTACTTCAAATCCTAAATTGGTTCGTGAATCTAACATGGTAAGTAATACCCCTTCAATATCCAAATTAGGGTTTAATGTTTTTTGGGCAATCATAATGGTATTTAATAATTGCATAATTCCTTCCAAGGCAAAAAACTCACATTGAACAGGAATAATAACTGAGTCTGAGGCACTTAGTGCATTGGTTGTAATTAAACCTAAAGAAGGTGGACAATCAATAATAATATAATCAAATATACCTTTTGCAGGAAGTAGATGTGCTTTTAATTGTCCCGTTTTGGAAAAAGAAGAATCATTTTGTCCTTTTTCCATTAACTCAATATCTATTCCTGCTAAATTAATTGTTGCAGGTAATAAATATAAATTAGCACATCTTGTTTTTATAATGGCATCATTTAAACTACTCGTTCCATTTAATACATCATATATACTATTATCAAAATCGCCTTTATTATATCCTACACCAGTTGTCGCATTTCCTTGTGGATCTAAATCAACTAATAATACCTTTTTTCCTAAAACGGCCAAAGATGCAGATAAATTAATACTTGTCGTTGTTTTTCCTACTCCGCCTTTTTGATTTACTAAAGAAATTATTTTTCCCATTTTATCACCTTTTTTACTAATATAACTTATTTTACCAAAAAAAAAGCAGTTTTTAAATGCTTTTCATAGAAAAAGTAACTTTATTCTTAAGAATTTGTCGTTTTGTCAATTTTAATTGTAATTTGATACGCACCCTCAAGGTCTGCTTCTTCTTTATCTACATGAAAACCATGACTTTCAATATTAGAGATTAATGAACGAATTTGATTGATAGCAGATTGTAAAGTGTTCATGGAACTTCTTTCAATAGTAGGTTCAAAATATAATGATTCTTGTAGTTCTGGTTTAGGGTTTATTAAAGAACCAAAGGCAACATTAGGATCTAGTACTTTTTCGTTAGTTCCTTGTAAGTCTAATACTTCAATAGAATCATCACTATCCATACTTGGTAATTCTATTTCACTAGTACTTACTTCTGGAGTATTTCCAACAAAACGATATTCACCATTTTGGTTATTTTCTACTACTATAGGTGTTTGCTTTACAAATTTATTCACCTCTATATCTTTTGGAACATCAGCAGTTTTTAATTCTTCTAAGTTTTGACTAATTTTTTGTTGGGTACTATTGATTTGTTGAATCATATTATCTAATGTTGATAATTGTTTATTAATATATTTATTTGTATTTTCTTCCTTTTTTTCCAATTCTTTACTATTGTCTTGGACATTCAACATCTTAATTTCTGATTCTAATTCTCTAACCGTCATTCTTGTTGATATAATTCTTTGAAGTAGTTCTAATTGCTTGGTAGAATCACTAACATTTAATAAACTTCTTGCATGACGCTCAGAAATTTGATCTTTCATTAAGGCATCTTGTATTTCTATAGGTAAAGATAATAAACGTAATTTATTAGCGACAGAAGATTGGCTTTTTCCCATCGTTTTTGCTAATTCCTCTTGCGTCATCTGATCTAATTCTAGAATTTTTTGGTATGTTCTTGCTTCTTCTACTGCACTTAAATCTTTTCTTTGTAAATTTTCAAGTAATGCTACTTTTGAAGTTTCTTTGTCATCAAGGTTTCTTACAATGGCTGGAATTTTAGTAAGACCTGCCATAGCTGATGCCTTATATCTTCTTTCTCCTGCTATAATTTCATATTTGTCTCCAATTTTTCTTACAATAATTGGCTGAATAACTCCATGTTCTTTAATTGAGGCTGCTAACTCTTTTAATGCTTTTTCATCAAATACTTCCCTTGGTTGAAATCTATTAGGTATTATTTCATCTAAATATAAGTTAATTATTTCATTTTCTGAATGCATAACTTTTCCTCGCTATTCTATATATTATACTATCATATAATACATTATAGCATTATTTTACAATTTATCAAACGTTTTTAGCGGTTTTGGGAAACTTTTTGTTGTTTTTTGTCGTTTTTTTATACTAATTAAGGTTCGCTCACTACCTTCAATAGGTAATAAAAATTCTTGCACATTAACAATTTCTGCGTTTATGTCATGCAAAATTTCCCTTGCTTGCATGAATTCTTCTTGATTTTTCTTTCCCTTCATAGCAATAAAGATACCCTTATTGACCTTTATCATAGGAAGAGAAAAATTGATTAATTTTGTTAAAGAGGTCACAGCTCGAGCAGTTACAATATCAAACTCTTCACGATGAATTTTAGCATAATCTTCTGCTCTTGTGTGAATAGCACTAATATTTTTTAAATCTAATTGATGTATAATACAATTTAAATAGTCCACTCGTTTACGTAAGGAATCAATGAGAGTAATATTTAAATCAGGAAATACTATTTTTAACACTATTCCTGGAAAACCTGCTCCACTTCCTATATCACATAAGGTAAGCGGTTGATTTAAATTCACGCATTTATATAGTGTTAGACTATCATAAAAATGTTTTAAATAAAACTCATTTTCCAAAGTAATTGTAGTTAAATTAATTTTTTCATTCCATTCTAATACTAAATGATAAAATCTTCTCAACTGACTTAATTGATGGTCATTTAAGGAAATTCCCAATTCACTAACATAGCAACTAAAATCTTTATCACTCATGAATTGCACTCCTTTTTTTCAAATAAATATTTAGAATAGTAATATCTGCTGGATTTACTCCGCTTATTCTAGAAGCTTGTCCTAACGTCATTGGACAAATTTCCCCTAGTTTTTGCCTTGCTTCACTAGCAATATTAGGAACCTTTTCGTAATCTATATCAAAAGGTATTTTTACTTTTTCTAAATGAAGCATTTTATCGGCTTCACGAAGAGCCTTTTTAATATATCCTTCGTACTTCGATTCAATTTCTACTTGTTGTCTTACTTCATCACTATATAAGGAAAAATCCATAAAATGAGAAAGATGTTCCATCGTTATTTCTGGTCTTTTTATTAATTCATATAATGAAATACTCTCTTTTAGTATGGTAGAACCTATAGTTTGCAAATAATTATTTGTATCTACCGTTGGTGTTATTTTTGTATCTTGCATTTTTAAGGTTAATGTAGCAATACTTTCCTTTTTCTTTAAAAAGCTTTGATATGTAGCTTCTGATACTAGTCCAACTTGATAACCATACTCTCTTAACCTTAAATCAGCATTATCATTACGTAGCAGTAAACGATACTCAGCTCTTGATGTTAATAAGCGATAAGGATCCTTTATACCTTTAGTTACTAAATCATCGATTAACACCCCAATGTATGCTTCATTTCTTTTTAGGATTAAAGGCTCTTTTCCTTGTAGTTTTAAGCTTGCATTAATTCCTGCCATTAATCCTTGACACGCTGCCTCTTCATATCCACTACTTCCATTGATTTGTCCTGCAGTATATAGATTTTCAATCAATTTCGTTTCTAATGATTGTTTTAATTGTTTAGGATCGATTGCATCATATTCAATTGCATAGGCATACTTTTTTATCACAGCATTTTCTAAACCAGGAAGACTATGCACCATTTCATTTTGTACTTCATATGGCATGCTAGTAGAAAATCCTTGCAAATACATATCATCGTAGTATATACTTTCTGGCTCTAAAAACAATTGATGACGTTCTTTATCTGAGAAACGAACAATCTTATCTTCGATGGAAGGACAATATCTAGGTCCTACTCCTTCCACATACCCACCATACATACTCGATTTTTCTAAGTTGTTTTTTATAATTTCATGCGTTTGTTCATTCGTATAAATTAAATGACAAGGAACTTGCTT
>CASRZP010000039.1 GCA_949440065.1 uncultured Bacilli bacterium
TATACTCGCACTTTTCTTGTTAACCCTAGATTAACTAGGGGGGGGGGGCAATCTTAAAATAAAATTAAATGATGAAAAACAAGGGCGTGAAGAAATTTACGTTCTTTTTTGTGTGTGGAGGAAAAGTGATGAAAAATAAGAAAAAATATATTCTTTTGGGAATGATAGGCTTAATGATTTTATTTGGTGGAATCTTACTAAAAAAATCGTATGCCATTTTTGAAACAAATACCATTAGTAAATCAGCAGTTACCATAAAAGTGGGTACAATGAACCCTATTTTAGGACTTGATTTATATGTTGAAGCAAAGGAAGCGGATACTTTTGCCGTTACTTTAGAAAATAGTGAAAATACAAGTGGAAAATTTTTGCTTTACTATAAAGGAACATTACCAGAAGGGGTGACCTTTGGATATTTAGAAGAAGGAATAAATATACCTTCAAAAGATGGAGTGGTTTTAGCTAAAGGTGAAAAGCAGACGTATTTATTATATGTAAATAATCAATCAAGTACAGATGTATATATCAATATAGGAGCTATTGGAGGACTTACCACACAAACGCTATCTTTGCCTTCAGGTGGAAATTACATCGATAAAACAACAAAATCATTGTATTCTAATCAATTTGTGAGTAATGTTTATCAATACGATCAAACCACTGGATCAAGCACCTTTTGTGTAACAGGCGAAGAGTCTACTTGTGTTCAAATACCAGAACCAGAAACATATGAACCAGGAACGATTATTAAGTATAAAGTGAATGATAAAGAGGAGAAATATTTTCATGTAGTAAGTGATAACATTGATACCTTAACTTTGCAACACCGAGAAAACGTTGTCATTGCTACTGCCTGGTATAAAGATGCTAATGATAATAGCAAAGGTCCATTAACTATCTTACCAGCGTTAGAAACAGCAACGAGTACATGGACAAACGTCTTAGATCAAACCTACACGATGGGAACAACAATTTTTAAAGATAATGCATACACTGGTTGTACTAGTACAACCAGTACAATATCTTGTACAAAAAACCTTTATACCTTAGGACAAAGGACGGCTAAGGCAAGAATGATAACGGGGCAAGAGTTAAGAAGTTTAGGATGTACAGTAAATAAAAACTCCTGTCCTATATGGATATATAATTATCTATATAATTCTACTGAAAACGGGGGAACAGCAAATCAAGGGGAATATGGGAAGGATACTGGCTATCGTACAATGAGTGCCTCTTCTAGTACTGCGTATGAAGCGCTTACTGTTGAAAATACTGGTCGTGTATTAGGATATGGAAGTGTTTTCTCCCACTTTGGTGCTCGCCCTGTTGTTGTCATTCCAAAATAGTCTAGCCAAATTTACAAATGTGTGTTATAATGATGGGGAAATCTTGATTTCATCTCCTATTAAATTTAGGAAATGGAAAGAAAAAAGGGGAAGAATATGAAAAAAATAAATTATTCCATCAAAAATGAACAAGATAAAAAACCACATAAAATTTTAAATATTGTCCTTATCGTTATAGCAGCAATTGCACTAATCGTTAGTGTTGACCTATTTTGTGTTAGCAAATTAAAGGTAGGTCCATTCTTTGCGATTAGAACTTACAACAAAAATGGTTCGAAACAATATTATGGACTAGGATATAAAGTCATCAAATACAATGAAAAAGAAGGAAGAAAAGGAACAGTCGTTGGTTTTTGGACATTACCATTTATCACTGAAGCTACTGAAATTAGTACTTTAGACTTAGCACTTAGCTATGGAAATGACGCGGTAAAAACCTATAAAAGATATTATCAACAATACTTAAAAGTAACAGGTACTATCGATACCGTGGATAATCAAGGAAAAATCATTACATTAAAATATGATGATCCAGATGGTAAATATACAATGAACATCATTTTCCATATGAACGAAACAGATAAAGACTTATCGATGTATACCAATGGAGACACTATTTCCATTGCAGCAGTATTAACATCATACAAAAATAAAATGGGAGAACAACCTGCTGAGTTAATCTTTAGCAATGGATTTATTAAGGAATAAACGAAAATTAGAGAATTTTATGTAGAAAAACGTGTACCTTTATACGTTTTTTTGTTATAATAATGTTTGAAAAAAGGAGGAACTAGTTGATGAAAGATGAACTATCCAAAGAAGAAGTATTACACGTTGCTCATTTAGCAAGAATCTATTTAAGTGACGATGAGATAAAAAAATTTCAAATAAGCTTAAAAAAACTACTTGATGATGTAGAAAAAATTAATGATGTAGAAAACTACGACGAAGAATTAATGTTTAGTCCCATTACCCATGATGCCATTATGCGACCTGATAAGGAAGAAGGGACCATTAGTTTCGATTCAGTTAAACCAAATGTCCCACATACTAAAGGAAATTTTATAGAAACACAGGTGATGATCAATGAGTAATTATTTAAACAAATCATTAAAAGAACTTCATGAATTACTAAAAACCAAACAGATTACTCCTCTTGACTTGGTAGAAGAGTCCATTGCTAAGATAAAAGAAAACGCTGATTTAAACGCATTCATCACATTAGATTTAGAAAATGCTAGGAAAGATGCTATCGAATTATCAAAAATGGAAGTACCTGATGACTTACTATTTGGTATGCCTATTGCCATTAAAGATAACATCTTAACCAAAGACTTAAAAACGACATGTGCATCCAATATGTTAAAAGATTTTACCCCAATTTTTTCAGCAACTGTTGTGGAAAAAGTAAAAGCACATCATATGATTATTATAGGGAAAACCAATATGGACGAGTTTGCCATGGGTTCAACTAGTCAAACAAGTTACTTTGGTGCACCTAAAAACCCTTGGGATAAAACCAAAATAGCAGGAGGATCTAGTGGAGGAAGTGCTAGTTGTGTTGCAGCAGGACTAACTACCCTTGCCTTAGGAAGTGACACAGGAGGAAGTATTCGTCAACCTGCTAGTTATACTGGGCTAGTTGGAATGAAACCAAGTTATGGAAGAGTATCGCGTTACGGGTTAGTTGCTTTCGCATCAAGCCTAGACCAAATTGGACCATTTAGTAAAAACGTATACGATAACGCTGTATTACTAAACGCTTTAGTAGGAAAAGATGAACATGATTTAACAAGTGTTGACCAACCTTTCGAAGACTTTACCCGCGATATTGGAAAAGACATCAGTGGAATGAAAATTGCTATTCCTAATTACTTTACTAGTTCTATTGTTAGCGATGAAATCTTAGAAAACTTAGTACAGTTAGAAGATATGTTAGTAAAAAATGGTGCAATTGTTGAACACATCGAAATGAAATTTTTAGATAAAGCTGTTCCCTTATACCAGATTATTGCCATGGGAGAAGCAAGTAGTAACTTAGCTCGCTTTGATGGTGTTCGTTATGGTTTCTCTTACCCTAATGCGAAAAGTGTAGACGAACTTTATGAAAAATCACGAGCAGAGGGTTTTGGCGATGAAGTAAAACGAAGAATCATGGTAGGTTCTTACCTTTTAAGTGGTGAAAAAGCAACAACTTATTACAACAAAGCCTTACAAATTCGCGATGATATGAAAAAAGAATTTGATCGCGTATTTGAAAATTATGATTTTGTACTAGGACCTACAACAACAACCGTAGCTTACAATCTAGGAGAAAAATTAAATGACCCTAGTCAATCTTTCCTAGATGATGTACTAGTCATACCTGTTAACATGGCAGGACTTCCTGGGTTAAATATTCCAACAGGATTTAATAAAGACCACTTACCAATAGGAATGCACATTATTGCTAACCGTTTTGAAGAAGCAAAAATCTATCATTTAGCAAGTTTTATCGAAACCATGCTTAACTTACCATTAATAAAGGGGGAAGAATAAGATGAACGACTACAAAAAAACAATTGGAATTGAAGTCCATGTTGAACTAAAAACAAACACCAAAATGTTTTCTTCATCCATCAATGGCTTTGGTATTACAGCTAACCATAACATTACCCCCATTGACTTAGGATACCCAGGAACTCTTCCTTTAATCAACCAAAAAGGAGTAGAACTGGCCATTCGTGCAGCTACTGTGCTAAATTGTAAAATCAACAAAACCATGCACTTTGATAGAAAAAACTACTTTTATCCCGATTTACCAAAAGGATACCAAATTACCCAAGCAAGAACACCCATTGGTGTAGATGGCTATATTATGATTAACACAGAAAACGGCGAAAAAAAGATTCGGATTCATGATATTCATATTGAAGAAGATACAGCTAAAAGCCTACATCAAGAAGGACACTCTTACCTAGATTTTAATCGTGCAGGTGTACCTTTAGTAGAAATTGTTACTGAACCTGATATGAATAGTGACACCGAAGCCATGGCTTATCTAGAAAAATTAAGAGAATTGTTACTTTATGCTAATGTATCCGATTGCAAAATGGAAGAAGGAAGCATGAGGTGTGATGT
Organism: uncultured Bacilli bacterium; assembly: GCA_949440065.1. Taxonomy (GTDB): domain Bacteria; phylum Bacillota_I; class Bacilli_A; order RF39; family UBA660; genus CASRZP01. The sequence continues at coordinate 4,467 of CASRZP010000039.1, forward strand.
TAATGTATCGGTAAGCAAAACAGAACAACTAGGCGTTCGTGCTGAAATCAAGAACATAGGTTCCATCCATAACGTGGGTCTAGCTATCAATGCTGAAGCAAAACGGCAAATCGAATTATTAGAAAACCATCAAGAGATTATCGAAGATACTAGACGCTATGATGAGAAAAATAACCAAACCATTTTAATGCGTGTTAAAGAAACAGGAAACGATTATCGCTATTTCCCAGAACCTGATATTCCTTATCTAACCTTAACAGAAGAATTTATCAAAAAAGTCCAAAGTGAACTTCCTGTAATGCCAGATGAACGAAGAAAAACTTATCTAGAAAAAGGAATATCCAAAGTAAACGCTGATAAAATCATTCAAAACCGTGACTTAAGTGATTATCTATTAAACTTTCCTACCTTAAACTTAGTCATTGCAAGCAACCTTTTACTAGGGGACATTTCTTCTTACTTAAACAAAAATAATATCTCATTAGCAAATACTAAATTAACCAAAGAAAACTTTACGCAAGTGGTAGAAAAACTAGAAAAAGGCGAACTATCTAGCAAAAATGTAAAAGATATTTTAAACGATTTAATGGAAAAGAGCATTCCACTTGAAGAAATTTTAGTTAGTAATAACATTCAAAATATTAGTGATGTTTCCCTTCTAAGAGAGATAGTTTTGAATATAATAAAAGCAAATGAAGCTAGTGTCAAGGACTACAAAGAAGGAAAAGATAGAGCCCTTAAGTATTTAATGGGACAAATCATGAAAGAAACGAAAGGAAGTGCTAATCCTAGTGTAGTCAACCAGATCCTAATTGATGAGTTAACCAAACTATAAATTGCTTTAAATAAGAACTTACGATATAATAAATAAAAGGGAAGTGAAACAATGAAGTTTATTAAAAAAAATAAATTTACCTTAATTGTGATTGTTTTATTTATCATGATGGTCATTGCTGGTGTTAAGATTAAAGACTTGCTAGTACCTAATTCAGGAAAAGCAATTTACGGTAATCGATTAGACGGAAAAGTAGTCTTAAGTGATGAAATGTTTTCTAATATAAAAGATGTGTTAATTAAAGATGAAATGATTGATGATTTAACTTATGATATTCGCGGAAAATTAGTGAATTTTACCTTACAGGTTTCAGATGTTTTAAGTGTATATGATGCAAAATGGCGTGCTGATATGATATTAGATCATTTTAGTGAAGAAGGAAAAGCATATTACGATATTCAAGTATTTGTTGTCAAAAAAAATGAAGATTTAAATGATTTTCCTATCATTGGATACAAGCACACGAAAAGTGATCATTTTGTTTATACCAAAAATAGAGCGGTGAGTGAATAGTCATGAAAAAGAAGAAAAAAATAATTATTATTCCTTTAATTATTGCCTTATTCGTTTTAGGAGGAGTTTACTTTTACTATCAAAGAATTGATGATGCTACCTCTCTTAGTGTAAGCGAGAAAAAATGGTTACAGGAAAATAAAACAAAAGTAGTAGATTTTGAGATTGTTAATAATGTTCCGCTATTTGGAATGAATGGTAATGGTGTAATTTTTCAATTTATTGAATCACTAGAAAAAGATACAGGACTTGGTTTTAATAAAATTCCTTATTTAAAAGAAAGTAGTCCATCAGGAAGTAACTACAGAATTCGCTTGTTAAATAGTGAAGAAGCCCTAACGAATCGTGATTTATTGATTTATGAAGATGGATATATTGCCATTGGAAAAACATATCAGCGAATCAATAGCATTTCCGAGATGAAAGATATCACCTTTGGTGCATTTCAAAGTGATGTAGCAGAACTTACTTACTATTTAAAATCAGGAGATAACATTTCCTATAAAACGTATGATAGTATTGATGCCTTGTATCAAGCCTTAGATAGTGGTGAAGTAGGAATGATTATTGTTCCTAATATCATCTATTTAGATAAATTCTTGGGAAACAGCAACTACTTTATTAATTATTATTTTACGGAAATGTCAAAAAGAATCGTCTTAACATTAAGTGATAGCAACAATAAATTAAATGATATTATCAAAAAATACTATCAAAATTGGAAAAATAAAGAATATGTAAAGCAATATAACCAGTCATTCTTAGACTATTATGTAGAAAAAAATGGAATGAACGCCAAAACGAAAGCCGATTTACTTTCTAAAAATTACGTTTATGGTTATGTAGAAAACCCTCCTTATGAAGTATCGATTCAAGATCATGTTAATGGTATTGCAGCAGAATACATTAATAGAATGCAAAGACTAACCGATATTGATTTTACTTATAAAAAATATAAAAACATAGAAGAGTTAACCAAAGCTGTAGAAAATGGAGAAGTAGATATTTACTTTGATTACTATAACCTAACGAATGATAAATACTTAACCACGATTTCTACTTTTATCGAAGATTATGTTGTATTAGGAAGACAAAAGGATAGTCATATCGTTAATTCTTTTGAAAGTTTAAAAGGAAAAAATGTGGCAATGATTGGTAATAACTCACTTCATCAATATTTTTCTAATAATGGTAGAGCCAATATTACTGCATATAAAACTTTAGATAGTTTAGTTAAAAAAGCAGATGATAAAGTTATTGTAGTTGATAGAGAAATTTACAATAACTATCGAACGAGTAAATTTTCAAAATATGATTTATTATACATTGGTACCATGATGAATGATTACAAATTTATGGTACGAAATGATAATCAAACTTTCTATGATTTATTTAATTATATTATTAATACCAATTCCTATTACCGTTATCGTAATAGTGGTGTAGAAAGTATTAATTTATCTATTCTAGAGCGAACTAGTTTTGAAGAATTATATATCATTATTCTAGCAGCTATCTTTATTCCTTTATTTATCATCGTCATTTTATATTACTACTACAAGAAAAAACGTAAAGTTAAAGAAGTGAAAAAAGAAGATAGAAGAAAGTATACGGATATGTTAACCTCACTTAAAAATAGAAATTATTTAAACTTAAAGTTACCTAAGTGGGATGAATGTAAGGTATTCCCTCAAGCTATCGTTATGGTGGATTTAAATAATGTAAAATACGTTAATGATAACTATGGATATAATGCAGGAGATCAGTTAATCGTACAAGCAGCAGGAATTTTAGTGAATACCCAACTGGAAAATAGTGAAATTATTAGAAGTGATGGAAACGAATTTTTAATCTATCTAGTAGGATACAGTGAACAACAAATAGAAACATTCACGCAGAAGTTAGCAAAAGAGTTCAAAGAGTTACAATATGGTTTCGGGGCGACTCTCGGTTATAGTATGATTGTAGATGAAATTAAAACAATCGATGATGCAATTAACGAAGCAGTGTATACAATGAGACAAAAAAAGAAAAATTAGGGTGAATGTGATGGGAAAGAAAGCCAAGAATTTTATTCGTAAAGTATTTGAAACGATAAAACGACCAGAAATGCAGATATTGCCAGGTCAACTTGCTTTCTTTTTTGTTTTGTCCTTAATTCCTTTAATTGCTCTAGTTGGAAGTCTAGCTTCATTATTTTCTTTATCTATGGAATCACTAACAGAGCTAATTTCTAGTTCTTTTCCTAAAGAAGTAGGTAATCTTTTGCTTCCTATTATCACAGGAAAAGATCCCAGTTTTAATATGTTTATCTTCTTTGGTTCGGCTTTCCTTTTAGCCTCTAACGGGATGAAATCGATGATTATTGCTGCTGATATGATTTATAAAGTAGATGATATTGATCACCTACGGGTACGGATAAAATCGATTATCATGACGTTCATCTTAGTATTCTTGCTATTATTCGTTATCATTGTACCAGCGTTTGGTGATTTAATTTTTAAATTATTAAGAAGTCTAGCATTAGATCAGCGAATTATTAAATTCATCTATCGGCTTTATCAAATTTTAAAATATCCACTTTCTTTATTCTTAATTCATTTTAATATTAAACTTTTATATACCATAGCACCAGATAAATCGATTTCTAGCAGCAAGATGAATTATGGGGCGTGGTTTACTACGATTATGTGGATTTTAGTCACTGAGGTTTACTCGATATATGTAGAAGTATTTTCTAAGTATGATTTATTCTATGGAAGTATTTCTAATATTTTGATTCTTCTATTATGGGTTTACCTTCTAGCATATATCATGACTTTAGGAATGGCCTTAAACTCAAGTACTTATGAGGAAAAAGAGGAGATAAAAGAGTAAAGTTAAGATGATTGAAACATCAAAGGAATAAAGCTTTGGTGTTTTTTTAAATGAACTTTTTTCTTGACTTTTTCTCTTTTTTGTATTATAATAGGCAGCATAAAAAGGGGAGTTAAGAATGAGTGAATATTTAATGTTAGAGGATTATTCTGTAGAAAATAAAGAACATTTAAAAGAAAAAATAGTTATTCTAGAAGATTTGGTGACAAAAATAGAAGCATCTATTGAATACCATGAACACAAAATTAATACGTATATTGAAGAACAAAATGAGTTTGAAGATAGAAATATTACTAAATTATATAAAGATGCAAAAAAAGAATTATCAGACCTTTATCAACGATTACCATTAGAAAAAGGAAGACTAACTTATTACAAGAATTATTTGTATCATTTAGAAAAAGAAGATAAAAGTGATATAAGTTTAATGTTAGATAATGGAAAGCTAAAACAATTTCTTGAATTAGAAATTGCTAGACAAGAAAGAGACAGCCGGTTGATATTAGATGATGATATAGAGTACTATTTGAAAAAAAGAGAAAAATTAAGAAAAAAATTAAAAAGAATGGAAAGAAGAGAAAGTCATATATTAAGGAATTATGCTATTGCAGCGGCAGTCGTTACATTGGGTGCTACTAGTGGATTTTGTTACATAGGTATGCCATTTTTGATAGGATTCCTTTTGGGATTACCAACGGGTTCCATGACAGCATTACTTTTTTCATTAATAAATTATGCTGTAAGTGTTATTGAATTTTATAATAAAGAAGAAATGGAAAATGAGTTAGAATGTTTAAATGATAAACTTATAGAAATAAAAGAACAAGAGAAAATGAAAGGATTAGCAAAAGAGAAAACAGATAATACTAGCATTACTGAAAAAGAAGAATCAAGAACCGTTGAACAAGTTATTGAAAATATGACTGATGTAGAACAACTAAAAAAATTAAGAGATAGAATTAATAGAGAAATAACTAGTAAAAGTCAAGAACAAGAAGAAATTAAAGGCACACAAAAAATAAAAAAATAGAAAAATTATGATATTGAAATAGGGGTGGAAGAAATGAATTTAAGAATTAATACAAAATTAATGAAGGTAATTTTAGCGGTGGTATAAGCTTTGCTATGGCTACTACAGGATGTATGCTAACGCGTGATCAATCTAATCATGTAGATGAAAAGTATTTAGAATTAGAAAAAGAAATTGCTATCTTGCAAGAAGAAAAAGAAGCATTACAACAAATGACAACATTTGATGTACGTGACTTGTTTGTTATAAAAAATGAATGTATATTAGATTCTCATTATCAAATCGAATCTGTACCAGATTTATCTATTGTATATTCTTGTGTCAATTATTTAGACGTATTCGGTGAAGAATTCACTGCTCAATATGATGATCAATTATCTACACTATATGATGATGGTCGCATTCCTTTAATAGAGTATTTAACAGAAGATGAATTAGCTTTAGTAGTAGCTAAAAACGGAAAAATTACCCAAGGAGATTTAAAGAATATTATAGAACGTCTTAGAGAAAGATATGAATCAGATATGTTTGATCAAAAATTCACTTATCGATATGCAAATCAATATTAAAATTAGATGGTAATTCTTAATAAAAATAAGAATATTACATGGAAAAATTTAAGGAATTTATAGATAAAAATAGGTAAAAAGATAAGAAAGAAGGAACAAAATATGAATATGCGTTATGGAAATATTGATGGAAAAATAGTTGTTTTTGATGATGAAGGTAATTTAACTTATCGTAGTGATAGTGACCATTGTGAAGAGATATTGATCAGTGAAAACTTAATTGAGACAATGACTAACAAAATAGAAGAATTAGAATCTTCTATAGAAGAAAATAACAATATCATCGAAGTAAATTCTTTCAAAAATACAATAAAACTCTTGTCAGTACCTGTTCTTCTTGCTGCAGTAGCGGGAATATTTTTTCAATCATTTGGTTTTTTTTGGTTATGTAATTTCGTTGTTACTTTACCATATGCCGCAATGGAGGCAATTGCTAATCGTATTGTACGAAAAAGGAAAACTAGAGAAAATAAGGGAATAAACAGTCAATTGGACTACCTAAAACAGTTTCTTGCCTTAGAAAAAGAGCATTTAGTCAAACTAAAAGAGATAAATAATTCCGAAGAATTAGAAAGTGAAAAGGTTTTGGTTTCGACAAAACTAGTAAATGATGAAGAAAAACTACAACAACTAGAACTTGCTTTAGAAAAATATTATGAAATGGGATATGATGGGAAAGATAATCAAGTAGAAGCTGCTATCCAATATAGAAAATAATATGATTTTAACGAATCAAAGATAGTTAAATATGCTAGGATATGCTAATTCCTAGTTTTTTCATCGAAAAATAAAATGGTAAAACTTGTTCATAATGAAAAATTAATCATAAAATAAGGGATAGATACTGTAGTAATTGAATATGCTAGAATGAGTTTTAGAAGTATTTGTCAAAGTAGGAAGATAGTGTTATAATAAGATAAGCGAGGTCGATGTAATGAAAGAGAAAATACAATCGTTAGGATCTATCTTGCAACAAAAATGGAAAGAGATAAAAAAAGATCCTAATAAATTTAAATCACAATGTATAGATGGCTTAATTCACATCTTTACTCATAATAAATTATTTATAACTTACGTACTAACTTGCGTTATTAATGGAATGCTACTTCGTTTTTTAACCATGAATACCGTTGAAAATTATATTGCAATAAAACCCATTATTGCAGATACCGCTGTGGTTATTCTTCTTGGTTCCTTAGTGTATTTATTTAAACCCAAAAGAAGAATTATTTATCTATCGATTATAGAAATCTTTTTTACAGCGATTTGCATA
>CASRZP010000040.1 GCA_949440065.1 uncultured Bacilli bacterium
ATGAACAGTATGACCAGTTTATTGATGATTTGGTAAAAGAAAAAGAAGAATTATTATCAGAAATTATGCATTTGAAGCAAGAAATTAGAAATTTAAAAATGAATATTGACATTGCTAAAATACCAGATAAAGAGGTAACAAATGCTGATATTTTAAGACGACTATCTCAACTTGAGAAGATTGTTTATGATAAGGATGAAGAATAATATTTAGACAAACGCTATATAGTAATATATAGAGGAAAGTCCATGCTCGCAAAAGCTGAGATGCTTTTAGTGATCGTGTTTAGGGAAAAAATAACCTAAAGTAGAGGTAACTCTAACGGCGTCTATAGTCTAAGGCCAATATGGTTACTGATGAAAAGACGTAAAGTGCCACAGTGACGAATTTTTAAGAAATTAAAAAGTGAAACGAGGTAAACCCCACGAGCGAGAAACCCAAATTTTGGTAGGGGAGCTTTGATGAAGGAAGTAAACGGAGTCAAGGACTGAATTTTTCAGTAGATAGATGTTTGTCGCCTTTTTAGGTACAGAACATGGCTTATAAATATTATTTTTGTTAACCATGAAAGTAGGAAATAAAGAGTTTATTTTTCCTTTTTCATTATGGATTGAGGTGCTGTTATTGAAAGAACTAGGAGAATTTTTAAAAGAAGCAAGAGAAAATAACGGGGTTAGTATTGAAGAAGCTAGTGATGATTTAAAATTATCACCTAGTGCCCTTGATAATATTGAAAGTGGTAACACGAGAGCTTTTAACGATATGTTTGTGCTAAAAAATAATGTACGTGATTATGCAAAGTATTTAGGATTAGATCCTAATCAAGTGTTAGATGAATTTAATGATTTTTTATTTGAACATACATCTAAAATATCATTAGACGACATTATGGAAGCAAAGAAAAATGCTGTTGAACAGGAAGAGAAGGAAGAAAAAAAGAAGATTCGTTCGCCTTATACAATGATTAAAGAAAAGAAAAATCGTGTTAAACCTATTTTAATTATTTTGTCAATTACCTTTATTATTGTTTTTACGTTATATTTATTGTTAAGAAGGAGCACAAATGATAGGGTTATTGATAGTGAATTGCAAGCAAGGGAGGCGATTAGTGTTGAATGCACCTACTAAAATTACTTGGGTAAGAATAATTTTATCGATAGTAATTATTGCGGTTTTATGTTTTCCTTTTTATTCAATGGGTATTAACTTTCCAAGGTATTTAGTGCATGGTGTTTACCTGGACAGTAAATATTTAATCGCTGGAGTTATCTTTATTTTAGCTTGTATTACTGACTTTTTTGATGGAGCATTAGCAAGAAAGAAAAACCAAGTCACGGATACAGGGAAAATTCTTGATTCGATTGCTGATAAAATTTTGGTAGATTCTATTTTAATTATTTTAGCAAGCGATGGGCTAATTTCTGTGTTTATTCCTGTTGTCGTGGTGCTACGTGATATTGTGGTTGATGCGATTAAAATGGAAGCAGGAAGAAAAGGAAAAGTTGTTGCTGCTATAGCATCAGGAAAATTGAAAACAGCTAGTTTAATGCTAGGAATTATTTTTACCTTATTTTATAATTTGCCTTATGAGTTTTGGAATATTCAAGTAGCAGACTTCCTTTTATATTTTGCATCTATTATGGCAATATTTTCTGCCATAGAGTATTATCATTTAAATAAAAATTTATTAAAAAATGTTGAATAGTGCTTTTTTGCACTTTTTTTATGGAAAAAAAAAGGATTTTGCTCTAGAGAATTTCTTGTTTTCTTTGCGTGTTCATGTGCAAATTGCCAAAAGATGGATTTGCAAATTTTATTTAACTATGATAGTATGCAATCAAAAGACGTAATTTCATAGACATTTAGTCCGTCAAGTGGTTTGCATTTTGAATAAAACTAGTGTAGAATGAAATTAACGATATAGGAGGAATTATGTTAAAGACAGCAGACAAAGATAAAGCCTTAGAACAAGCTTTAGAAAGTATTGAAAAACAATTTGGAAAAGGTTCTATTATGAAGCTAGGAGAAAGTAAACACATGAAAATTGATGTTTGTTCGACTGGTTCCCTATCCTTAGATATCGCTTTAGGTGTTGGCGGTTTTCCACGAGGTAGAATCATAGAAATCTATGGTCCAGAATCAAGTGGTAAAACAACCATTGCCCTTCATGCGATTGCCGAAGTGCAAAAGTTAGGTGGACGAGCTGCTTTTATTGATGCTGAACATGCCTTAGATCCTGTTTATGCTAAAGCTCTAGGGGTAAATATTGATGAATTACTTTTAGCTCAACCTGATACAGGAGAACAGGCTTTAGAAATTTGTGAAGCGTTAGTTCGTAGTGAAGCGGTTAGTATTGTTGTTATCGATAGTGTGGCTGCCTTGGTTCCTCAAGCAGAAATTGATGGGGAAATGGGTGATTCACACGTTGGGCTACAAGCTAGATTAATGAGCCAAGCCTTAAGAAAGTTATCTGGTGTTATTAACAAAACGAATACGATTGCGATTTTTATTAACCAGTTAAGAGAAAAAGTTGGGGTGATGTTTGGAAATCCTGAGACAACTCCTGGTGGTAGAGCGTTAAAGTTCTATGCTTCTGTTCGTTTAGATATTCGTCGTAGTGAAGCGATTAAACTAGGTGATAGTGTCATTGGAAATAAAACGAATATTAAGATTGTTAAAAATAAAGTGGCACCTCCTTTTAAAACAGCGACTGTTGATATTATGTATGGTGAAGGAATTAGTCATGTAGGGGAGTTAATTGACCTTGGATGTGAGTGTAATATTATTGAAAAAAGTGGGGCATGGTTTTCTTATAAGGGTGAAAAGCTTGGACAAGGAAAAGAAAATGTTAAATTGTTATTAAAAGAGCATCCAGAATTAAAGCAGGAAATTGATGATAGAATTCGTGAATTTTATGATATTGTTATTGATAATAAGAAAAAAGATGTCAAAGAAGATAAAAAGAAAAAGGAAGAATAGCAATGAGGCAATAAACTTCCTTTTTGTGTATTAAAAAAATTAATTATTTTCACCTTTTTAGGCTGTTTCCCATAAATTATAGTATGAAAAAATTAAATGAATTTACTACTAGTAGTTTACCACTTGAAATTAAAAATATTAAAATTGACTCTAGAAAAGTAGAGCAAGGGGACCTTTTCGTGTGCATTCATGGAAAAAATTGTGACCATCACGAGTTCATTTCATCCGCAATTAAGAAAGGAGCAAGTGCAATAGTTGTGGATAAGGAGGTATCTAGTAGTGTTCCTATCATTCAAGTAGAAAATACCAATCAAGCATTAATTGAACTTTGTGAAAAATTTTATGATGTTTCTAACTTATCCTTAATTGGGGTAACAGGAACAGATGGAAAAACAACAACTTCTACTTTGATTTATCACTTAATGAATTCCTTTTATAAAACTGCTTACTTTGGAACAAATGGTTTTCATTTATCGAATGGAGAAAAAGGACAATTAGAAAATACTACACCTTTAATTGATGATTTGTATCGTTTATTAGAAAAAGTTAAAAAGACTAACCATCAGTATGCGGTTATGGAGGTATCAAGTGAAGCATTAAAATATAAGCGAGTAGGAGATTTATCTTTTACTATTGGAATACTAACCAATATTACTGAAGACCATTTAGATGTGCATCAAGGAATGGAAGACTATATTTTATCAAAAGCAAAATTATTTGAACGTGTAAAAGAAGATGGATACTCTATTATTAATTTAGATGATGAACATGCCCAAGAGATTATTCCTCATTGTCATGGACAAGTTTTCACTTATGGACAAACTCCTGAATGTCATTTTTATATTCATGATATCAAAGAAAATGGAGAATTTATTATTACGTATCAAGGAAAAGATTATCCAGTGAAAACACCACTTATTGGATTATATAATATCTATAATGTAACATCTAGTTTACTAGCGTGTACACTTCTTGGATTACCTTTAGTAAAATTGATTGAAAAAGTTGCCTTAATTAATCATATTGATGGACGTGGAGAATTTTTAGACTATGGACAACCTTACCAAATTTTTTTAGATTATGCTCATACAGAAAATGCATTATCTCAAGTGTTAACAGCATTAAAAAGAAAGGAACATCAGAAGTTAATTGTCGTTCTTGGTTCTGCAGGTGGTAGAGAAAAAGAAAAACGTCCTAAAATGGGAAATGTTGTATTAGAAAATGCTAATATGGTAGTCTTTACTATGGATGATCCAAGAAATGAGAACGTATTTGATATTATTAGGGATTTAATCAAAGAAAGTAAAAAGATGAATTATGTGATTATTGTGAATCGAAAAGATGCTATTTTCTATGCTTTATCGATTGCTAAAGAAAATGATATTGTGGCAATACTAGGAAAAGGTCGGGATAATTATATGGCAATAGAAAATAAAAAAATTCCTTATTCTGATATTGATGTGATTGAACTTTTTTTCAAAGAAAAGGATAAAAAGGAATCTAATTAAAGAATTTGAGAAATATACACCGAGTGAAACGATTATTGCTAGTTCAACATCGAGTGGAAAAATAAATTGTTAAGGAAAAATCTTTAACAATTTTCCCCTTATTTTCTCGCATATTAATGGAAAAGCATAATTCTTACCCTTGACACAATAGGGAAAGACTTTTAAAATAGAAATAGATTATGATGGCTTTAAGTTCACATTAATCTAGAATGGAGAATAATATAATGCATGAATTTTTATACTCCATTTTACTAATTTTTATTGGTTTATTAGTCGGAATCTTAGGAACATTCTTGATTAACCTCATTCGTGTGAATAACGCGTCAAAAAAGATTGAAGAATTGTTAAATGAGGGAAAAAAGAATGCTGAACAAGCAAAACGCGACTATTTATTAGAGGCAAAAGAAGAGGCTCATCAATTAAAAGTCGATTTCGAAAAAGAGGTAAAAGAGAAAAAGGCTGAATTGAAAGAGTCAGAAGAACGCTTGATACAACGAGAAAAAAACATGGATAAACGAGATGAACTTTACCAAAAGAGGGAGAGTGTTTTAGACGAGCGCGAAGAAAAATTAAGTGAACGCCAAAAAGAACTACAAAATGAATATAGTAAAGTGGAAGAATTGAAAGAAGAACAAATGGAACTTTTGCAACAAACTTCTAATCTAAGTAGGGAAGAAGCCCGCGAATTGGTGCTAAATAAAGTACAAGTAGCGATGACAAAAGAGTTAACAGCGTACATGAAAGAGCGAGAAAATGAAGCTCGCTTGGAGGCAGATAAGAAAGCTAAGGACTTGATTGTTAATAGTATGCAAAAGTATGCCGCTGATGTTGCTAGTGAACAAACAGTAACGGTTGTGGAACTTCCTAATGAGGAAATGAAGGGGAGAATCATTGGACGTGAGGGTAGAAATATTCGAACGATTGAAGCCATCACTGGGGTAGATTTGATTATTGATGATACTCCTGAAGCAGTAGTGTTATCTAGTTTTGACCCTTTGCGTCGTGAGATTGCAAGGATTACTTTAGAAACACTAATTAAGGATGGTAGAATTCATCCAACGAGAATTGAAGAGTTATATGATAAAGTAAGTAAGGATACTAGAGAAAAGATTATCGAATTAGGAAATGATGCTTTGTTTGACTTAGGAATTACAAAGATGGATCCTGAGTTAGTAGAGTTAATTGGAAAGCTACATTTTAGAACGAGTTATGGACAAAATGCATTAAAACATTCCATGGAAGTAGCACATTTAACAGGACTGTTAGCAGCAGAACTTGGAGAAAATGTGGCAATAGCAAAACGTGCAGGACTATTACATGATATTGGTAAATCAATCGACCATGAAATGGAAGGAAGTCATGTAGAAATTGGACTTAATATTGCAAGAAAATTTAATGAGTCACCTATTGTACTAAATGCAATCGCATCTCATCATGGTGATGTAGAAGCTGATTCTATTATTGCTGTATTGGTCAATGTTGCTGATACATTAAGTGCTTCTCGTCCAGGGGCTAGAAATGATTCTTTGGAAAATTATATTAAGAGATTGGAACAACTTGAAAAAGTGGCTAATGATATTGATGGAGTGGATAAGACTTTTGCTGTACAAGCAGGAAGAGAACTTAGAGTAATTGTGAATCCTTTAGAAATTGATGATTTAACCAGTCATAGAATCGCACGTGATGTGAAAGAAAAAATCGAGTCAACTATGCAGTACCCTGGTACGATTAAAATTACTGTAATTCGCGAAACAAGAGCACAAGAAGAAGCAAAATAAAAGAAGGAAGGTGTAAAAATGATAGAATTAATCCATCAATTTTGTTGTTTTTCACCTTGCTTTGTTTACCCTATATTAACTAGGGGGGCAGACCTTAAAATAAAGCTATTCAATAAGAGATACAAGAGCGAAGCATAAGCTTTCATTCTTTTTTGTGTCTTAAAAATAGGAGGAGTGAAATTAATGGAAAAGAAAAAAATAATTTTATCTGTAGTTATGTTATTGCTATTAGTAGTTGTAACGATTGGCGTAACTTATGCAGCGTTTACTTTTTCCAAAGAAGGAACTGTTGAAAACACAATAGAATCATCAACGGTAATGTTAACATACACCGAAGGAAAAACAGGAATCATCCTAGAAGATGCTTTACCTATTAGTGATGAAACAGGAAAATTACTAACAGGGGATAACAATATTTTCGAGTTTACGGTAACAGCTACATTAGGTAAATCTAGTTTAATTGGCTATGAAGTAACAGCAGTGAAAATACCAATAACAGATATGACACCATTATTAGATAATGAAGTAAAACTTTATCTAGAACGTGCCATAGATCCTGATACAACTTATGAAAGTATAATGGAACCTACAAATTTTATACCAAGAGAAACCCAGACAGAGATAGGATCACCTGTAGGAAGCATGATTTTAGACCAAGGAAATTTTACACAAGAGGGAACAACTATTCACCATTACCGTTTGCGCATGTGGGTAGATGAAAACACGGAAATTACAGATATGCAAAAGAAGTATGGAATAAAAATTAATGTGTATGCTAAACAAGATGTAGCAGTAGTAAAAGGTCCTAATCCAAATATTTTAAATGTTTATGTGTATAATCAAGAAGCAGGTTCCTCTAATTTTTGTGTAACGGGGGAAGAAGCAACTTGTGTTGAATTAGAAATTCCTCCAAAAACTTATGAGGCTGGAACCATTATTAAATATAAAGTGAACGATACCGAAGAAAAATATTTTCATGTGATGTTTGATGAGGGAGATACTTTGACTTTGCAGCAACGAGAAAATACAAATGATTCGGTGGCGTGGTATGCTGATGCTGCTAAAAATACAAGTGGACCGTTGACAGCTTTATCAATATTAGAAGAAAACACAAAAAAGTGGACAAATGTATTAGAGCAGACATATACTTTAGGAATAACTACATTTAAAGATAATGCATTCACGGGTTGTAGTTATAACTTTATAGAAAAAAAATATAATTGTTCAGTAAATACTTATACATTAGATAAGAGAACGGCAAAAGCAAGGATGATAACAGTGCAAGAAGCTCAAGCTTTAGGATGCACTACAAACCAAAAATCCTGCCCAATATGGATGTATAATTACTTATTTGAATCTGTAAAGTATGGTGGAACAATTAATAAAACTGAAAATTTTATTTATTGGACAAGCTCTGCAATTTCAGGTGATTCTTATTTAGCAATTATGATATCACATTCAGGTGATGTTTATGATAGTAATAATAATAGCGTTAGTGATACAGGTGCTGGAATTCGTGCAGTCATCAATATTTCCAAATATGCTTAAAATTTAAGAGTACAAGACTAAAAGCTTGTACTCTTTTAATGAAAAAAGCTCTAACTGTTCGTTGCTAGGGCTGTACTTTCTTTTTTAATGTCTAAAATTACTGGCAAAATAATCGGACGTCTTCCCGTTAGTTCAAAAACCATAGGAATTAGTGAAGTTGTTATCGCATTTTTAATATCTGAAAAGTTCGCATTAGACTCTTTCAACTTTTCCACAATAGCAGTCGATGCAATTCCTTCAATCTTTCTGATTAACTCCTCATTTTCATTAATTAAAATGAATCCTCTTGTAGTAATATTTGGACGAATCAATAAACTTCGCTTTTTCATATCAATATTGGCGATGACGACTAAAATACCATCACTTGCCATAATCTTTCTATCACGTAAAACCGTACCACCGATTTCTCCGATTCGATTACCATCTACATACACATCAGGAGCAGGAATACTAGAATCTTTCCAAATCTTCCCGTTTAACATGGATAAAATATCTCCATTTTGTAATACAAACGTGTTTTCTTTAGGAATTCCACAGTCGATACCTACATTCGCATGATTTTGAAGCATTCGATAATCTCCATGGAACGGCATTAAATACTTAGGCATAATTAAACGAATCATCAACTTTAACTCTTCAATATTAGCATGTCCTGAAGTATGTAGTTCACTAAATGATGTGTTAGTAAATACTTTAACACCTTTTAAATATAACTTATTAATCGTTTTAGAAATACTTAGTGCATTTCCTGGAATTGCACTAGATGAAAATACGACAATATCATCAGGTCTTAACTTAATTTGCTTATGATTTCCTTCCGCAATTCTAGATAATGCTGCAAGTGGTTCACCTTGAGAACCCGTACATAATATCGTAACTTCTCCAGGCTTCATTTGGTTAGCTTCTTCTGGTGTACAAAAAATTTCTTTATGATTGATGTATCCGCCTTTAATAGAAATATCAATATTATTTTCCATACTTCTACCAAAGATACAAATTTTTCTATTGTGTTTAAAACAAGTTTCTACAATATGTTTTAAACGATAAATGTTAGAGGCAAACGTAGCAATGATAATCCTTTGTCTTTGATACTGATCGAATATTGAAGATAGGGCATCATCTACTTTAGACTCACTAATAGACATTCCCTCATTTAAAGCATTGGTACTATCACTAATTAATAAGTCAACGCCACGTTTTCCAATCTCTGCCATTTTATGTAGGTCAGCCATTGGTCCAATGGGAGTTAAGTCAAACTTAAAGTCTCCTGTTGTTACCACGGTTCCATTTGGTGTTGTTACTGCTATTCCATGTGAATCAGGAATAGAGTGGGTAGTTCTAAAAAATTCTACCTCGATATGTTTAAATTTTAGTTTAGTCTCATCGGTATACACAAATAAATTGTCATAACGGATATTTTTGTCTTCTAATTTTAAAGCAATTAATTCTTTAGCTTGATTAGGTGCATAAATTGCTGGAATATCAACCGTTTGTAATAAAAAGGGAATTCCACCAATGTGGTCTTCATGTCCATGCGTAATAATTAACGCTTTGATTTTTGATTGATGTTGTTTTAAAAAAGTATAATCAGGTAAAACATAATCAATTCCTAATAATTCTCCTTCTGGAAAACTAACCCCTGCATCAATAATGACAATTTCGTCTCCATGCATTACACAATACATGTTTTTTCCGACTTCTCCTAAACCTCCTAAAACAATAATTTTTGTTTCAATTGGTTCACTGTTATTCATAATAACTCCTTTCTTTTTTATATATCAGTACACATAAAGAACTAACTTCTTAAGATTATACTATAAAATTTATCTTTTGTCCATTCCTTTTTTCTAGTGATTGTTACTATTTACAGCCGTTTTTTCTTTATTTATGGAGTTTTAACTTAAAATACTAATCGAAAATAGGTTGTAAATATCCATTTTTGTATAGATTTCATAAGTAAAAATCAAATTAAATATTGCTAAACCCTTTATAATAAAGGAATTGCTATTTGCAATTTAGCTGTAAATACTAACTAATGATTTACACACCTTCATGATATAATGGAAGTACTAAAAACAATTTGGTGTTTAAAAACGTTTATTTTATAACCAGTTAGATGCGTTTGATGAGAAAAATTTTTTTATTGCAAGGAGATGAACCATGAAAATAGTGTTTTATTATTATATTCGTTATCAATTATTGATGGTAGCAGGTTTTATATTAACTCGTATAGGGCTACCTTTAAATGATAATATGCTATATGTTGCTTTTATTTTGTATAATTTAGTAGCGATTTTATTAGGGGTAAGTCGTCCTTTAGAAAATAGAAGGGATATTTCCTATAAAAAGTTGTTGAAATTTATGTTGCTTTTTTCCACGTTAGGTAATCTAGTACTATTATATTATGCGTATGTTCCTACTAATGAGCGGGTGCTTATGTTGATTGTGAATGTAGCAGAGTGGATTTTAATGCGTCCTAGGTATGATAAAGAAAAAGAAATTATCGATAAAAGCATAGAAGAATATTTTAAAACGCATAAGCGATAAATTTTGAATTCAATCTAGAAAAAAATTGTATTTGTAAAAAAATTGACTTTTTTCTGTTTAAAATAAGGTGTTATGAATTAGCACTTTTTTGTATTTTCTACTTAATTCTTATGAATTAATAATTTTTAATCTAAAATTCAAGACATTTTAATAGAAATTTGATACAATGATAATGGTGATGACAATGGGATTATTTAGCAAGATAAAATCAATGTTCAAACAAGAACAGGAAAAGAATTTACAAGATGAGAAAAAAATAGAATTGGATGAAGAACAGAAAGAAGAAAAAGAAGTTCAAGGCGAAGTTAAAAATAATGATGTTCCTAAAGCTTCTAAAGAATCAAAATCAGTTAAGATTTATGAAAAGGGACTAACGAAAACTAGAGAAAATTTTGTATCAAAATTAGTCAATTTAACGAATAAGTATCATGCGATTACGGAAGAGTATTTTGATGAGTTAGAAGAAATCTTAATCATGGCGGATATTGGTGTTAATACGGTAATGAATTTTATGGATAGACTTCGCTCTCGTGTTGCTAGTGAAAAAATTACCGATGTAAATGAATTAAAAGAAATTATCGTCGATGAGTTATTTATCATTTATGTTAATGATGATGTGTTAGTCGATAAGATACAATATGCCACCACTGGGCCAACGGTGTTATTATTTGTGGGTGTTAATGGTGTAGGAAAAACAACAACAATTGGAAAAATTGCTTATCAGTTAAAACAACAAGGTAAAAAAGTTTTGCTAGTAGCAGGAGATACCTTTAGAGCAGGGGCTATTGAACAACTAGAAGAATGGGGACAAAAAATTGAAGTTGATGTTTCCACAGGAATGGAAAATCAAGACCCTTCTAGTGTCATCTTTGATGGGCTAACCAAAGCAAAAAATGAAAATTATGATGTAGTGCTCATTGATACAGCAGGAAGACTACAAAATAAAGTAAATTTAATGAAGGAATTAGAAAAAGTCAATCGAGTCATTGGAGGAATTATTGATG
>CASRZP010000041.1 GCA_949440065.1 uncultured Bacilli bacterium
GGACAGCTTCGGTAATCGTTAAAGGAACTTCTAAATAAATATCATCCCCTTGGCGATTAAAGTACTCATGAGGTGCTACTTGAAACTCTAAATATAAGTCACCATTACTTCCGCCGTTGGTTCCTGCTTCTCCTTTTCCTGAAACACGAAGACGATCATTGGTAGCAACTCCAGCTGGAATGGTTACAGAGATGGTTTTATGATTACGCACCTTTCCTTTTCCTTTACAATTAGAACAAGCTCTCTCATAAGATTTTCCTTTTCCCTTACACTTAGGACAAGTTGTCTTGGTTAAGAAAGAACCTAAAATGGTATGTTGTTCACTAGTAATCGTACCTGAACCATGACATTCATCACAAGTTTTTTCACCAAAACCACCTTTACCATCGCATTCGCTACAATTTTCCGTAACATCCAATTCAATATCACGATTTGTTCCAAATACTGCTTCATCAAACGATAGTTTAATTCGCATTAAGGTGTCTGCTCCACGACTAGCACGTGAACTCCTTGCACCACCAGAGCTAAAGCCAAAACCAGCACCTCCAAAGATATTATCAAAAATATCGCCAAAGTCAAATCCTGATGCATCAAAACCTCCGAATCCTCCAGCTCCACCTGATGCTTGATCAAATGCTGCATGACCAAATTGATCGTATTGACGACGTTTATTATCATCGGATAACACAGCATACGCTTCTTGAATTTCCTTAAATTTTTCTTCAGAACCCGCTTCTTTATTAATATCAGGGTGATATTGTTTAGCTAATTTTCTAAAAGCTGATTTAATCTCATCACTTGAGGCACTTTTAGAAACCCCCAAGACTTCATAATAATCTTTTTTTCCCACTTTTTCACATCCTAACTATGATAGACTTCATTAAATTGATTGATCACATCTTGAAATAATGCTAAAGCACTTTCAATATACTTAGCATCTTTAATATCAATATCTATTGTTTTTAATAATTCCATTGGATAATCCCTTCCTCCAGACTTTAGGAAGTTAATGTACTTAGTAACATAAGAGCTACCTTGTTCATTAATATTTTTTACAATCTGGCTAGCAATAGACAATCCCGTTGCATATTGATAGACATAAAATGGCGTATAAAAGTGAGGAATTCTCTCCCATTCATAACGAATAGCTTCATCTACTTTTACATCAGGTCCAAAGTACTCTTGATTTAATTGATAATAATAATCACTTAAATAATCATTAGTAAGTACTTTTCCTTCACTTACGCTTTTATGGGCAAACATTTCAAATTCAGCAAACATCGTCTGACGGTAAATGGTACTTTTAAATAAGTCCATCATACTAGATAATATTTCTAATTTTTCTTGTTTGCTATTAGAGTTTTTTAGCATATATTGATAAAACAATAACTCATTTACCGTACTTGCAATTTCAGCGGTAAAGATAACGTAGTTATGATCTTCATACGTGTTATATTTTCTTGAATAATAACTATGCATGGAGTGACCTAGTTCATGAGCAATAGTAGATACATCATCAAGTCCCCCGTTATAGTTTAGTAATACGTAAGGAAGGGTATCAAAACAGCCCCAAGAGTAAGCTCCTGCTCTTTTTCCTATATTAGGATATTTATCGATCCATCGATTGTTAAAGGCTTGATTTAGTTGTTCTTGATATTCTTCTCCTAAAATACTTAAAGCATTTAACACTAAAGTTTTCGCATCGTCAAAAGAGTAATTTCTACTTTCTCCTTCTATTAAAGGAACGTAGGCATCGTATAAATGAAATTCATCTAAATGTAATACTTCTTTTTTTAAAGCAAAGTATTGGTATAATGGTTTAAAGTTCTTTTTTATGGTGTCAATCAATGTGTGATAGACACTAATATCTAAGTTATCATCATAAAGTGCTTCTTGTAATGAACTATCGTATCCTCTAATTTTAGCATTCGTGCAAGATAGTTTTACTTGAGCTTCATAAGTTGATGCAAAAGTATTTTTGAAGTTAGCATATGATTGATATAAGGTATCAAATGCTTCTTTTCTCATCGTCCGATTTTTTGATTCGATTAGACTACTATAAGTACTTTCTCTTAAGGTAATCTCTTCCCCTTCTTCATTATGCACTTTACCTAAATTCATATCAGCATTACGTAGAAGTGATGCTGTTTTATTACTAGCTACAAAAACAGGGCGAAAAGAAGATAACAGTTGTTCTTCTTTTTCTGATAAAGTGTGTTTTTTATAACGAAATAACTGGGTCAGTACACGTTTAAAACGGTTTAGTCCTTCTTCATCTTTTATCCATTGATTAATGATTTCTTGATCCATTTTTAGTAAACTCGGTTGAAAGAAAGCCATTACTTCTTGATACTTTGATGATAACTGCTCTACTCTTCCACTTAACTCTTGATACGTAGAATCTCCTTTATCTTGATCACTTTTCATCGAAGAGTAGACAATTAATTTATCTAATTTGCGACTAATATTGCTATCAAGAAGTAAGAAGGATAAAAGATTTTTACTAGAACTTAAACAAGTATCTTGTTGTTCTTTTATCTTATACTGCTACTTCACTACGTTTTGGTATTGTTTTATTCATTTTGGTCTCCTATTATTTTCTATACAATATACAACTTAAAGTTCTAGTCACCTAGAACTTTAAAGTCGATTATTTTTCCTCGTATTCAGCGTCTTTTACACCATCATCACTTGATGAGTTATCACTACTTGAAGTAGCATCATTTCCTTGCGCTTGTTGTTCTTTTTGAATGTTTTCATATACCTTGGTAGCTAGTGCCATAGCTTTTTCATTTAAGGCTTCTTTCTTTGTCTTGATTAAGTCTAAGTCATTTTTCTCTAGTGCTTCTTTTAATTCACTAACTAATTTTAAAGCTTCTTCTTTTTCGCTAGTATCTACTTTATCACCTAAATCTTTGATTGATTTTTCGGTTTGGAAAATTAATTGTTCAGCATCATTTTTTAAATCGGCTTCTTCCTTACGTTTCTTATCTGCTTCTTTGTTTGCTTCTGCTTCTTTCATCATACGATCAATTTCATCATCTGATAGGTTTGTACTAGCCGTAATGGTAATGGCTTGTTCTTTATTGGTTCCAAGGTCTTTTGCTTTAACGTTAACAATACCATTAGCATCAATATCAAATTTAACTTCAATTTGTGGTACTCCCCTTGGTGCAGCAGGAATTCCTGTTAATTGGAAACGTCCTAGCGTTTTGTTATCGTTTGCCATACTACGTTCACCTTGTAATACGTGAATATCTACAGCAGGTTGATTATCTGCAGCCGTTGAGAATACTTGACTCTTGCTCGTTGGAATGGTTGTATTTCTTGGAATTAACACAGTCATTACGCCACCTAGTGTTTCAATACCTAAGGATAGTGGTGTTACATCTAAAAGTACGATGTCATTAACGTCTCCTGTTAATACGCCACCTTGAATAGCAGCACCCATAGCAACAACTTCATCTGGATTAACTTCACGTGATGGTTCTTTTCCTAATTCTTTCTGAATTAAGTCATATACCATTGGAATACGTGTTGATCCTCCAACGAAAATTACTTTATCCAAATCACTTGCACTAATCTTGGCATCTTTTAAAGCATTTTGAACTGGTGTCAATGTTGATTCTACTAAATCGCGAACTAAGTCTTCAAATTTAGCACGAGTTAGGGTCATATCTAAGTGAAGTGGTCCATCAGCTCCTTGTGAAATAAATGGTGCAGATACCTGCGTAGAACTCATTCCACTTAAGTCTTTCTTCGCTTTTTCACTAATTTCTTTTAAACGTTGCATTGCCATTTTATCTTTAGTAAGGTCAACTCCATTTTCTTTTTTGAAGGTGTCTACTAAATAATCTAAGATTCTTTGATCGAAGTCATCTCCTCCTAAGTGGTTGTTACCGTTAGTAGATTTAACTTCAAATACACCATCACCTAATTCTAGGATAGATACATCGAATGTTCCACCTCCTAGGTCGTATACTAAGATGGTTTGTGATTTATCTTGTTTTTCAAGTCCATAGGCTAAGGCAGCTGCCGTAGGTTCGTTAATGATACGTTCAACTTCAAGTCCAGCAATTTTACCTGCATTTTTGGTTGCTTGACGTTGTGCATCATTAAAGTATGCTGGAACAGTAATTACAGCCTTTTCTACTTTTTCTCCTAAATAGCTTTCCGCATAATCTTTCATGTAACTTAGAATCATAGCCGATACTTCTTCTGGTGAATATTTCTTTCCTTCAGCTTCTACTTTATCACTTGTTCCCATTAAACGTTTAATACTAGAAATGGTATTAGGGTTAGTTAATGCTTGACGTTTTGCTGCATCTCCTACAATTCGCTCCCCATTTTTGAAAGCTACTACAGATGGAGTGGTACGTCCTCCTTCAGGGTTGGGAATTACTTTAGGACTTCCTCCTTCTAATACACATACACAACTATTTGTGGTACCTAAGTCAATACCGATAATTTTACTCATTTGTCATCTCTCCTTTATCATTTTCATTATTTTCATTCATCGTTTCTTCTTTTGGTAATTGATTTACCTTAACCATACTGTGGCGAAGAACACGATCTTTTAATTGGTATCCTTTTAATAATACATCTAAAATTTCATTATCACTTCTTGTATCATCTTGATCGGTCATCACGGCTTCATGTAACATAGGATCAAATGGTTTTCCTAAGGCTTCAATTTCGTTTACACCATATTTTTTTATGGTATCATTTAACTGACCATAAATCATTTTGAAACCAACGAGAAACTTAGATAGTTCATCGGATAAATTATTATCATCTAATCCAATGGCACGTTCGAAGTTATCTAAAATTAAGATTAAATCTGCTAACAAATCAAAATTAGCGTACTTTGCTCTATCGCTCATTTCTTGATCACGGCGTTTACCATAGTTAATCATTTCTGCTTGAACATATTTGATTTTATTTTCTAACTCTTGATTTTTTAACGTTAATTCTTCTATTTGTTTATCTTTTTCTTTTAATTCTTTGTTTTTCTTCCCACCAAAGCCCTTGGCTGCTTTTTCTTCCTTTGGTTCGTTTTCATTTTTGATATTTTCTAACTTTTCTTCTTCGCTCATGTTATCTCCTTCATCGCTCAATATTTTCTTTAATAAATTCTAGCATACTCACCACTCGGTCATATTCCATTCGCTTAGGTCCAATGATGGCAATGGTTCCTTCATCGTTTGCTGTTTTAAATTTTGTTTTAATCACGGTCATATCATCATCTAAGTGTGACTCTTTTCCAATATAGATATTGATGTTATTATCATCATCTTCACTAATTTTTTCTAGTGTTTCATGATCTTCTAGTTTATTAAAGATATCGCGAATTTTATCGACATTGCTAAATTCTGGTTGTTTTAAGATATTATTCTTTCCTACAATATTGATGTTTTGATTTTGAAAATCGGTAAATACGGTATAGAAAGCATTATAAATTTGTTCATGTTGATTAACGTATTGTCCAATGATGGGTTTAATTTCATACTCTAACTTGGTACTAATTTCATCAATGGGTGTTCCGATAATTAGTTTGTTGATTAAGTTTACGGTTTTTTTGACTTCGTCAAGGGATACATCTTCTAGGGTTAAGTTTTTGTGTTCTACATGACCCTTATCAGTAACGACTAAGACAATCAGTTGTGATTCATCTAAGGGAACCACATCGATTTGTTTAAGCAAGTTTTCATGAGATGATGTTCCTAAAACAATGGATGTGTAACTTGTCATATCAGAAATCAATTGTAAACTTTTACTAATGCAATCAGATAACACCAATTCATGATTTTTGAAGATAATTTGTAGTTTTCTCATATCTTCTAAATCCATTTTTTTAAACTCCATTAAGTGATCTACATAATATCGATAACCATTTTCACTTGGAATGCGTCCACTGGAGGTATGTGTTTTCTCTAGTAGTCCTAACTCTTCTAAGGATGCCATTTCACTTCTAATGGTCGCACTAGAACATTTGAAATGTTTACATAATAGTTTTGAACTTACTGGTTTTGCTAATTTGATATATTGTTCGACAATCATTTTTAAAATGTTGTTTTGTCGCTTTGTTAGCAATCATAACACCTCCATTAGCACTAATATTTCCTAAGTGCTAATATTATTATATGCACCTTTCTAGCACTTGTCAACACTTTTTGCTAACAAATTTCGCCATTTATTTTAAAATAAAAAAAGCTAAGAAAACTCTTAGCGCTTTTAACTATATATGATAATTTTATTCTGAAGTAACAATAATGTCACCTGCACTATGAGCGATGGTTCCTGTTACAAAAGTTGCTACACTACTACCACTACCAGTTATATCCTTCCAATTAAAACTTCTTCCTGTTTTATTAACTATTTTTGTTAAATTAGGATTAGAACTATGAACTTTATAAAATGCAGATTTTCCAATACTTGTTACATTGCTTGGTATTGTTACACTCGTTAATTGATTACTATTGAATGCACTACTTCCGATGCTTGTTACAGGAATATCATTAATCATATTAGGAATTACTATGTTCTTTGGGCAAGTATCATCATAATCAGTAATTGTTCCAGTTGATGTGTTAAAAGTAAAACATGATTCATCCGTTGGTTCTAAAATAATTTGCTTGGCATATACATTCACTCTTACTCCATATTTTCTTGATTCTCCATTAGGAATTTGTGCATTTTCATCTACTCACAT
Source organism: uncultured Bacilli bacterium (assembly GCA_949440065.1). GTDB lineage: Bacteria > Bacillota_I > Bacilli_A > RF39 > UBA660 > CASRZP01. The sequence continues at coordinate 6,713 of CASRZP010000041.1, forward strand.
GCGAAGTCGGTAGTTGTATATCGTTACCCCTTCATTTGAGAATGTTCCAGTATCTAATATCATACTTCCAACAGGTGGGCCTACTTCACTTTGTCCATCCCTTGGAATATAGTTCGCTGGTGACATAATTTCACTATATGTAGTTTCTGGATCAATTGCTCTTTCCAAATAAAGTTTTACTTCATTATCTTCTAGGGGTATCATATCTGTCATGGGAATTTTTATTGCTGTTGCTTCATAAGAGATGACATTACTTTTCCTAGAGTTGCCGTTACCGTAAAATCAAATACATTATTCTCTCCAGTCAACATTTTTCCTGTTTCATCACTCATCGGATACGCTTCATTCAAAATGATTCCTGTTTTCCCTTCGGTATACGTTAACATAATGGTACTTGATTCAATGATATTTTCTACTGTACCTTGCTTAGTAAATGTGAATGCCGCAAACGTTACCCCGATGGTTGCTACAATTAACAAAAGTAACATTACTATAGGTAAAATTAGTTTTTTTGTTTTCATCATCCTCAACTCCTATTCTTATTTAGTATACCACACTTTATATAAAGTACTTAAATATTAATTAGAAAGTAACTTTTTCCATATTAAAAAAATTCTTACTAAAATTAGCAAGAACCATCTAATACACAAGTATTTAATTCATCTTCAATTTGAGAAACAAAGTCATCATTCGTTTTTTTGTTGCCTGAAAGGTTAGCAAAAAGAAGTAACAAAATCATACTGGCTAACAGTAATAGGCTATATAAAATGGTAGAAATGGCAAACCCTTTATTATTTAATTTCATCTATCGTCACCATTATTAGTATAAACAAAATTTGGCTAGAAGTCAAAGCTCTTTGTGATAAGAATAAATATAAACAAATTTATCCCCATATTTTTTTGATTTTTCTAAAGTATAAGAAGACTTATCTGTAGTAAAGTTACTAGATGAAGTTTCTACCACAATAGTAGCGTTTTCTTGTAAAAGATTTAATTCGTCTAATAAGGATACACTTTTAGCAGCATAATCACTTTTATACGGTGGATCAATAAAGACAATATCAAATTGAATGTTCGCATGATGAAAATAGGCTAACGCTTTTATATAATCTAATAAAAATATTTCTGTTTCCTCTTCGATGTGACACTTAGATACATTTTCTTCGATAACTCTAACGGCGGCTTTTTCTTTATCGACTAAATAGACTTTACTTGCACCTTGACTAATGGCTTCAATACCTAAGTTACCACTTCCAGAAAATAAGTCTAGTACAATACTACTTGGTAATTTATTTTGAATCATGGCAAAGGTTGATTCTTTTACTCGCTCCATCGTTGGACGAGTTTTCTCTAAATCGTATCCTTTAAGGACTCTTCCCTTTAATTTTCCGCTGATAATTTTCATCGCTATTTCTCATCCTTTATTGCTTTTATTTTTTCAGTTAAGATAAATGTTAAATGCATAAGTTCTCGCTCTTCTTTTTTGTATCTTTGAAATACTTCGTTTGCTTCTAATTCTTGACGCAAAATATCTTTTTCTTTGGTGTGTTCATCTTTCATTTGATGAAACTTTTCTAATTTTTGTATAAATTTTTCATCTTGTTTGAGTTCTTCTAAGGTATGATGAACCTTCTTTAATAAAGGTAATTCTTCTAATAATTTGGTTACTACATTTAATTGTTGTTCCACTAATTCATCCATAACCTTGTTCCTTTCTTTATTTATTGTTGTTCTATTTTCATATTATCTTTATTACCTAGTTTTTTACTATTTTTTGTATCTTTTTCTAATTCTTTTAAAGACTTTTCTGGTGTAGGCAAATCTTCTGGCATTGTACCTCCGTTTTTTGCAATAACTTCTCTAATATTTTTTCCAATACAATAATGGGTTTGGTTAGCATTTTTTTCACCAGAAATATTATCTTTTTTTAGTTTTGATTCAGTTTGTGTAATACGAAAAAGATTAGCTGCTAACTCTTCGCTACCCATATTATCTAAAATGTCTTCTCTATATCTTAGACCTTTTCTTTTCGCAATATCATTAGCTGTTTCTCCATTGTATAATCCTTTATAACCTGCATTGTGAAATTTATCAAAGTTTTTAACGCCACACTTTTTTGCTACTTGATTTAGTGAATAATTGCCTTTTTTAGTCAAATCCCGTTGATAAAATCTTTTTTCATCTTCCGTTAGCATGCTATATTCGTTTTCCGTTAGTTCCTGTTTTCTTGTTTGAATGGCAAAATAAGTTTGGCCTAACGCAACAACTTCTTTTCTAGGATCTGAATTCTGCACTATTAGATAGCACGCATATCTTGATAACCTATATTCTAATATATTTTTAACTCCACCATTAGGCATTTTTGATGTTTTACCCACTTGGGTAAAATGTTCATCAATGATAAAATTACTTTGTTCACAAGCAAACTTTGCATTTTCTATTACATTTAAAAATTTTTGCCATTTTTTATATTCTAATACTTTTTGCAATTCTCTTGCATACCAAAATTCATTACCATATTCATCCATATGCTTTATTTCTTCAAAAATAGTTTTATTATATTCTTTTAGTTTGTTCATTAATTATTACCCCCTGTGTATCTTTATATTTTATCAAAGCCTTTTGTTTTGCTTGCCATTTTACCATTTTGGCGTTTACACCAAAATGGTATTCACCTAATCTTTAAATGTTATATTCTAGCGAATCACATCAATAAAGGTTCGAATCATTTCAATTCCTTGTGATAACTGATTCACCTTATCTTCAATAGTTAACTTATAACGTTTTTTCATTTCTTTTTCCATTTCTTTAATGGCTAAAGGGTTTCTATTTAAAAACTTATACCAGTACGAATTATCTCTTAGATAACGATATAAATTAGGGTTAGCTCTAATTTGCATTTGTAAATCAATACTCATTAATCATCAAACCTCTGGTAACGGTTTCTTGGTTCATAATTTCTAGTGTTTTCGCTATTTCCTGTTAAATGCAAATCTTGAACTAAAGTTATTGCCTTTTGTAGCCCAGCTACCCCTTTTCTTACTGTTTCTAAATCAACTTTTTTAATCATATTAAACAACTCTTGTAAGGAATTATCATCCCTACTTCCATTATTTTGGTTAAGATAAGGACGCCAAACCTCACTATCTTCTCCATACATTTCATAAACTTCATAGTACTTTTGCCATGATCCTTGATTATTAAGTACTGATTTCGCTAGTTCTGGATGAGTTTTAGCAAATTGTTTAAAACTTTCCTTCGACATACATATCACCTATTAAAGTGTATGCGAAAAGGAAAAATAGTTGATTTTAATTTAGAAAATCATCAATTGTCATTAATCGATCATCGATATCTTTTAAGAAAGCTTCTTCATCTTTTACTGGGGTATTATTTTCCTCTATCTCATGAACAGGCGTATTATTTTTACCTTTTTCTACTAGTTCTTGAACAATAAAGGCATCTAGTATTTCTTGCTTTGTAATGGTTGATCCTGTTGAGTAACGATCTAATATAGGAATTTCACTATTACGGTAGATGACAATATCATCTTGTTTAGTTCCAATGGCATAATGAACATTCGTAACAAAAGTTTTTAATACATGATATGGGTTAGACTTTACTTCTTTAAATAAAATGAGTCCTCGACGAGCTCGTGATGTTTTTTCAAAATCACTTAGTCTTACACGCTTGGCTGTTTTCTTATTAGAAATGATAGTAACAAAATCATGATTTTCTTTGTCAAAACTACTAGCACTAACTAAGTAATCATCTTTTAAATTCATCGCTTTTACACCACCAGCACGTAGTCCAACGATAGGAACATCCCCTTCGTCAAACCATAGTCCATAACCATTGTAACTACTTAAGAAAATTTCATTACCTAAAATTACACTAGCATAAATTAACCTATCATCATCTTTTAATTTCATACAAATAATTGGTTTTGTATATCTTGATGCTTTAAACTCTTTTAAGGCCGTTTTTTTAATTAAGCCATTTTTGCTTACTAAAATAATGTTCATTTCCTTATCAAAGCTCTCTACAGGAGTAGCTCCTATTAATTCTTCATCTTGTTCTAATTTAATGATATTACTAATATGTTTTCCTAAATCTTTCCATTTTAAATCAGGTAGTAAATGAACGGGAACATACAAATAATTTCCTAAGTTAGTAAATAGTAATAAAGTATCTAAGGTATTTAGTTCGAATAAACCAAGAACATAGTCATTATCTTTCAGTTGAGCATCATCTACAGATGAGGAATAACTTCTCTTGCTAGTTCGTTTAACATAACCATCTTTTGTTACCATGACAACAACATCCTCTTTAGGAATCATTTCTGTGGTATCAATCTTAATTTCTGTGATAAAATCTTTAATCTCAGTAAGTCTTGGAATATCGTATTCTTCTTTAATTTGCTTTAATTCTCGTTTCATAACTTCTTTTAATAACTTCTCATCATTTAAAATTTTCTCTAAGGCACCTACTTCTT
>CASRZP010000042.1 GCA_949440065.1 uncultured Bacilli bacterium
TGTAATATTCAATCACATTTCTGTAATGAATTATTACACTTTTATAGTACCAAAAGATGTAAAAAAAAGTTAGTTATAGTGTAATAATAAATATAAAGGAGGAAATCATGGTTGAAGAAAGTTTAAAAGAAATTTTGTTAAATCAAAAGCCAGGTGATTTTGATAAAATAGTTCATCACGTTATTACGAATGAAGATGTCAAAGATTTTTACAATCTATATGAAGAAGTTTTACAATTATTGGCCAATAACGATTCTTTGCAATATGAGATAAAAACAATAACATATTCTACAATAAATAGTATAGATAGATATGGATATCGCACTATGGATAGGTGTAGTGAAAAAATTACGATACTTGCATTAAAAGAAAATTTAGAAAAATTAGATAATATTACGGTTTTAACCCAAAAAATGTTGATGGAAATTTATCAGCAGGGTTCATCTATGGTTATAGTAGGAAATGATGATTATATGACCAAAGGCTTGAAGTTACCAAATCAACAAATACTAGGATATTATCAATCAATGGTATGTTATTTACAAGATGATGAACTTGCTCACGCTATTTCTATGTTAATAAGTTTTATTGAGGAAAATGGGACAGACTTTGAACAAATATCATCAAATGATTTAGCAAATTCGATAAAAGGGACATATCAAAAACAAAAAACTTATCAATAATAAAATGTGATAGAATAATTATATTTTGCTTATTTTATGTACAAAAAACACATCTTTAAATATGAGATGTGTTTTTAAAATTTTATTATATGCTTAAATTAATGGTTAATTGGTTCTTCAAATTCAACGAAATTCAAATATACATTCCATAAAATAGTAGAATGATTATCCTTAGGGTCTCTTAATAAAGTATAATCTCTACCAGCGTCTTCAATGATTCCTTCAAAAATACGATCACGCCACTCAATAGAATCAGAATATGACATATAAAATTTAGCCATTTTACCTCGATTTAATTGTAAAAGATTCTCAGCATATTGAGGTTGCCCAATGGGATTTTGATTTTGTCCTTGGTAATTAGGAAAATTTTGAATAGGGGGTTGACTTCCTCCTAAATATGGATTGGAATATGTATTTTGATTCATAAAAATCTCCTTTCGCTATTTCATTATATGGGAAAGATGAAAAAATATTTACGAAAAAAGAGAAAAGTGATAAAATAACTTAGGAGATGATAGAATGGATATAGTATTAGGTGTTTCTAATCGTCATGTACATTTGAATGTAGAAGATTACCAAACCTTATTTGGAAATACTCCTCTAGAAATAAAAAGGGAACTTGTTCAACCAGGAGAATTTGCATCCAACTTAACGGTTACCATAAAAACAGAAAAGAATTGTATACCAAATGTTCGCTTATTAGGGCCATTAAGAGGGTATACCCAAGTAGAAATAAGTAAAACAGATGCTTATCAACTAGGCATTGACCCTCCCATTCGTGATTCTGGAGATTTAACTTCAGCTTCGTTAGTAGAAATCATTGGTACCAATGGTTCCATAAAAAAAGAATGTGCCATTTTAGCGACAAGGCACATACATATGACAAAAAATGATCGACTAGCACTTCATTTAGAAGATAAAGATGAAGTATCTATTGAACTAGGTGGTAAAAAAGGTGCCATATTACAACATGTTAAAATCAAAGAAGGAGAAAACTATTTCTTAGAATGCCACTTAGATACCGATGATGCCAATGCTACATTAGCAAAAACTGGAGATAGAGTGAAAATTATTCCTTAATCAGTAGTAGCATATTCATCAAATACAGGGTCTTCACGACTAGGGTCAGTACCTTTAATAAAGTACATGACCTTTTTTTTAGGTGAACTCTCAGTAGCAGGTTTTCCTGAGATGGGTTCAACTAAAATCCCCACGACATTACTAGGCATAGTATACCATGTTGCTTCTTTATCTTTAAAATAATCTTCCATAGAATTCACCCAGATATTTTGTGCGTATTTATATTCAGAAACTTCTAAAGCTTGGTTGTTATCATAACCCACCCATACCGTAGTAACTACTTCAGGTGTATAACCAATGTACCAGTTATCCGTATTGGTTGTTCCTGATTTTAAGGCATACTTGTTGGTAAGTCTTGCTTTAATTCCTACTGCCGTTGGATAATTATAATCGATAAAGTCAGTATCATACGTAGAAGTTAATAAATTATTTAAAATAAAGGTTAAACTTTTATTTAACACGGCTTCCTTTTCTTCTTTGTATTCATATAAAATATTACCATATCCATCTTCGATCTTCGTGATGAAATGAGGTTTTACTTTGTATCCTTCATTAGCAAAGGCAGAGTACCCCGCGGCCATTTCTAATACACTAATTTCTCCTGTCCCTAAGGCAAGGGATGGAATAGGATCCAATTCAGCTGTGATTCCTACTCGTTTTGCCATATCGACTAACGAATTTTCTCCTAAAAACATATGAGTTTTTACAGCGTAGATGTTTTCTGAGTAGGCAATTGCTGTAGCCATGGAAATTGGTTTATGTCCATATTTGGCATTATAATTTTGGGGACTATAACTTTTGTTTCCTGAAAAGGTAAACGTAGTTTCTTCACTAGTAAAAGTAGTACTTGAAGTAAATCCGTTTTCTAAAGCCGAATAATATAAATAAGGCTTCATCGTGGAACCAACTTGTCGTTTAGCTTGGATGGCACGGTTAAATTGACTTGCATTATAATCCCGTCCTCCGATTAAGGCGATGACTCCACCAGTATTAGGATCCATCATAATAGCAGCAGTTTGTAACGTATTATCTGGCATAATTTCTTTTACATTTTCTTCTAGCAATGTTTGGGCATTAATATCTAAAGTAGTATAAATTTTTAGCCCTCCAGTATCTAAATAAGAAGAAGGGATTGAAGATATCGTTTTTAACTCTTTAATGACAGCATCTTGGTAATACATAATGGTACTTAAGTTAACATATTGCCTTTTTCCTGTAAAGTTTAGCTCTTCTAAATAAGCAAGATCCGCTTCTTCTTGAGTAATCATTTTATTTTTTACCATCGAGTTTAAAATGATTAATTGTCTACTTTTAGCTAAATCAAAATTTACTAAAGGGGAATAGTTAGAAGGTGATTTAGGAATTCCTGTTAACATTGTTGCTTCTGCTAAAGATAGGTTGGTAGCACTTTTATTAAAATAATACTTAGCAGCATTTTCAATTCCATACATACCATGTCCATAGTTAATGGTATTTAAATATCCTTCTAAAATTTCTTCTTTAGAGTAGTGTGTTTCTAATTTTAAGGTTAACCACATTTCCTTTAATTTACGTTGCCATGTTTTATCAAAATCTAAGAATAAATTTTTAGCATATTGCTGTGAAATGGTGGAGGCCCCTTGTTTTTTTGAACCTGAGGTGATATTGATATAAAGGGCTTTGGCAATACGTAAGAAATCAAATCCATGATGAGAAAAAAAGTGTTTATCCTCAATAGATAAGGTGGCATCTACTAAATAAGGAGAAATTTCTTCTAAATTAATCCATTCCTTACTTTCAGATCCTTGAAAAAACATTTGCTTATCTTTATCATAAAGGGCAAAACTATTTGCACTTTTAATTTGAATTTTTGGACTTAGCTTTGCATAAGTATAAACGAAAACATTTAAAAGCATAAACAAAATACTCATGATTACTATGAATTTTACTACTCTTTTTACAATTTTCATCCTTAGCGCTTCCTTTCATTGTCGAAGTGTTAAAAAAATAGTGAAAAATATGTATGCATTTTGGAAAAGATATGTTATAATGCAAATTAGAAATTTGTGGTGTGATTTTTATGTCTAAGATTAGAGTTGATTTTTCATTAGTTAATATGGACGGAAAATACGAATTTATGTGTTCTGGTATTAAAAATTTACATAAAATTCATTTTCGTTATGATGATGCAACTTATCACTTTGATTTAGACAATCTTTTATTGATTAGAGAAGATAAAGAAAAAAAATCAACCTTCTATTTTTCTAAAAAAAGGTTAAGGTATGAATTAAAGGTTGAAAAGTTACAATTTGAAGTTCCATTATGGATAAAAATTGAAAAAAAATGGAAAAATGGATATGAAGTATCTTATCAATTAGAAGAAAATGATGATGTTAAAAATATTTGTATAAGTTGGGTGGAGGAATAGGATGAAGGAACAATTAAAAGAATTATTAGAACACCAAATGAGGACTTTATCAATTGATTATCCGAATGAATTTGTAATAGAAAAATGTAAAGATAAAAATAATGGAGATTATGCTAGTAATATTGCGATGAAATTAGCAAGTTTGTTAAAGAAAAGTCCATTAGAAATTGCTACGATGTTAACGAAAGATATAAATGATGAGAGAATTTTAAAAATTGAAGTGAAAGCACCAGGTTTTATTAATTTTTTTGTGAAAAGGGATTATTTAATAGAAAATATAAAGAAGGTACTAGAAGAACAAGAAAATTATGGAAGGTCTAACATTGGGAAAAATAGACGAATAAATTTGGAGTTTGTCAGTGCAAATCCAACGGGAATTTTACATCTAGGACATGCTCGAGGTGCAGCCTTGGGAGATAGCTTGGCTAATATTTTGTCTTTTGCAGGATACGATGTGACTAAAGAATATTACATTAACGATGCAGGAAACCAAATTAATAATTTAGGACTATCTTTGTTAGCAAGGTACAAAGAGTGTTGTCATATAACAGTGAACTTTCCAGAAAACGGTTATCATGGAGAAGATATTATCGTAATGGCAAAAGAATTGTATCAAGAATATCAAGATAAATGGTTAGATAAAGATTTATCATATTTTAAAGAATATGCCATGGAAAAACTGTTAGCTAAGATCGAAAAAGATTTGAAACGTTTTGGCGTAGTTTATGATAAGTGGACAAAAGAAAGTTCTATCTATCAAGAAGGACGAGTAGAAAAGGCGATTGAGGTATTAAAACAATCAGATAATACATATATGGAAGATGGGGCTTTGTTTTTAAAAACGACGAAGTATCAAGATGATAAAGATCGGGTGATAATAAAACAGGATGGAACAAATACGTATTTGCTGCCAGATATTGCATATCATGCTTATAAGTATGAACGAGGGTATGATGAATTAATTGACATTTTAGGCGCAGATCATCACGGCTATACCAATAGATTAAAAGCAAGTATTGAAATGATGGGATATGATTCTAAAAAATTGGAAATACTAATTTTACAAATGGTAAGGCTTCTTCGTAATGGAATAGAGGTAAAAATGAGTAAAAGAACAGGAAATGCTGTAGCACTTGATGAGTTATTAGATGAAGTCGGAAAAGATGTAGCTAGGTACTTTTTTGTTAGTCATAGTCCAGATACACAAATTGATTTTGACTTAGATTTAGCGATTAAGCAATCTAATGATAATCCAGTCTACTATATCAATTATGCTCACGCTAGAATTTGTTCTATTTTAAATGCCAATGAAAATTTATTGAGTAGGGAAGCAACTTATAAGAGCATAACTAGTGATAGTGCATATAATGTGTTAGAAAAGGTTTATGAATTCCCAGAAATTACGAAGCGATGCGCAATTAGAAAAGAGGTCCATCCCATTGTCAATTACGTGTATGAGTTAGCTAGTTTATTCCATAATTACTATGCACTAGAGAAAATTGTTAGTGATGATATAGAATATACTATTGATCATTTAGCACTCATCAAGGCTGTACAAATTACCATTAAAAATGCTTTATCGCTAGTGGGAATACAAGCATATGAAAAAATGTAGGAGGTAAGAAAATGAAAATCAAAAATATGAGTAAAGAAGAATTAGAATTACTTTCATATAAAGATATTACTAATTTGTTGTTAGAAGAAAACGGACAGATGAATACGGCAGAAATATTTAAGCAAATTGTAATGTTGTTGGGGTTACCTAACAGTGTATTTGAAAATAAAATAGGAGATTTCTACACATCATTAACGACTGATAAACGTTTTATTTTATTAACTGATGGTAAATGGGATTTACGTACTCGTCATGCTTCAGAGAAAATAATGATTTTAGATGATGAAGAGGATGATGAATTAGAAGATGTAAAAGAAGAAATTGAGGAAGACGCTCAAGAAGAATCATCAGATTTTGATATGGATGAAACAGAGGATGATTACGATGATGGTGACGACGAGTTAAAAGATTTAGTGGTAATTGACGAAGATGAAATGGAGCTAGAACAATAACTACCTAGCTTTTTTATCTATTGTTTATTAGTGGAGGGATATATAGTGATTGAAAGATTAGAAGCAACAGAAAAACGTTATATAGAGTTAAGTGAAGAATTAACAAAACCAGAAACCCTAAGTAATATCAATAAAACCAAAGAGTTGTCAAAGGAAATGTCAAGTCTAGAAGAAGTGGTGATGGTTTATAGAAAGTATAAGGAATTACTAACAGATATTAGTGATACTAAAGAAATGGTAAAAGATCCTGAACTAGGAGAAATAGCTAAGGAAGAGTTAAGTGAGTTAGAAGATAAGCAAAAGCAACTAGAGAAGGAACTAGAGTATTTATTGATTCCTAAAGATCCCAATGATGGTAAAAATGTGATCGTGGAAATTCGTGGTGCCGCTGGTGGAGATGAAGCAAATATCTTTGCTGGAGATCTATATCGAATGTATATTCGCTATGCGGAAAGTGAGCATTATACTTATGAAGTATACAATATGGTAGAAGGAGAAGCAGGAGGATTTAGTCAAATTGAGTTTATGATTAAAGGAAAAGATGCCTACCGAAAATTAAAATATGAAAGTGGTTCACACCGTGTTCAACGTGTTCCTGAAACAGAATCACAAGGTCGAATTCAAACCTCGACTGCTACTGTACTTGTAATGCCAGAAGCAGAAAATATTGATGTAGATGTTGATGAAAAAGATATAAAAGTAGATGTATATCGTTCATCAGGTGCTGGAGGACAACATGTTAACACAACCGATAGTGCTGTTCGAATGACTCATTTGCCAACGGGAATCGTGGTAACTTGTCAAAATGAGCGAAGTCAAATTAAAAATAGAGAAAAAGCACTTCAAATGTTAAAAGCAAAAATATATGAGGAAATGATAAGAGAACATGAAGAAAAAGCAGGAAATGAGCGAAGAAACAAAATTGGAACAGGAGATCGTTCTGAAAAAATAAGAACTTATAATTATCCTCAAAATCGTGTGACTGACCATCGCATTAATTTTACTACAAAACAATTAGATAGAGTAATGCAAGGAGAATTGGGAGAAATTATTGAAGCCCTTATTCTAGAGGATCAAAAACGTCATTTGGAAGGTAATATAGAAGAATGACCATTGAAGATTTAATTATTTATGGAAAACGTTATCTTCACAAAAAGGATGTTTACTATTTACTTAGTGAATTATTAGGAAAAAATCCTATTGAACTGTTAAATGACTTACATCAAGTAGTAGAAATAAATGAAGTAGAACGCTATAAAGAAATGGTTAATCGCCTAAAAAATAACGAGCCTATTCAATATATTTTAGGTAGAGTTAACTTTTATGGAAATTGGTATCAAGTAGATAAAAATGTATTAATACCACGATTTGAGACAGAAGAGTTGGTAGAAAATACACTAAAGTATGTCAAAAAGTATTTTAAAGATAATGATAATTTACGTATTTTGGATCTTTGTGCAGGCAGTGGGAATATAGGAATTACTTTAAAAAAACAATTGCCTCAAGCAAAAGTGGTATTAGCCGATATTAGTGAAAATGCTCTTGAAGTGGCAAGAAGAAATGCAATAAACTTAAATGCCGATGTAGATTTGGTAAATAGTGATATTTTCTCTAACATAAAAGGAACCTTTGATATCATTATTTCTAACCCCCCATATATTGCTAAAGAAGAAGTAGTCGATGATAAGGTATTACAATATGAACCACATGTGGCGTTGTTTGCACCTAACCAAGGGTTATACTTTTATCAGGAAATCATCAAACAAGTGGCAAATTTTGTGAATCAAAAGTATTTATTAGGTTTTGAAATAGGGGCAACGCAAAAAGATGAAGTGGTATCCATTATTCATCAACATCTTTCTCATGTAGAAATTTTTACTCATCAAGATCTACAAAGTCGAGATAGAATGATTTTTGTCATATCAAATAACGAATAAGCGAAAACATCACCTTTCATGATTAAAATGAGGGTGATTTTTAATGAAAAGATTAGGTTATATAGCCTTAGTTATAGTAGCATTATTTATTATGATGAACGATAAACCAAAGGAAGATGAAGTTATTCCTAATGAGTCAATCCGTTTTCGCGTAATTGCTAATAGTAATTTACCTAGTGATCAAAGAATTAAAGGTAAAGTGAAAGAACAATTAGAAGAAACAATTTTTAATATTCTAGAAAGTGCAAAAAATTTAGATGAAGCAAGAACTTTATTAAATAATAACCTCCCGCTTTTAGATAATGTAGTAAAAACAACATTAGAAAATTTAAACCAAGAAAGTGATAATTACTCTCTTGATTATGGTTATCATTTATTTCCCGAGAAAACGTATCAAAATCATAAATATCAAGAAGGATATTACGAATCTTTAGTCGTTACTTTAGGAAAAGGAAAAGGTGATAATTGGTGGTGTGTACTGTTTCCCCCTCTATGTTTTTTAGATAATGAAGGATTTGAAGAAAAGGTAGAGTACCAATCGTTTTTTAAAAAGTTATGGAACTCCTTTACAAAATGATGTATGAATAGATAAAAAATCTCGTATGATTTACCAAGGTGATGGATATGAGTATTTTTTTTAGTAAATTATTAGTTGGCATTGCACTTAGTATGGATGCTTTTTCTTTAGCAATTTTTTATGGGACGATGCATTTAGCTAAAATGAAAAGAGTACAATTAAGTTTATGCGTTGGAATATTTCATTTTTTTATGCCTCTTTTTGGCTATATTTTAGGAGATGTGTTCCTTTCACAATTTATCATGTATCCTAAAATTTTTGTAGGTCTTATCTTTTTAGTCATTGCAATAGAAATGTTGATTTCCTTAAAAAAAGATGAAAAACTCACCGTACCAACTTCGCTTTTTGCTTTGATCGCCTTTGCTTTTACCGTAAGTATAGATAGTTTTTCCATCGGTTTAGCTTTTGGAACATATGATAAACATTTGCTTTTGTCTTCTTTAATTTTTTCTCTTGTTAGTGCTTTCTTTACTTATTTTGGTTTACATATTGGAAATGTATTTAGTAATCGTTATGGAAAATTTGCCTCTTTCCTTGGAAGTATAATTTTATTGTTACTTGCTTTAGATTATCTATTCTTTTAATTTCTTTTTCTGCTTAGAATTTTATTTGACAAAGAGAAGGTTTTTGTCTATCATTAAATTGGTGATATATATGTTAGTCAATAGTAAGGCGATGTTATCCAAAGCCAAAAAGGAAGGATATGCGATAGCCCATTTTAATATTAATAATTTAGAATGGACGCGTTATATTTTAGAAGCTATTAAAGATTTAGAAACCCCAGTGATTTTAGGTGTTAGCGAAGGTGCTATAAAATATATGGGAGGATATCGCATTGTTTATCATATTGTTTCTAGTTTAATTGAAGAATTAAATATTACCACTGATATATGCTTACATTTAGACCATGGTTCCAGCGTAGAATCTTGTAAAAATGCGATTGATAGTGGATTTACCTCGGTAATGATCGATGCATCGCGTTTTTCTTTTTTAGAGAATGTTGAAATCACTAAAAAGGTGGTAGAGTATGCACATCCTCGTGGGGTAAGCGTAGAAGCTGAATTGGGACACATCGGTGATAGTTTAGAAGATATAACCTCAAATGCTTGTTATGCTAAGTTAGAAGAAGTAGTTTCCTTTTATGACATGACTCGTGTAGATTCACTTGCTCCTGCTTTAGGAAGTGTTCACGGACTATATCAGGGAAAACCTAATTTGGATTTTGATACGATGAAAAAGATAAAAGAAGCCATTCCTATTCCTTTAGTGTTACACGGTGGAACGGGAATTCCCAAAGAACAAATAGAAAAAGCCATTGACTGTGGAATAAATAAAATAAATATCAATACACAACTGCAAATCATATGGGCAACAGAGGTAAGAAAATATCTAGAAAAAAATAAAGAGGTGTATGATCCTAGGAAGATCATTGGTAGTGGAAGGGCTATGATGATAGAAAAAGTGAAGGAATTCATTCTAGAATTTAGTCGAAATAATAGCACCAAGGAACATATCAATAATAAAATATAGTAGTATGGAGGTAGAGTATGAAAACATTATCCATCGTTGGGGAAGCCAATCTATCAGGAACTATACGAATAGGTGGAGCAAAAAATAGTGCAGTAGCTTTAATTCCAGCAGCCATATTAGCTGAAGATGAGGTTACTATTTGTAATGTTCCTGAGGTTACGGATACATCAGCATTATGTGAAATTCTTACTTTTTTAGGAGTAGATATCCATCGTGCTAGTGAAAGCATAGTAATTGATGCTAAAAATATGCAAAATAAAGAAATTCCTTGTGATAAATCGAGCAAGTTAAGAGCCTCTTATTATTTTTTAGGAGCCTTACTAGGTAAGTATAAAAAAGCACAGATGTATTTTCCGGGAGGTTGTGCGATAGGAGCTAGACCAATTAACTTGCATTTAAAAGGGCTTGAAGCATTAGGTGCAAAAGTAGAAATTGAAGAAAATAAGTATACGATTACTGCGGATGAACTTAAGGGAGCCAATATTTATTTAGATATTGCAAGCGTTGGTGCAACAATTAATATTATGTTAGCTGCTGTAAAAGCAAAGGGAATGACTATTATTGATAATGCTGCTAAGGAACCTGAAATTGTTAATGTGGCTACATTTTTAAATAATATGGGTGCTAAAATTACTGGAGCAGGAACATCAAGAATAAAAATTGAGGGAGTAGAAAGTTTGCACGGTTGTTTTCATGAAGTAATTCCTGATCGGATAGAGGCAGGAACATATATTATCATTGGAGCATTATGTGGAAATTACTTAAAAATTGATAATATTATTCCAGAACATTTAGAAGCGTTAACGTCTAAGTTAATGGAAATAGGTGTTGATTTAACTCTTGGAC
>CASRZP010000043.1 GCA_949440065.1 uncultured Bacilli bacterium
AGTTTTTACAACTAAAGCACTACCTGGTGCTGGTAAATCATATCCCTCTAGAGAATCGGATCCTTGAATAGCCGCGTAACGTACAGCACTGATAAATCTTTTTGCTGTTTGCACATAAGTATCTCGTTTAGAATTTTCAATATAACTATTCATCGCTGGTACAGCAACTAATAATAACACACCTAAAATAACAATAACTGCTAACAATTCAATTAGAGTGAATCCTTTTCGATTTAACTTTTTCATGTTATGAATTTCCTCCTTTATTATCTATAAAAATTTTAACACATTCCCAATGTGTCGTCAATAAATTTAAAAAAATTTGTCATTTTTATCTTAGCTTACTAAAAAATCCATAGATAAATTAAGCTTGCTAGTAAGCATACAAGAAAATTACTAAGAAAGTTCACCACATTATTGGTAATAAAAGAATGACCTGAGATAATGGCACCTTCTATTTTTCTTTCCACTATCTTATTTTCCTCTTGACTATAATATTTAGCTTCTAAAAGTTCCCCTAAGATGCTATCAATGATGCTTCCTAAAAAACCAAAGATAATCACAAAAAGGAAAACTTCTATTTTTGGGATTTGAACATATGCAAACAAAGCTATCATGAAAGCTCCAAGGATACCACCAATAAAACCTAATTTGGTAACGCCTCCTGACATTCCTTTTTCCACTTCTACTCTTTTTAGGATACTTTTGACTTTCTCTTTTCCTAATTGACCAAGTTCACCACTTAAGGTATCACTATTAGCACTAGCTATACTAACAAAAAATAAAATAATAAAGTAAGGATGAGGAATAATCGCATACCCTAAAGAACAGATAAAAGCAATCATTCCATTAGCAATGACTTGTCCTATAGATCTAGGTTGCCCTTCTTCTTTCTCTTTCTCTTTCTTTCTATTTCTAAATTTTTCTATGATATTAGGTACAACAAGAAAGGAAAGTAGTGCGAAGAAAGATGAAGCTCCTAAAAAGTAAAAGGTACAAAAACCAAGAATAATGGCTGCTATACTTCCAGCTAACGTTAATTTTTTCAAGGAAAAAATGAGTAATGCTAAATTCAAGTTTAGACACCATATCATCAGTGGATAAATCATAAAGGAATTAGTACTTACTACCAAAAGAAGGAAAAAACTGATTAAGGGTAAAAACAAATTATCTAATCCATGCTTTGAGAAAAGTTCAACAAGCATACTAATGGTAGCAAGAGAAAAGCAAAAAGATAAAGGTATAGAAAATAATATGCCAAGAAGAAAGACACTAATAAATAACGTTAAACTCCCTTCCCATGTTTTTTTAAATAATGGATGTTTTCCTAACGTTGTTCCTACTAATCCTGCTAAGCCATCACCATATCCTAAAATTAAAATACTAAGTGCTCCTTCTTGTAAATGGCCTGTCAAATAAGAAAGAAAAACTACTAGAAAAATAGCTATAGCATAATAGACAATACCTAAATGATCTTCTTTTTTATCAATCGCTTGAAATAAGTGATAGTGATGAATAATACAATTAATAACAATAAAACATAAAGGAAGACCAATTGCTAAAATGATGTTATCAATAAAGCTAATAAGTAATAAAACGATATTAGATAATAAAATATGTAAAAATTTTCTACTAAAATTGTGATTTAGATAGTTTTTTTTATATAAAAGTTGCGTAAAGCTTATGCAAAAGATAAGATAAGAAATAAGAATTATCATTCCATAAATTTCATTCATCATTTACCCCCTAGCAAAAAGTAAGTATCCATAGATACCTACCCTTATATTACACTGTTAACAATTCTTTTTCTTTATTTTCTAGTGCTTCTTCAATTTTTTTGTTGTATCGATTGGTTAACTCTTGTACTTCATTTTTTAAATGTTTTTCCATATCTTCTGCTAATTCTTGTTTTTCAATATCATCTATCGCATCACGTCTAATATTACGAATAGCAACTTTTCCTTCTTCTGCTAAAGCTTTTACTTGTTTAGTTAATTCCACACGGCGTTCTTCTGTTAACATAGGAATATTAATGCGAATCGTTTCTCCATCATTATTTGGTGTATATCCTAAGTTAGATGCTAGAATAGCTTTTTCAATAGCTCCTAAACTACTTCGATCAAATGGTTTAATCGCTAATGTTCTAGCATCTGGTACAGAAATTGTCGCTAATTGTTTTAGTGGTGTATCAACACCATAATATTCAGCAGTAACTCCATCTAGGCTATTAGGGTTTGCTCTACCTGCTCGAACAGTAGCGAATCTTTTGTCCAAGTTTTCTAAAGCCTTTTTCATTTTTTCTTCAACATCTTTTAATAATTGTTCATCCATTTACAATTTCTCCTTTACCAATATTCTACTACATCAATAGTAAAAATACAAATAATTCCTGCACAAATTCTATTCATTTGATGATTTTTTTAATTCAAGAACGACTTAAAGAAAAAAGAATTTTTTTACTCAGTATCCATAACGATAATGTCACCTGAACTATGAGCAACAGTTCCTGTTACAAAAGTTGCTGCACTATTACCCCCTGTTATACTTTGCCAATCAAAACTTTTTCCTGTTTTATTAACAATAGTTAATAAATTTTTATTATACATTGAAGATTTTTCAAACGCTTTATTTCCTATTGTTGTTACACTATTTCCTATTGTTATACTTGTTAATTGATTCATTTGAAAAGCTCTACTTCCAATTGTTATTACACTATCAGGAATAGTTACACCCACTAATTGATTATTAAAAAATGCATATTCTCCTATTGAAGTTACAGTATCTGGGATAGTTATACCCGTTAATTGATTATAAGAAAATCCCCAATCACTAATGGTTGTTACACTATCCGGGATGGTCACACTAATTAATTGGCCATTTGAAAAGGCATCATTTCCAATTGTTATTATACTATTTGGAATTACTACATTTTCTCTTTTAGCTCCTCCATAACTATTAAGTAAGGTATAATCAATACTTCCATCAGAATTTCTATTATAAATAAAAGCTTTTTCATTTGGTAACTGATTATTAATAAAGGCTGCACTTCCAATACTTGTTACACTATTAGGAATAACTAACTCCTTAATTCGATTATGAGCAAATGCCTGTATTCCAATTGTTGTTACACTATCTGGTATCATTATACTTGTTAATTGATTCATTTGAAAAGCTCTACTTCCAATTGCTGTTAAACTATTTGGTAGCGTTATACGCGTTAATTGATTTCCTTCAAATGCATTACCTCCAATACTAGTTACACTATTTGGGATTACAATATTCATTAATTTATTATTATAAAATGCAAAATCTCCAATACTTATGACAGTATTTGGTATCACTACACTAGTTAAATGATTAGAAATACCAGACGTTGGTTCATTTTCACAAAATGCACCCATTCCAATTATTTTAACGTCTACTCCATTAATTGTTGAAGGAATTACTACATCTAACGGACAATTATCCCTATTATTATAATACCATGTAATTTCTCCATTAGTTGAATTAAAAGCAAAGCATGATTCATCAGTATACATAACAACATCCTGTTTGGCATAAACATTAATTTTTATTCCATATTTCTTTTGCACTTCAGTAATTTCAGTATTTTCATCGACCCACATACGCAAACGATAATGGTGAATGGTTGTTTCTTCATTAGAGAACGTTCCTTTATCTAATATCATTGAACCAACGGGACTCCCTACTTCACTTTGTTCACTTCTTGGAATAAAATTAGTCGGTGCCATGATTTCAGTATACTCTATCTCTGGATCTACTGCTCGCTCTAAATAAAGTTTTACCTCAGTATCTAATAAAGGTTCCATATCAGTAATTGGTATTTTTACTGCTGTTACTTCATAACCAATCGTCGTTGCTTTTCCTAGTGTTGCTGTTACCGTGAAGTCAAAAACATTGTTTTCTCCTGTTAATATTTTTCCTGTTTCATCAGTAATGGGTAAAGCATCTTCTAGAATAATTCCCGTTTTCCCTTCTGTATACGTTAACATTACTGTTCCTGTTTCTAAAGTATTTTCCACCGTTCCTTGCTTGACAAAACTAAATGCTGCAAAAGTTACTCCTATAGTTACACAAATTATTGATAGTAACAAAATAACAGTAATTAACATTTTTCTTTTATCTTTCATTTTCTCTACCTTCTTTTTTTATTATCTCTTATTAATATATCTTTAAATTGTCGATTTTTGATAAAAGTTAGCAATAATTTAACACAAGAAAAAGAACAAGATTTTATATCCTGTCCTTTGAAATTCCTTATGATGTATAGCTTTTATTTTAAAGGCTCCCCCCTTAGTTGACTTTTGGTTAATTTTCATACCTTGCACATCTGTAAATTATTTATTTAACTTCCCGTTTTTTAATGCAACTTTACTTTCTGAAGAAGTATAAATACTTACCCTTTCTTTATATTTTATTTATTTTTATTTTATCATTTACTTTATCTAAAATCAATAACCTAAAAAATAAAGTTTCCTATTAATTTTGAATAAACTAACGATCAGTTATCACAATATTTCCTGAAGGATGAAAAATCTCCCCAGTTATAAATGGATTTTTATGACTACCATTTGCAATATTCGACCATGAAAATTCTTTTCCTGTTTGATTAATAATCTTAGTTAAATTAGGATTAGAAGAATTATCAACACTTTTACGAAATGCACCAGCTTCAATCGTTGTTACATTTTTAGGGACAGTTACTATTGACAATTGATTATTAGCAAAAGCATAAGATCCAATCGTTGTTACGCTATCTGGTATAGTAATATTAGTCAATTGATTAACATAAAAGGCATCCATTCCAATACTCTTTAATCCAGAAGGAAGCATTATATTTGTTAATTGATTATTATAAAAAGTTGCATATTCGATACTAGTTATTCCCTTAGGTATCGCTACTGTTGTTAATTGATTATTAGCAAATGACTGTGCTCCTAGTGAAGTTACACTATCTGGTATAGTTATATTTGCTAATTTATTCATATAAAAAGCATCATTTCCAATACTTTTTACTGTATTTGGAATTACGACTGTTACTAACTGATTATTTTTAAAAGTAGCTTCTTCAATATTAGTTATTCCCTTAGGTATCACTACCGTTGTTAATTGATTATCAGCAAATGACTGTGATCCTAATGAAGTTACACCATCTGGTATTGTAATACTAGTTAGTTGATTTTGAGAAAACGCAAAATCGCCAATACTTATCACCTGATCTGGTATAATAACATCATCTCTTTTCTTTCCGCCATAACTAACCAATATCGTATGATTTTCACTCCCATCAGCGTTCCTTTGATAAATAAAAGCTTGCTCATCAGATAATTGGTTATTATTAAAGGCTCCTGCACCAATATTAGTTACACTATCTGGTATGATTACACTAGTTAATTGCTTATTTCTAAACGCATTAGAGCCAATATTTATTACGTTAACCCCACCAATTGTATTTGGAATAATTACGTTTTTTGTACAACTACTTTGATAATCAGTGATTGTTCCTGTTGCCTCGTCAAATGTAAAACAACTCTCATCCGTATAATTGACTACCCCCTGTTTTGCATAAACATTAATTCTCACTCCATATTTTCTTGTTTCGCCACTTGGAATTTCAGCATTTTCGTCTACCCATAATCGTAAACGATATTGGTAAATAGTAATCCCCTCATTGGTAAAGTTTCCAGCATCTAAAATCATTGATCCACTAGGAGAGCCTATTTCACTTGGTTCACTACTTGGAATAAAATTACTTGGCATAAAGACTTCTTGATAAGTCACATCTGGATCCATTGCTCGTTCTAAATATAATTTAACTTCATCGTCTTCTAATGGTATTTGATCAACAATAGGAATTTTCACGGCTGTAACTTCGTATCCAATAGACATTGCTCTTGATAAATTCGCTTGAACAGTAAAATCAAAAACATTATTTGTTCCTGTTAATACTTTTCCTTGCTCATCACTCATGGGATACGCCTCATTTAACGTAATTCCTGTTTTTCCCTCGGTATATGTTAAGATTACTGTACTTGATTCAATCACATTTTCTACTATACCTTCTTTAGTATACGTAAATATAGCATAAGTAACTCCAATCGTTACCACGATCAATAACAAACACATTACAATTGTTAATCCAATTTTTTTATTTTTCATTATTTTTCCCTACTCTCTATAAATTTATTATCACATATTCGTTCATCTCATTTTGTTGAAAGAAGTTTCATTGTTAACTATATTTTGACTACAACAACATAAAAAACAAGATTTTATATCCTGTCCTTTGAAATTTCTTATGATGTATAGCTTTTATTTTAAAGGCTCCCCCCCCCCTAGTTGACTTTTGGTTAATTTTCATTTTCACACATCCCCTATTTTCATTTTATCACTTAAAATTAGGAAATGCAATTACTTTTTTTACTCATTTGACTTAAGCTAGCCCCATTTTATTACTTCTAAATATCTATCTAGCATTTAATTTTCTACTTCTATGATGAGTTTTACGAAATCAGCATAATCTCCTTTTGTGGTATATTATTCCATTTTTTATTTTCTTCGTGACAATCTTTCACCATTTTTAGTGATTCATGATATAAAATCGATAAAAATAAGAATTCATGGTATTCGATTTTGTCATTATAATACAAATTGGCTCGTAATATAAGAGATAACTTCTTCAATAGGTAGTGTAATTTGTTCCATCGTATCACGATTTCTAATGGTTACTGTGTTATTGTTTATCGTATCATCATCAATCGTTACACAAAATGGAGTACCACTTACATCTTGCCTACGATAACGTTTTCCAATGTTACCACTATCATCATAAGTTGCACTAAAGACGTGTGCTAATTTTTGATAAACTTCCACTGCTTTTTCACTATGGTGCTTTTTAATTAAAGGAAGAACGGCTACTTTATATGGTGCTAAATCAGGGATAAAATGCATTACTTCTCTAGTGGTACCATCATCTAATGTTTCCATTTCATAAGCATTATCCAATAACGCTAGTACCAAACGATCACATCCAACGGTAGACTCGATAATATAAGGAATAAACTTCTCATTCGTTTCTTGATCAAAATACTCTTGTGATTCAGTCGAATATTCTTGATGACGGGATAAATCATAATTAGTACGATTATGCGTTCCATTAATTTCTCCCCATCCGAAGTTAAAGTGGTATTCAATATCACAAGCTTCCTTTGCATAATGGGCTAACTTCTCATGATCATGATACCTTAACTTATTTTCATTAATTCCTAAGTCCATAAAAAACTTCTTTGCATAATCCTTAAAATATTGATAAATTTCACTATCGCTTCCCTCTTTACAAAAGGTTTGATATTCCATTTGTTCAAACTCAATCGTTCTAAAGGTAAAGTTTCCTGGTGTAATCTCATTACGAAAAGCTTTTCCTACTTGCCCTATACTAAAAGGTAATTTTGCTCTCATGGAACGAGCTACATTTAAAAAGTTAACATACTCCCCTTGGGCATTTTCTGGACGAAGATATATTTTACTTTTACTATCCTCAGTAACTCCACGATAGGTTTCAAACATCAAATTAAACTGACGAATATCTGTATAGTCACTACTACCACATTTAGGACAAGGCACTTTATGTTCTTTAATATAGTTTATCATCTCATCTTGAGTCATACCATCAGCATGTGCATTCTCGTCAAAATCATCGATCAAGTTATCAGCACGATGTCTCATTTTACAATGTTTACAATCAATTAAAGGATCGGAAAAACTTGACACATGCCCAGATGCCTCCCACACTTTTGGATGCATTAAAATAGCAGCATCCACTAAATACGCATTTTCTCGTTCTTGAACAAAACGCTTCTTCCAAGATGCTTTGACATTATCTTTTAAGATTGACCCTAGTGGACCATAATCCCAAGTATTTGCAAGTCCTCCATAGATTTCACTTCCTTGAAAGATAAAACCATATTGCTTGCATAAATTGACTAACTTTTCCATGGTTAATTGATTTTCCATAATTTTTATTCCTTTCTTCATAAGAAAAAGATTCCCCCTAAGGCATAGGGACGAGCACATATTTACCCGCGGTTCCACCCTATTTATTCTAAAGGAATCTCTTTTTTCTTTATCGCTCCTAGTTTTCCACACTAATCATCGCGTTATCAATATACTTCTATTTTACTTTTATTTTGTAATTTGTCAACATCTATTTATTAATCATAATGACTGCCCTACCACCTTCTATACTAGAAGTATTGTAGCTATTAACCAGACCTGTAAAATTTATATTCCACACACTTGTTGTTCTACTAGAATCAGCTGATATTGTCCAATAACCAGTATTTTGGCTCGTCCCTTGATTAACCGTTCCACCAAATCCTGTTGAATTATATAAATAATTATACATCCATACTGGACAAGACTTTTGTGTAGTGGTACACCCTAGCCCTATTGCTTCTTGCATAGTAATCAATCTGGCCTTAGCTGTTCTACTTGATAAAGTATAAGCATTTTTGGTACAAGAAGTAGCTGTACATCCAGTATATTTATTGGTTTTTAATACTGTTGTTCCTAAAGTATACGTTTGATCAATTACATTACTCCACATACTTGTTGCACTTTCTAATGCTGGTAATATCGTAGTAGGTCCATTAGCATTATTATTACTTCCTGCATACCACGCCACCAGGTTTATCGTATTTTCTCGTTGTTGTAACGTTAATGTTGTTCCGTGATCACTTACTACATGAAAGTATTTTTCTTCGGTGTCATTTACTTTATATTTAATAATCGTTCCTGCTTCATATGTTGCTGGAGCCTCTATTTGAACACAAGTAGATTCTTCTCCAGTGACACAGAAAGTATCAGATCCTGTTTCTTGATTGTAAGCATAAATATTCGTAATATTGGAATTAGGAACTGGTTTTAATACATAGGGGTCAGTCGATGTTCCTGTTCCACTTATTGCTTTAATATCGGCATTTAAATAAAGTACTGGAGTAACTAAATGATTCGTATTTTGTTTTGCCTCTATTGTAGCATAGTGCATTGGCCCACCAATATATAAATAGTAGTGCCATACTTTATTTAGGCCATTTACTTGTTCTTTAGTAAAACTAGATGGATTCAATAGCCATGCTCCAGACAAAATGGTAGAAGAAATCCAAGATGAAGTATTACAGTCATCTAAATCATTATAGCAAGTAGTTCCATTTTTGTAAGTATAAGCATAATCTGATGGATAGGCTAAACCAATCTTTCTTATTTCACTAATAGTAGTTGCAGAATCATAATCTCCACCGGAAATTGTTACTGTTCCACGCTCCGCATTAAATAAATCTAGTGCACTTCGATTACTACCAATGGATGCTGTATAATATTTAGCATTTCCTACCATTGCTCTTGCTGATGCTGTTAACCCAGTAGTAGCATAATCTCCTGTTCTATTATAGAAATCATTATCTAAAGTATAAGGATAAGAAGTAGTCAATGCACCAGAACTTCTAATGAGTTTAGCTCGTCTTTCTTTTACTCCATTACCATTATCCACGGTGAACGAGCCAATGATACGCCATACTTCACAAGTTGAGGTATCATACGGATTACTACAGTTAAAGTAAACATAATTATTAGGATTATCTTCCATATAACGATACTCTCTTCGTTCTAAAATTTTCCAATCAGTTTGTTGACTAGTTGCATCATGATTGACATATTGTGATTCACTATCATTAGTTGATGATTTTCTAACTATGATGTCTGCTAAATTTAACTCTTCATATTTAGGAATATTGTTTCCCATTGGATGCATCGATTTTCCTCCAGTAGATAAACCGCTATCGACACTAAGATACAATGTTTTTGGTGTAGTATTATAATTTGTCATTTTAATTAAATAGGTACGTTTTCCATTAGATTCTATAATCTCTCCTTGACTTCCATCAGGAGGAACATCGACTCCTGCTCCATCAAGATAGCCGAATGCTACCGTAGATGGACTATCTATATAATACAAAATAAATTGTCCTGCTACATTATTTAAGTTTTCTAAAGTAACTTTAAACGTTTTTGTTTCTCCTGCTGCTATTGTTAAATCATTTGTGTCTACGCCATCTACTTTTATTGTAGGTTCCATTGTTCCCACTTTAATGGTAATGTTTCCTTTTTCTATAGTATTAATTTCAAATATTGCATAAGATTGATAGAATAAGATAATTATCGTAAATAACAAAGCTACACTAATGACAAACAATGCTTTTTTCTTTTTCATTTTTTTCATCTCTTAACCACAAAAAGAACGTAAAAGTCTTTTCACGTCCTTGGGTATTTCTTCCTATATATTTTATAAGTATCTCTCTCCCCCCTAGTTAATCTAGGGTTAACAAAGGCGGTGTCAAAGCAATGTTTTTTCATTTTCATATTTCATACCTCCTTTATATTATGTATTAAGTTTACCAAATTCTTAGGTTCTTTTCAACCATTATTTTAAAATATTGATAACACTTCTTACACCAAACTTCGTATTTGTAGTACGATAGTTACTCACATTTCCAATATAGCTTACTCCCCATGCATTATATAATCCAGATGAATCTGCATTTAAGAGCCAATAGTAATCATTCACTCCATATTCTCCTCCTGTTTGGTTGATGGTTCCTCCATAATTTGCGGAAAGTCTTAAATAATTATACATCCATACGGGACAGGTTTGTGCATCAGTATTACATCCTAAAGCTTGTGCTTCTTGTACACTAATCATTCTTGCTTTAGCTGTTTTTTTTCCTAAAGTATATGTATTTGTTGTACAATTAAATATTTTATTGTCATAATCATAACTACAACCAGTGAAGGCGTTATCTTTGAATACAGTTGTTCCTAATGTATAAGTTTGATCTAATACGTTCGTCCAATCTTTTGTCGCA
>CASRZP010000044.1 GCA_949440065.1 uncultured Bacilli bacterium
CTAGGTAATTTTATAGATGTTAGCTGATTAGATTGAAATGAATAATCTCCAATAGTAGCTACACTATCTGGTATCATTACACTCGTTAATTGATTACTATTAAATGCGTCTTTTCCAATTGATGTCACACCTTCTGGAATATTTACATCAGTTAATTGATTATTAGCAAAGACGGTAACACTAATGTTTGTTAAATTACTAGGTAATTTTATAGATGTTAGCTGATTAGATTGAAATGAATAATCTCCAATAGATGTTACACTCTCTGGTATCTTTATATTTGTTAAACGATTCCTACTAAATGCATAATTTCCAATAGTAGTTACACTTTCTGGGATAGTTAAACTAGTCAATCGATTATTATAAAATCCACTAATAGTAGTTACACTTTCTGGGATAGTTACACTTGTTATTTGATTATTAGCGAATACATTATATGCAATAGTGGTAGTTCCTTCTGGAATAGCAACATGAGTTAATTGATTATTAGAAAAGGCTTGACCTTCAATAATAGTAGTTCCACTAGAAATGATTAAGTTTGTTAGGTGATTATTTTTAAATGCACAAGTTCCTACTTTAGTTACCTCTTTAGAAATTTCTATATTACTTAATTGATTAGATTCAAAGGAATAGGCTTCTATTGTTTTAATGCTCTCAGGAATACTAACGCTAGTCAACTCTTTATTTTGAAAACTATGATCTCCAATAGTCGTAACTAGTGTTCCATTAATAACAAAAGGAATTATTACATCTTTAGGGCAATTATTATCATATCCTGTAATCGTTCCTGATGCTGAATCAAAAGAAAAACATGATTCACCTGTAAATTTATCAGTGGCTAATTGTTTAGCGTACGCATTTACTTTTACTCCATATTTTTTTGCTTCGCCATTAGGTATCTTGGCATTTTCATCAACCCATAAACGTAAACGGTAATGATGAATTGTTGTTCCTTCGTTATAGAAGGTTCCAGAATCTAGTATCATAGCACCAAGAGGTGATCCTACTTCAGTTTGATTTTCTATTGGAGCAAAATTACTCGGTGGTAATACTTCTTGATATGTGCTATCTGGATCGATTGCTCGTTCTAAGTAAAGTTTAATCTCATTATCTTCTAAGGGTGTCATGTCTGTAATTGGTATTTTTACTGCACTTACTTCATATGAAATTACAATTGCTTTTCCTAGAGTTGCCGTTACCGTAAAATCAAATACATTATTTTCTCCAGTCAACATTTTTCCTGTTTCATCACTCATTGGATACGCTTCGTTTAACATGATTCCTGTTTTACCTTCGGTATACGTTAACAAAATCGTACTTGATTCAATCACATTTTCTACTGTTCCTTGCTTAGTAAAAGTGAATGCTGCAAACGTTACCCCAATAGTTGCTATAATTAATAATAATAACATAGCAATTGGTAAAATAATTTTTCTCATATTCATTATCATTAACTCCTATCTTTATTTTAGTATATCACACTTTATATAAAATACTTAAATGTTAATTAAAAAGTAATTTTTCCATAGTAAAAAATGAGGCAAACGCTATTTCTGCCTATCATTTTACACATTTCATGATTTATATCATCCTAAAAGTTAGAAGGAGGATTAACATTGATATAAGAAATTCCTGGTCTATATAAAGTTTTTATTAATTTCTTATCATAATACTTGGATAAAATAACTAAAGGAGGAGCGATATAATTGATTGACTTTCCATATTGGATAACGCCTCGTGCTTCTTTAGGAAAATATCCTTTGCCAGGTGCTAAAATTCCCATGTTTCCTGGTAATATTTTATCTAAAAAATTAGGTAAGGCACCATTATGCATATGTCCTGAGAGAACAATATCATAATCTTTAACTACTTCTTTATCTAAGTTTCGTGGAGAATGAATCAGTAATAAATGAAGCAAATTAGAATCTATATCTTTTGCTAAATCTTTAATTTTAGGTTCCACAATTTCCATAAACTTTTCTTTGGATTCAAAATTTCCTACATAAAATTCAAAAGCATCATCGCCTAAATCAATGCCACTTATTAGGATATTTTCTTGCCTTACACTTTTATTATTGAGAAAGAAAACATTAGGAATATATTGAAGTTGTTGAAAAAAATCATCCGTATGATAATAAAGCCACGTATTATTCTTAGTATTATCTAGCAAATCATGATTTCCTCGAATAATATAAGTAGGGCAGATAGTACCTAAAAAAGTTAACCATTCTAGTAATATTTCTTTTAATACCAAATCTTCAATTACTGTTCCTTTTTCTAATAAATCACCAGTAAAACATATTATATCTACAGTAATCTCTTTTAACTGGTTTGCTATTGCCTTAAGAAGTTTAATATCTTTCCTTTTATGAAAATGTAAATCACTAATATGCATAATCTTTATATTTTTCACATTCTTATTCACATTTAAGATATAACGCTTTATATAAAATTCCACTTAACAACCTCTCCTTTTGATAGGAATAGTATATTAACAAAATTCATTTTTAAGAACAGTTTCTTAATTATTTTCAAGTAATCAGTCGATTATATTTTCCTGTGAGAAAATATAATAAAATAAAAACAATGATGAGTGTCTTTATGCAACAATTATTTCCTTGAAATATTTACTCTAATATCTTACTAATATCCATTTTTTGATATAAAACTCTAACAATAGTTATTACTTTATGTTGTTCATTAATGGTAAAAAATCTAATCTATACATATCATTACCTTAAAATATCATCCATGCTTTTCAAAACTTCATCTTTTGTATATCGTTTTGTCGTTATACTCATTTCTTCCTCTGCTTCTTTTAACTTATGATAAATGATTTCATCATAATTATTAGAGCGCACTTCAAATGGTAATTTTTGTTCCCTTAATACTGCTTTAATAAACATATTTACTGCTGTTGAAACGTTCATTCCAACACTATTACAAAATTGTTCGAAGCTTTTTTTATCATTGGCATCTACTCGAACATTTAAAGTTAAAGATTCCATAGTATCCCTCATTTCTATCATTATTATAAAATGTTTTTGTAATATTGTCAACATAATGTATTATATTGCAACACAATGTATATCATATGTAATATCAAATAAAAAATGTATAAAATAATTTAATAAAGGTAGTATCACTTTCTATATTTCTTTTTTTACTTGATTTCTACTAATATTTAACAAAATACCCATAGAAAACAGGGTAATCAATAGACTACTACCACCGTAGGATAAGAAGGGTAGAGTAACTCCTGTAACAGGAATTAATCCCACGACTACCATTAAGTTCATCAATGTTTGAAATAAAATTTGAAAAATAATACCAAAGGATAAATATTTGGAAAATTCATTCGGACTATTTAGGGCAATCTTTATCCCTCGATATAAAATGGTTAAAAATAAACTGCTGACAATAAAGATCCCTAAAAAGCCAAATTCTTCACTAATAATTGAAAAAATAAAGTCTGTCTGTGGTTCAGGAAGATAAAAATGTTTTTGTCTAGAATTTAAAAATCCCATTCCCAGTAGTCCACCAGGTCCTATGGCATAAAGTGATTGAATAATTTGAAATCCTGTTCCTAAAGGGTCTTGCCAAGGATCAACAAAGGAGGTGATTCGATCCATTCGATAAGGGGCAATGACAATCAAAATAATGATACCGATGATACCAAGGACTCCTCCAATATAGAAAAATTTCATATCCATTCCAGCGATAAATAATAAAGCTACCACACTAACGGCTAAAACGGTTCCTGTTCCAAGATCAGGTTGTAACATAATTAGTCCAAAGAAAAGTCCCATAGTAAGCAAAATGGGAATAACACCTTTGATACTTTTTTGTACTTCTTTTCCATGTTCTGTTAGATATTTACTTGTAAAAATAATGAGTCCAAGCTTGGCAAACTCACTAGGTTGTACGCCAAAAGATCCAATGCCAAACCATGAGCGGCTTCCATTTCTTACACTACCAATTCCAGGAATAATAACTAAGATTAAGAGAAAAAGACAAGTACTTAGGATGATTCTTGTCTTTTTGTAGTAGATTTTATAATCAATTTTGGAGATAATATACATCCCTATAATTCCAACAACAGCAAATAATCCTTGCTGTTTGATATAGTGAAAGCTATCATTAAATTTGTATTCTGCCCATATACTTGATGCTGAATATATCATAATAATTCCAAAAACGGTTAAAATGATAATAGCACTTAATAAAACACGATCAAGTTTTTTCAAAATGAATCACCTAATCTATTTTATAATCAAACACCAAATAGTATTCCAATCATTGCATTATTATTTGTCATTTTTATCCATCTATTCATTGAACTTTTTTTGACGTAAACGTCATTTTTGTTCAATCCTTTAAATTAAAAGTTAATTTTAAAACAAAATTCCAAGAAACATAATGAACATCTTTCCTTATCAATAATATTAATTCTAAGAATAATGATGAAAATAAACAAAAAAGACGAGAAATAAAAATTATCTTGTCTTTTACCATATATTTTGCAATAAATTTATAACCAAACACCAAACAATATTCCGCTCATTGCAAAAATTAATCCAACTACCCAAAAGAGTTTAACAATATCTGTTTCTATCCATCCTAATTTTTCAAAATGATGATGAATGGGTGTCATTAAAAATAATTTATGTTTAAATACTTTAATCCAAAATACTTGTAACATAACACTCAATGTTTCAATAACAAAGACGAATGCTACTACTAATAAAGTTAATTCACGATGGGTTAAAATCGCAATAGCACCCATGACTCCGCCTAAAGCAAGACTTCCTGTATCACCCATAAAAATCTTCGCTGGGTGAGTGTTATAAATTAAAAATCCAATAATCGCTCCAACAAGAATAAAGGTAAATATTCCTAATGATTCAAAACCAACCATTAAAGAAATTAAACTAAAGGCAATAAAAGCGATCGCCGATAGACCTCCAGCTAAACCGTCGAGTCCATCAGCTAAGTTAACGGCGTTACTAGATCCTACTAAAATAAGAAGAATAAATATTCCATAAAACCAACCCATTTCAATATTGATCCCTAAAGTTCCAACAATCCATGAAGTTTGCCCAGAGTTTTTCATATAAATATAGAAAAATACAATAGCAATCAACAACTGACCAAAGAGTTTTTGATAAGTAGTTAGTCCTTCATTTGTTTTTCTTTTAATACTTAAAAAATCATCTAAGAAACCAATGATACCATAAGCGAAGAAAACAAATAAAACGATTTTTAAATTTTCGGTAAACTCAATTCTTTTCGTAATTACTAAGAATAAAGTAGCTAGAATGGTAGGAATAATAAAGATAAGTCCTCCCATCGTTGGTGTACCTTCTTTTTTACGATGACTTTCACCGACGAAAGCACTAATTCGTTGTCCTATGTGCATTTTTTTTAAAAAAGGAATTAAAAACAATCCTAATACTGCTGAACCTAAAAAGCCAATCATGATGGCAAATATAGCTTTTGTAAGCAATAACATATGAATACCCACTTTCCGTTATTCATTATATCATAATCTTATGTGATAATTTTGTCTATTTTCCTTTCTTTACGGAAATTGACATTATTTTTTCGAGCAAAGATGAAATTTTCAAAATAAATTTTAAAAATTTCATAACAAACCTCATGGTTCACTTTTATAATGACTTTTCTTTAAAAAATTGGTACAATAATGATAATAGATAAAGAAAATAGAAAGGAAAAACAGATGAAAACATTAAAAAAAGAAGAATTAGCATTAATCGATAAATACTTTAGAGCAGTTAATTACTTATCCGTTGCTCAACTTTATTTACTAGATAACCCTCTACTTACTAGACCCCTTGAGATGAAAGATATTAAACCTAATGTGGTAGGACACTTCGGAACAGCGCCAGGGCAAAATTTTATTTACACTCATTTAAATCGAATCATTAAAAAATACGACTTAAACATGATTTATATCTCTGGTCCAGGTCACGGTGGACAAGCGATGATTGCTAATAGTTATCTAGATGGTTCATATAGTAAGATTTATCCAGAAATTACTGAAGATTTAGAAGGACTTAAAAAACTTTGCCGACAGTTTTCTTTTCCTGGAGGCGTATCTTCGCATGTATCTCCTGAAGTACCAGGATCCATTCACGAAGGAGGAGAACTAGGATATAGCTTAGCACATGCTTATGGAGCCATTTTAGATAATCAAGATTTGATTGCTGCATGTGTTGTTGGAGATGGAGAAGCAGAAACAGGACCACTGGCTACTAGTTGGCACTTAAATAAATTCATCAATCCCAAAACGGATGGGGTTGTTCTTCCTATTTTACATTTAAATGGTTATAAAATTGCTAATCCTACAATATTTGGAAGAATGAGCAATGATGAGTTATATCATTTCTTTACTGGCTGTTCTTACAAACCTTATTTGGTTAGTGGGGATAATCCTCATATTTTACATGAAGAAATGGCTCACGTTTTAGAAATGATCATCAAAGACATAAGAAAAATTAAAAAAGGAAAAAAAACTACCAATATTGTATGGCCAATGCTTATTTTAAAAACACCAAAAGGATGGACTGGACCTAAGAAATTAGAGGGCAAAGTGATTGAAGGGTCATTTCGTTCTCATCAAGTACCTGTTGTGATTAATTATGATAAGGTAGAAAACCTTGAAGTGCTAGAAAATTGGCTTAGAAGTTATCATCCAGAAGAATTATTTGATGAAAATGGTAGATTATTAAAAGAAATTAAGAATATTTTACCTAGAGTAGATAAGACGATGAGTCTTAATCCACATGCCAACGGGGGAATGTTAACGCAAAGATTAAACATGCCCAATTATAAAAATTATCAGTTAAAGTTTAGGACACCAGGAAGTATGGAAGCTAGTGATATGTTGGAACTTGGAAAATTTATTCGTGATATTGTGGAATTAAATCCTACTAACTTTCGTATTTTTGGACCAGATGAGGCTTTATCTAACCGTTTAAATTATGTGTTTGAGAAAACTAATCGCAAATGGAATGGAACGACATTAAAAACAGATGAATTTCTATCTAGTGATGGTAGAGTTGTTGATTCTATTTTATCAGAACACGCCTTAGAAGGAATGCTTGAAGGATATTTGTTAACAGGAAGATACGGCTTTTTTCATACTTATGAAGCTTTTGTTCGTATCGTTGATTCTATGGCTAGTCAACATGCCAAATGGTTAAAAATGTCCAAAGAACTTGATTTTAGATACGAAATACCAAGTTTGAACTATATTTTAACTTCACACATTTGGCAACAAGATCATAATGGTTTTACCCATCAAGACCCAGGCTTTTTAAATCATTTAGTTACCAAAAAAGCAGATACAGTAAGAATATATTTACCATTTGATACCAATTGTTTGATTTCTTGTTTTAATCATTGTATTACGACGAAAAATTATATTAATGTCATCGTTGCTTCCAAA
This sequence comes from uncultured Bacilli bacterium, assembly GCA_949440065.1. Lineage (GTDB taxonomy): Bacteria > Bacillota_I > Bacilli_A > RF39 > UBA660 > CASRZP01. Next base: position 7,472 of record CASRZP010000044.1, read on the forward strand.
CATTTACGTCCTCAATGGTTAACGATGAATGAGGCTATTACTCATTGTCAAAAAGGAATAGGAACACTAGATTTTATTAGCTCTCAAGATAAAAATCCTGATATTGTCATGGCTTGTGCTGGAGATACGCCAACGCTTGAAGTGATTGCTGCAGCAAAAATCATGAAAGAATATTTACCGAAATTAAAAATTAGAGTCGTCAATGTTGTTGATTTAATGAAATTAGAATCGAATAAAACGCATCCTCATGGTCTAAGTGATAGCGAGTATAATCAATTATTTACTAAAGATAAACCAATTATTTTTGCATTTCATGGGTACGCACCGTTAATTCATCAATTAGTCTATAAAAGGGAAAATAAAAATCTTCATGTTCATGGATATTTAGAAGAAGGTACAATTACAACACCATTTGATATGCGTGTACAAAATAGAATTGATCGTTATCATCTTATTCTTGATGCCTTAAAATATTTAGAAGAAGTAAGTCATTGTGATGATGCAAAACATTTAAGTACTTATTGTAGAAATATGTTAAAAAAACATCATAAATATATAAGAGAGTATGGTAAAGATATGGATGAGGTATTAAATTTTAAATTTTAAAATTTTCATCATTAACATACAAGATAACATACAAGATGATTGACCGAGGGACTCAATTATTGTATAATAAATATAAGTATTTGAGGTGATTTTGATGAATAATTATGCTTCGCCATTTGAAATAACAAATCATATGTTAGAATTAGTTGCATCAATTATGAAAAAAATAGGAAAATTAGATAATTATAAAAATTTAAATAAAATGCCTATTTTAAGAAGAAATAATCGGATTTTATCTATTCATTCTTCACTTGCTATAGAAGATAATTCTTTGTCGTATAAAAAAGTAGAAGATATTATTAATGGTAAATTAGTGTTGGGAAATCAAAAGGAAATTCAAGAAGTAAAAAATGCCTATAAAGCGTATGGAATGATGAAAAAAGTAGATCCTTATTCTATAGAAGATTTAAAAAAAATTCATGGAATAATGACTTTCTTGACTGTTGAAGAATCAGGAGAATTTAGAACAGGTAACGAAGGCGTATTTGATGGTGATAAATGTATTCATATGTGTCCTCAACCTGAAATGATAAATTCTCTTATGAAACAATTGTTTTATTGGATGATAGAAAATAAAGATAAGATTCATCCGTTGATATTGTCTTCTATTTTTCATTATGAATTTGTGTTTATACATCCTTTTAGTGATGGCAATGGTAGGACAGCAAGATTATGGCAAAATATATTACTATCCCATTGGGAAAATGTTTTTGAATATGTATCTATTGAATCTTTGATAAGGGAATATCAAGAAGAATATTATGAAGCCATTAGTCATTGTAATGTAAAAGGTAATTCTACTGAATTTATTGAATTTATGTTGAAGATGATAGATAAAGTTTTGGATCGCTTAGTTGAAAGCACATCTACAAATGAAAGTTGTATTAGTCCTTATGTAAGAAGATTATTAGATGTAATGGATAAAGATATTGCTATGTCATCTAGAGAATTGATGGAAAAATTGGCATTAAAATCTAGAATATCATTTCGAGATAATTACTTGAATCCCGCTATTGAAAATGGTTTAATTAAAATGACTAATCCAGATAAACCAACGAGTAAAAACCAAACTTATTATAAAGTTTGACAGTAAAGAACGTTTAAATACGTTATAATTGTATTAGAAATGGGGAATATTGATGAATGCAGTAATAATGGATGGGAAAAGTTTAGCAAGAAAAATAGAAAATAATTTAATTCATCAAAAAATAGAAAGTAAAAATTATTTAATTTGTGCAATTACTATAGGAAATAGTAGTGAAACCGCTTTTTTCATTAAGCAAAAAAAGAAAATGGCTACTCGTTTAGGGGTAAATTTTAAAGAAATTCATTATCCTAAAATTACTACTTTAGCATTAATAGAGAAAATTAAAAAGTTAAATGACGATGCTATGGTACATGGTATCTTTATTCAGCATCCACTACCTAAGGAAATCGATGAAATAAAAGTTATGTCTAGTATTTCACTAGATAAAGATATAGATGGATTAAATCCATATCATTTTTCATTGCTTGCTACTAATCAATCTACCTATTCTACTGCAACAACAGGAGCAATTATGGCATTACTAGAAGAATATCGTATTCCTTTAATGGGAAAACATGTTGTGATTATCGGAAAAAGTACTTTAATTGGAAAACCATTATCCTTATTACTATTACAAAAATCTGCTACAGTTACCTTATGTCATCAGCAAACAAAAGATTTATCTAAAATCGTAAGTATAGGAGATATCATTATTGTAGCGACTGGTTGTAAAGGTACTATTTTAAGTAGTGATTTGAAAGATGGTGCTGTATTAATTGATGCAGGGTATCATAAAGAAGGTTGTGGTGATGTTACTTTAGATGAGGTTTCTCACTTATCTTATTACACCAAAGTACCAGGTGGTGTAGGACCAGTGACCGTAGCTATGTTATTTGAAAATCTTTTAAAAGTACAAAAAAATCCTTGATTTTTTCCCTAGTTTTATAGTATAGTATAGTATAGTATTGCTAGTGCCATTACCTAGGTGATAAAAAGCTTCGATTTATAACTTGGATATTGGTGAAGAAAATAAAAATGGAGGTGTTTTACATGGCTTTAACAAGCGAGAAAAAACAAGAAATTATTAAAAAATATGCACGTGGAGATAAAGATACAGGATCAGCAGAAGTACAAATTGCTATTTTAACTGAGGAAATTAATACGTTAACTGCTCACTTAAAAGAACATACACATGATTATCATTCACGTCGTGGTCTATTAAAGAAAGTAGGACAACGTAGAAGTATGTTAGCCTATTTACAAAAGAAAGATTTTACACGTTATCGTACATTAGTAGAACAATTAGGACTAAGAAAATAGGACACGGCCTTCATGTCTTTCTTTTATAAATTTTAAAAGGAGCAGAAAATGAACAAAAGAGTATTTGAATTAGATTTTAGAGGACGAAAATTAATCGTTGAACATGGAGAAATGGCTAAACAAGCAAATGGAGCTGTGCTAATTCGTTATAATGATACCGTTGTGTTATCCACAACCGTCGTTGAAAATAGTGCTAATTTATTAGCAGACTTTTTCCCACTTACCATTTTATATCAAGAAAAATTGTATTCGGTA
>CASRZP010000045.1 GCA_949440065.1 uncultured Bacilli bacterium
AGTAATGAAAAAATAAGTCTCACCTTTTTTATTACAAGAAGTATGCAAATTTTTCTTAAGTGCTTGCCAAAAACTATAGTTTTTGTTATGATTAAAGTGGTATAAAAAGGAAACGTTAAAGAAAGAAAAGTATAATCATTTTTTGAATATATAGAGAGTTAAGAATAGGTGGAACTTAACCAAAAGTGATTAGAAAGCTACTTTCTTTGTTTCATCGGCAATTGTCGTTAACAAGAAAAAGGTCAAATTAGGATGGTACCGTGTTACGTAGTAATGCTCCTATTAAGGCCTTTTCTTTATGATAAAGGAGGATAACTTATGAAACTATACTTAATTGGTGGTAAAGCTAGACAAGGAAAGGATACCCTTGGACAGTATTTAAAACAAGAATATGAAAAATTAGGGAAAAAAGTTTGTATCATGCAAGTTTCTAGTTACATCAAGCATTTAATTAAAGACTATTTTGGATGGGATGGTAGTGAAGAAACAAAGCCAAGGGAACTCTTACAAAAACTAGGAACAGATATCATTCGTGTTGAAATGAATAAACCACTTTATATGATCAACCGTTTAATTGAAGATATGGAAATACTTAGTCGCTTCTTTGACGTGATTATTGTTACAGATATACGCTTTGCCTTAGAGTATCAAGAAATTTGCAAGGTTTATCCTGCGGTAAAAATCCATATTACAAGAGTAGAGTCTAATGAGTTAACAGCAAATGAGAAAAAACATGCAACGGAGACAGGATTAGACAATTATCATAATTACGATTATGATATTGTTAATGATAAGACATTAGAAGAATTAGAGGAAAAAGCAAAAGATATTGTTAGAAAAGAGGTAGATGAAGATGAAATACATGACTCATCAAGAAATTAGAAATACATGGCTTTCCTTTTTTGAAGAAAAAGGACATAAAATTGAACCCAGTGCATCATTGATTCCTGTTGATGATGATAGCCTACTTTGGATCAATGCTGGTGTTACTCCTTTAAAAAAATATTTTGATGGTAGACAAACCCCTGAAGTTCCAAGAATTACCAATATTCAAAAATGTATTCGTACCAATGATATTGAAAACGTAGGCGTAACTAAACGTCATCAAACTTTTTTTGAAATGATGGGAAACTTTTCCATTGGTGATTATTTTAAAAAAGAAGCCATAGCCTATGCCTATGAATTATTAACGAGTAAGAAATATTTTGCTATTCCTAAAGAAAAATTATATATCACCATTTACACGCACGATGATGAGAGTTTTGAATTATGGAAAAAAGCAGGAATGAGTGAAGATCATTTAATTCGATTAGATGAAAACTTTTGGGAAATCGGTGAAGGTCCATCAGGTCCAGATAGTGAAATTTTCTATGATCGAGGAATAGAATTCGATAAAGCTGGGGATGCCTTTGAAAAATTCAAAAACGATTTAGAACAAGAACGCTACATTGAAATTTGGAATAATGTTTTTAGCCAGTATAACGCGAAAAGTGGTGTGCCACGTGAAAAATATAAGGAACTTCCTCATAAAAATATTGATACAGGAGCAGGACTAGAGCGTTGGTGTTTAATCTTTCAAAATGTTGATAGTAATTTTGATACAGACTTACTTCGTCCGATTATCGATAAAATTGAAGAAATTTCTGATACTTTATATGATGGAAGTATGCCGTTTAAAGTCATTGCTGATCACATTAAGGCTTTAACCTTTGCTCTTAGTGATGGGGCTCACTTTGAAAACGTTGGTAGAGGATATGTATTAAGAAGATTACTTCGCCGAAGTGTTCGTTTTGGAAAAAAACTTGGGTTAAATGAACCATTTATGTATCGATTAGTGGATACCGTGGTCGATATTATGCATGAGGCATATCCAGAACTAGAAGAAAAACAAGCCATAGTAAAAACTTTAATTTTAGATGAAGAAAACTTATTTTATAGTACCCTAGCAGCAGGAGAACGTAGACTTTATGAATTAATGGAAGAAGCAAAAAGCAAAAAAATTAGTGGTAAAGATGCTTTTAAACTGTACGATACCTATGGTTTTCCTTTTGAACTTACCTTAGAGTATTTAGAAGAAGCAGGGTATAGTGTTTCTAAAGAAGAGTTTGATAAGTGTATGGAAGAACAAAAAAAATTAGCAAAGAAGAATAGAAAACAAATGAGTTCCATGGGGTTACAACAAGAAGCACTTCTATCTTTAAAAAAAGATTCTACCTTTGTTTATGATGTATATTCCCTTAAAAGTAATGTAATTTCTCTAATCGCTAATGATAAACAGGTAAAAGAACTTGCTAAAGAAGGGTATGTTGTCTTAAAGAAAACGTGTTTTTATGCGACAAGTGGAGGACAAATTCATGATACAGGAATGCTTATTGGAAAACATTTTAAAGCAAGAGTTGTTGATGTATTTAAAGGACCAAATGGACAACACATTCATAAAGTTAAAGTATTAGACGGGAAGATTAAATTAAAAGATGACTGTGAAGAGGTTTTAGATAAAGAAAGACGAATTTCTATTGAAGCTAATCATAGTAGTGCTCATTTATTACAATATGCACTAAGAGAAGTGTTAGATTATGATGTAAAACAAGCAGGGTCTGATGTGAATGAAGAGCGTTTACGTTTTGACTTTACTTATCCATTTAAAATTAGTGAGGAAGCTCTTCAAAGTGTTGAAAATAGAGTCAATGAAATTATTAATCGTTCCTTAACTACTGTTATTAAAACCATGGATAAAGATAAAGCCCTAGATTTGGGAGCAATAGCTTTATTTAAAGAAAAATATCAAGATAAAGTAAGAGTTGTCCAAATTGGAGATTCTATTGAATTATGTGGGGGGACTCATGTCAAAAACACGAAAGATATTAAAAATTTTGCCATTGTTTCTTGCGAGTCTAAAGGAAGTAATGTGTATCGTATTGAAGCGGTAACAATGGATAAAATTCAAGAAGCTTTATTTGCTGCCATTAAACCATATAATGATGAGATGATTAAACAACTAATGAAAGCAAAAACTTTAATTAAACAAGCAAAATTAGAAGGTATTATCTTAACCTTTGATGTTGAAATTGATAATGCTAAACCAGTATCTTATTGCGATGTTATCTTTAATCGTAATGAGTTAGAGTACATTCAAGCAGAAGTTAAGCAACTAGAAAAAGATTATATAATAGAAAAACGTAAAAAAGCTTTAGATAATATTGATAATTATTTAGATAAACAAGAGCAAATTAATGAGGTAAATTGTCTATTTCAAGTCGTAGAAAATATGGATATGGAAGTATTAAAAGAATTAGTGGACGATTTATTAAATCGCTTAGGGTGTGGTTTTATCTTCTTTGTTAATGTGGCTTTAGATGGTTCTATTCAATATATGGCTAGAAGTAATTGTAGTACGAATGCTGGTGATATGATGAAAATGGCAACACAGTTTTCTGATGGTAAAGGGGGAGGTAGTGCTACTTTTGCTAGAGGATCTGGAAAGACGATGCAAAATTTAGAGTCAATTATCGCCACCATTAAAAGTGAGATTAGAAAATAATGTTACCCTTGTTGTATGTGATTACCTCCAGTGATGGATATATCATTGAGGAAGAATTAGAGAAAATAAAAAAAGAACATCACTTAGAAAATCAGTCGATAAATACCTATGATTTATTAGAAAACAGTATAGAAGATGTATTAGAAGACGCCAATACTTATTCTTTTTTAGACGAAAAGAAGGGTATCGTTGTGTTTCATGCGACATGTTTTGAAGCAGGGGATACGAAATTAGATGAGAAGCTTACCTCTCGACTAGAAAAATATTTAGCTAATCCTAATCCTAGCAGTGTCGTCGTATTCATCTGTGATAAGTTAGATGAACGTAAGAAAATAGTAAAACTAGCTAAAAAGCAAGCCAAGATAATCACAGGGGAACGAAATTTATCAAAGTTAATTCAAGAACAATTATCTTCTTTTACCATTGAAAATGGTGTTATTCCTTTAATTATCGAACGTACCAATGGTCAAGTAGGAAAAATAGTGAACGAATGTCAAAAGTTAATGTTGTATGCTCCTGATACAACGATTTCTCTAAAGGATGCAAAAGAAGTAGTTATGCGAAGTATTAACAAGGATGATAATTATATTTTTTCTTTAACCAATGCCATAGTGAACAAAAAAACAAAAGAAGCTTTACAAATTTATGATGACTTATTGACGTTAAACGTTGAGCCATTAAAGATTTTATCCCTTATTTCTTCACAGTTTCGTCTTTTGTATCAAGTGAAAATGTTAGTTAGTGATCACTATAACAAAGAACAAATTGCATCGACGTTAGGAATTCATCCTTATCGCGTAGAAAAAGCTAAGGAGGTACTTTCAGAATATTCTAAGGAAACTTTATTAAGCTATATTCATCAACTAGCCAATTTAGATACCGAGATGAAAACAGGAAAAATCAATATAAAAGAAGGTATTGACCTATTTCTTCTAGGGCTGTACGAATAAAAATTTGTTTGCAATCAAAAAATATATATGATACAATTAGCTAAAGATAGAGGAAGGTGTTAAATGATGAATTTAGTAAATAATTTTTATGATTTTAACCCTGTCCAAAATCAAGTTTACCCTAGATTAACTAGGGGGGGGGGAAGCTTTTAAAATAAAGTTATTTCAAAAAGAACAAGAGTGAGACATAAGTTTTCATTCTTTTTTGTGTTCAGTTAAGAAAAAAGTTATAGTTGATAATTAGTTAACTTTTGTGATTTTTTAACAAAAATGGGGTAATCTAAAAGAGAATAATAAGGAAAATAGGTGTAAAAAATGAAGAAAAATAAATGGATATTGCCAAGTATTATGATTTTATTGTTAATTATAGCAACCGTTGGTGTGACTTTTACAGCGTTTACTTTTTCCAAAGAAGGAACTGTAGAAAATACATTAGAGACATCAATGATTATGTTAACCTATACCGAAGGAAAAACAGGAATCACGTTAAATGAAACTTATCCCATGAGTGATGAAACGGGGAAGATATTAACGGGAACCAATAATGTTTTTGATTTTACCGTTACAGCAACACTAGGTAAATCTAGTTTAATTGGCTATGAAGTAACAGCAGTAAAAATTCCTATTATGGATATGGAACCTTTGTTAGATAATGAGGTAAAACTTTACTTAGAACGAGCAATTGATCCAGATACAACTTACGAAGAAATATTAATGCCAACAAACTTTATTCCAAGAGAGAATCAAACGCAGTTAGGTTCACCCGTTGGTTCGATGATATTAGATTCTGGAACTTTTATTAATGAAGGTACAACAATTCACAATTATCGTTTACGTTTATGGATAGATGAAAATGCAAATATACCAAATGGAGAATCAAGAAAATATGGTGTAAAGATTAATGTGTATGCTAAACAAGATGTAATGGGAGAACCTGTGGAACAACCAATTCAAGGAACATCTAACACCAACATAAGGAAAATATTTACTTATAATCAAACATCAGGAGCATCTAATTTTTGTGTCACTGGAGAAGAGAATACTTGTGTGAGTTTAAGAAAAGCACCAGAGACATATCCAACTGGAACTATTCTAAAATATAAAGTAAACGATACCGAAGAAAAATATTTTCATGTAGTAAGTGATAATGGAAATACTTTGACCTTACAACAACGAGAAAATACAGTATATGATACAGCATGGTATGCTGATACTGCTGCTAATACCAAAGGACCATTAACTATACTATCAGCACTAGAAAGGGCCACAGTAGGATGGACAAATGTACTTAACCAAGTATATACAATGGGAACAACAGTATTTAAAGATAATGCCTTTACTGGATGTTCATCATATAATTCTTGTACAACCAATACATATACATTAGGAGAAAGAACAGCAAAAGCAAGAATGATAACTGTACAAGAAGCTCAGGGCTTAGGGTGTACTTCTAGTAATAGTTCATGTCCAATATGGATGTGCAATTATTTAAACAGTTCTACAAGTTATGGAGGAACAGTGAATCAAACAGGAGATGTATATGGAAAAAACTGGGGGTATTGGACAATGAACGCGGTTTCGTCTGGCTCATCTCGCGCTTGGCGTGTGCACAGCTACAGGTTCTTGTACAAGGAAACCGAGGCTACTTCGATTGGAAACGGTGGCAGAGCTGTCGTCGTAATAGAAAAGTAGGTTACAAGGACAAACTTTTGTTTGATGCTGTAACATAATACGTGAAGCTTGATAGAGAAAAACGCCTTTAGCACTTTTTAATATTCAAGAGTAGGAAAAAAAGAAGTTCCTTTTTGTGAAATTTCTTTTCTTTTTAAAAAATCATCGTTTGTAAAATTCGTTCTGTGTTTTTAAAATTTAATTTAGCAACCTTTTTTAAAATTTCTTCCCCATATTTTTCTACTAACTCTTTACCAATATCATCTACCATAGGTCCAGCGCCTTTAGGTAGAGGAGTATGTACGAAATCACTTAGTTTATCAAATTCTTTTAAAAATAAATAACGACTAATAATCGAAGCACACGCTACCGCGGGATTTTTATCTTCAGCCTTCATCATAAAAGTGATTCCCCGCTGAATTGGACCAGTGCCTTCAATGTATTGATAATATCTGTTTTCCTTGGCAAATTCATCGACAATAATATAATCAATCTCTGGTTTTTCCTCTTGCATCATTTGATATAAAACCTTATTATGCATAATCGCTTTAATCTTATTCATATTTAAATCTTTATGATACTTTTCATTATATTCTTCATTATATAAAATCGTACTTCGATACTTTATTTTCTTAGCAATTTGTGGTGCAATTTTTAAAATGATATCATCGGTAATCTTTTTAGAATCTTTAATGCCTAACTCTTTTAAAAAATTAATATCTTCTTTTTTTACATAGCAACTAGTAACAACGATAGGACCATAATAATCACCTGTACCTACTTCATCACTACCAACGCAGTTACAATAAGCATACTTACTCTCTATTTTTTCTCTTTTTTCTACTTCCTCACTTTTTTGCCCATCCATCTCACGCCACATCGTCGCATCTACATCTGCACTGACACCTTGAAACATAACTTTACCTGATTCATACATTGTAATTACCGTATCCATATCTTCTGCTTGAAACACTACATAAGGAATTACCTTATCTCGTTTTTTATCTTTATAATATTCTATCATCTTTTTTTTTGTTTCTTCGCTAACCTTTATTACCACGTTCATTTTTTTCACCTCGAAAATATTTTACCACCTTGCCTTAGGAAAGTCTACCAAGGAAAAAGTAAATTAAATGTTTTTTTCTAGGAAAAATATAATAGATCCTTTTTTCTTTATTTCATATATTAAATTGGGTATGATAAAAGTCATATCTAAATCATTGCAATGAAAAAATATCCATAAAAGAAAAGGTGATGAAAAATTGGAAAGCATACAAGGAGCGTTTACGAATAGTCAATGGATGGGAACAAAAATTGTATATAGTGAACAAAATATTAATCAAGAAGAAAACACAAGTGAAGTGAAAGTAGATTTTTATTTACTTTCTTTAAATGGGGGAGGAGGATCGTATTCTGAAGCTAGAAATGTCATCATTCGTGTGGATGATCAAGAGCAAATCATTTCTATTGGTGGTTGGAATGTACAAAAAGGTGAAGTTGCTTACTTGGGAAGTGTAGTATTTACTATACCTCATTTATCTGATGGTTCAAAAAGTGTAAGTATTTCCTCTAGTTATGATACGTATTATGAGCCAATAGGATCTAGTTATTTATCAACAAGTTTTACCTTAACGAAAATCAGGCGAGCATCTAAATTAACTTGTGATAATGGAAATATTTTGGATGAAGTTAATCTTTATTTAGAACGATATCATAATAATTTTACACATACAATTACGTATTCATTCAAAGAAAAATCAGGAACAATAGCAACAGGTTTTAACGAAGATACACTAAAGTGGGTAATTCCAGAATCATTTTATGAAGAAATGCCCAATGAGGCTAATGCTAATTGTCAATTACAATGTACAACTTATCAAAATGATACCGTAATTGGTATTAGTGAATCTATAATGCAAATTGGAGTAGATGAAGAAATAAATCGTCCTAGCGTGGAAGTAAGTTTAATTGATAGTAATACAAAAACAAATCAATTAACAGGAAACAATCAAAAATTAATCAAGCATTTTAGTAATGTTACTTATTTAATTACTGCAACGCCTAAAAATTATACGACAATTAAGAATTATCAAATCGATTGTGGTTTAAAAAGTGCTAATGGAAGTGAAGGCGTATTAGAAAATATTGAAAATGGTAGTTTTACTGTAACCGTGACCGATAATCGAGATTTAGTAACTGTTGTAGAAAAAACATTAACAATGGTGGACTATGAGAAGATAGCTTTTGATGAAGTAACAATGGCAAGAGTGGATCGTACTTCAAAAGAGGTATATATAAAATGTAGTGGAACATTTTATCAAGGAAGTTTTGGAGAAGTTGAAAATACTTTACAATTAAAATATCGTTATAAAGAATCTAGTGGGGAATGGTCTAATTTTATCCCATTAACTCCTACGATAGAAAATGGAACATTTATTTTAAATGATGTCAATTTAGTAGAGGAATTTGATGAGAATAAGCAATATGAAATCGAGTTAGTGGCATTAGATGAATTATGTGATATGAGTAGTGAGGATACCACAATTAAAGTATCAAAAGTGATATTAAGGGGAAACCCTATTTATAGTGAAGGAGAGGATAAGGCTGTATTTACATGCAATGTCTATTATGAAAATAAGGATTTGTTAGATTTAATTTATCCGATTAATCATCCTTTCTTATCTTATAGTGGTCAAAATCCCAGAGAATATTTAGGGTTTGGAGAGTGGGAATTAGCATCCAAGGGTCGATCACTAGTTGGCGTTGATCCAGATAATGCTAAATATAACCAAGCAGGATTACAGTTAGGAAGTGAGACGGTGTCGCTAACGCCTGAAGAAATGCCAAGTCATGTGCATCTTATACGACTTCACAGTATCCAAGTTCAACCAGGAAGTGGCTCATGGGTAACCCAATATAGCGAGGATGATTCTGATATTTGGACGTATGAAACAGGAGAGAGTACACCCCATGATAATTTGTCTCCCTGTGAAACGATTTATGTTTGGAACCGTGTTGCTTAAAGTATATTTATGCAAGTAGAAATTGTATTTTTATGCACATTGATTAGTGTAACCATCAGTGTAGCTACGTTTTATATTGCAAGACGACAAGAGGCTAAAAGTCAATCGAAAGAAGATACGGAAAGAATTGTAAGAATTGAAGAAAAGTTAGATAGCACTTTGCAAAGTATTGAACAGATGCAATTAGATGACAAAGATTTTTCTAAAGGTTTACAAAAGTTAGAAAATCGTGTAACTATAGTGGAACAGACGTTAAAGCAGATAAAGAAAGAGGAATAATAAAGCAATTCCTCTTTTTTCTATGGAATGAGAATAAATAGATTTAACAAATTTTATTGTAAATTTTGACGATTGCTGTATAATTAAATATAAGAATATGACAAGTGAGGTACAAATGAAAAATAAAATATGGATAATTATTGGAATAGTAGGAATTATTTTGTTAACTAGTGGTGGAGTTTTGCTTTTAACATCTAATCATAAAGACAAGGAACCCGATCTACCAGTAATAGAGCAAAAACCAGGGGACGAAAAGCCTCCAGTAGAAGAAAAACCTCCAGTGGAAGAGATAAAAGAAGAACCGATTTCATTAGAATTAGCAGAGGAATTGTATCATATGGTATATGATAAAGATTGGTGTGGATTTGTATTTGAATCTTATTATCAATATAATTTGACTACTGCTGATAGCATAACGAATAAAGATAAAAACAGAATAGTAATATTAAATTTGATCAAAAAAAGAAAAGAGTCTTTAGTAAGTGAAGAATATAGAAATAATCGTGTTTTTACATTAGATGAAATTTTAAATATGAAAAATCAACTTTTTGGTGAGAATTCTTCTTTTGATTTAATACTAGGTACTAGTTGTATGTCTGAATTTCAATTATTAGAAAATGATAAATATTGGGTGGAATCTCATTGTGGTGCAATTTGTTCGCCTTCTATAAGTACAAAATTTATAAAAACGGTAAAGAAAGGCGATAAAATCTATTTAGATCAATTGGTAGTATTTAATCGTGGTGGAGAACATCAAGCAGAAGATGAGTTTACGGCTTATTATTATCAAGATTATGATTGCACTATCTTACTGGGAAAAAATGAATTTAATGATAGTTTTCAATATTTTTCAAATCGTAGTATTATAGATTGGGGTTATTACCAAGATAAGGCAGGACAATATCGCTTTACTTA
>CASRZP010000046.1 GCA_949440065.1 uncultured Bacilli bacterium
AGATAAATATTGTACTTTGCTTTTAACGTTCCATTATTGGTAATGGTAAAACTATATGGTGTTGTCGCTGTTCCTTGGGCATCAGTCATCGGATAAGCATTAGCTAAATTAATTAAGTTTTTATCCGTAAAGGCAATGGTTAAGGTACCTGCTTGAACAGTATCTGTTTGATTAGATGTGGTACTATGGGAAAATATTGCCATACTTGCACCCGTTACCCCAATGATCATGACCATAATGGCTATTCCAAAAATAATTAACTCTTTTGGAATTTTTACCTTTTGCTTACTTTGCTTTGTTTCTACAATTTTTCTTTTTGCTTGCTTCTTACTCATTTACTATCACCTATTATCATTATAATTGATTTTTACTTAATATGCAATAACATCTAACTTTTCTGATTGAATATTTACATTAGGATCTTTTTTGTAGACAATGGTTGTTTTATCCCCATCTGAAATATATCTATTTTTTTCTAATAAGCGAAAGCACATTTCTATATCAAATTCTAATCCATTATTGTCATATGCCCGAATACGTTTTAAAAAACTAGAATCAAAATTTTCGATAAAAGGAGACGTTTCACTATCCCATCCAACCCGAAGTGCTGAAATACTTTCATAAGTTTTACCATCGTACTCTCCATTTAAAATAAAGGGGAAGTTTTCATGGGACTTCTTATAAGGTGAGCCAAAGGGCAAAGCTACAATTTTTATATACTCTTTAGGAATAATTTCCTCTAAAATTTGATATACACCTCCAATTTCTTCTTGGGCTTTTTTCGTATTTATCTTGCTAAAATCAGCATGCGTCATCGAATGATTTCCAATATCGTACCCATTTTTTACTAACCATTTTAGAATTTTCACATTATATTCTTTTTGATCAAACAAAGTAGCATTTACAAAAAAGGTTGCCGTAACATGAAAATCAGGATACTTTTTCTTAAATTGTTCTAGTATTCCCACAGCACTATTGGGATCAATGATAATTTCTCCATTCTCATCAAGTCCAGTTACTTTAATACTGTCTTCCCTTCCATCATCAAAAGTTAAAACAATGGGACTTTTTCCTAGTTCTACATCGATATTTCCATTAACATAATCCACTAAGCGAATCATCCGATAGTTATTTTGGTAATAAAACTCTAAATCGTTAATAAATGCTTCACTTGTACGATTATACCCATCTTTGTCTACATTTCCTCCTGTATACTTAGTATCTTCATTTTTCATATCAATTATTCCATGATACATCATAATAGGAACATTCCCCAATTCATTTACTTTATTTTCTTCATAAAAAGAACGAGGAATTTCCCCTTTAGAAATCACTACTTTAATCGTATCATCTTTTTTTATTGGCACTTCCTTTTCAATACTTTGACTAATTACCCTTCCTTCTTCTACTTTTCTATTATATTGATATTCTATCGTTAAAGAAAGATGATTTTCCCCGCAAAACTTTTCAATATCTTCCTTTTTATATAAAGATAAATCTACCATTTTCACCTCTTTTTCCACACTTTTTTTAGGAATTAAAGAAGGTACTTTTGAAAGTAGCACCACAAGGAAAACAATGGTAATGACACCTAATAAAATATTTTTCCACTTAATTTTTACTTTTCTTTTCATCAATTAACTTCTCCTACTATTACTTTCATTATTTAGTATAGCATAAAAATGAAATTCTATCTTAAATATTTTTACTTACGAACTTTTTTTCTCATCAAGCATAAAATGCTAATAGGTGATTTAAAATGTTTTCCAAGAAAAAACATGGCTTTTTTTGTCGATGCGAGTTGTGTAAATTAAAAAGAAGGCAAAGTATCCTTTATATTGGATGCTTAATCGCCTTCGTTATTGTCATTTTATATCAAGCTTTTTTAACGATTATCGTTACCACAAAATTAAATGCGGTATTATTATTTATTGAATTAATGATATTTACTATAGGAATAGTACGTATGCTTTTCTAAGTATTATCTTTTACTTATCTATTTTTTACCTCGCCATTTTTTTGTTTTTTCGATAAAAATAAATTACTTCTTTTTATTTTTTGATAAATGCGATACACTTGTTTAGCATTTTGATACTCATTGTCTAACATCTCATACTTATCAGGAATACTAATCCACACTTCTAATAAAAGTTCTTCTTCTTTTGTTAGAGGATACTTACTTTGGTATAACTCAAGAAGATGAGAAAAGTCAAACTTTGGACATAAATGTTCATACAATAAATATAAATCATTAATCGGCATATCCACCTTTGCTTTATCCCAACTAATAAATAAAGGATTATCACTTTCAATTAAGTGTGACAAATCGACATTATTATAAACCATTACATAACGCATACTTCTTTTCTCTTCCATAATCTTATACCATTCTTCTAATTTTATCTTACTAAAATATAAAGCTTGATAAATGGCTGAAATATGTAAAATTAAATAATACTCACTAGGAGACATAAAAATATGTGACTCGATTACATCTTGTATAGAATGATAATAGTGATCCAAATAGTAAATTTTCTCATCCAACGTTTCATAAATTTCTTTAATTTCATCTAACGACACTTCTTTGTAAAAGGTCGTTTTATTATGTAACAAGCTAAGTAAGTAAATAAAATCTATGGCTTTTTGTTCAAGCGGAGTATCAACTTCTCTTATCCAAGGATAAATTTCATACTCATCTTCTTCTATTTCATTATAAGGCGGAACAAAATAAGGAAAACTTCTTGAGGACAAATAATGATACAAATTATTTTTATCTTCCCGTGTTTTCTTTTTGATAAAAAAGTCCCCTTGACTAGTAGATACAATTCTGTTTTTTCCTATTGTTCTATAGCCAAGGGGTGTTAAATGATATTTTTTTAATAACTCTTTATACGGACTCATTTTTACTATTAGCAGGAATTACTAATTTGCTTCCTAAAGTAACTTCTTCTAAATTATTGTACTCCATCAAATCTTCTCTTGTT
The DNA here is from genome assembly GCA_949440065.1 of uncultured Bacilli bacterium. Classification (GTDB taxonomy): domain Bacteria; phylum Bacillota_I; class Bacilli_A; order RF39; family UBA660; genus CASRZP01. The sequence goes on from CASRZP010000046.1 coordinate 2,985, forward strand.
ACCTTATAACGCTCTAAAATACTGTCAATTGTATCTCCTTCTCTAACAATATAAACGGAATATGTGGCAAAAGTTTCTAAATCATCATTTAAGGTTTCAAAAAGTGAATTTATAGTAGAAGGCTCCTCAACTTTCACTTTTTCTACTATCTTTTCTACTAAAGGAGTCGCTTGAACAATTTCCTCACTTGGCTTAGTTATTATCTCCTCTTCTAATGGAAGCGTTTCTATTTCTTCTTGAAGCTTAATCTCATCCTGTGGTGTAACTTCTAGTGAAATGGCATCTGCTTTGGTCTGTTGAAATAAATCACTTGTCTCATCACGATAAGAAATATCTTCTATTTCCTCAATTTGTTCTTCTTTATCTGTAATTACCTCTTCCTCTTCTTCTGTTTTTTCAAGTGACGTTCTATCTTCTTCAATGGATGCTAAACTTTTTTGTTCATCTTCTTTTGGCATTTCTATTTTTTCTGCTAAAATAACTTGATGTTCTTCTAAACCATCAATTAATAAATCTATATTTACCTTTAATATTTCATCATTAATAATTTCATAATAAAAATCATCAATAGAGATTTTAGCATTTTTGGTATCATATTTTAAGTCAATAGAAACATCTACAGCAATCGAATAAGAAAAATCTTCTTCAATTTGACTAGCCTCGGTCATTTTATAAGTTCCACTGACAATAAAATCACCTTCAATAGTATCAGGTGAAGTAAAATCTAAAGTATGATCTAGGGCAATACTAGTAATTTCTCCTATCATCGTTTTGAATAAAATTTCTTTGCGAAAAGGTATAATTTGTTTCATTGTAATTCTCCTTTCTCTTCACGATAAATCTATGCCACTAGAAATAATTTTAGTACTTTTTTAAAAAGAAAAAGGTCTTAAGACCCGACTTGATTTCCTATTACTGAAATTTTAGTTGAAAATTGTCCTTCTTGTACTTCGTTTCCTGCTGAATAATCTATCCATAAACGAAGTTCATAAGAAATGGTAGTACCTGCTGTAATAGTTCCTGTATCTAGCGTTCTTGTTTGAACACTAAGTAATTTAGAAGTTCCTGCTGTTGTACCTTTTTTTAGGTTTACTTTAATTTTATTATCTGGTATTCTAGTTCCTGATACAGTATTGTCCACTAGAGAAATGGTGTAATTAGCAGGTAGAGTTCCTGTATTTTTTAGTTTAAAGGTATAAGCAGTTGTAGCCATTCCTTCTGTATCTGTCATTGGCTTAGCATTAACTAAATTAATGGCATCACTAGTAGCGTCATCTATGGTTAACGTCAATGTTCCTGTTTTTATGGTATGCGTTTTTGTTCCGTTTACAGTGATGGAATAATAGGCATAACTAGCACCTGCGAGAACAATAAGCAAAGCAACAATCACCACAACTAAAAGGACAATTGTACTTTTTCCTTTTTTATCATTCATAAATATCCTCTTCCTTTATTTTAAGGATAACAAATATTTCACTTGATGACAATAGGAATTTAGCAATTTAACATATTTTTACAATCCATGATAAATTCTTGCATAATCACTTAATTGATGATATTTTATTTCTAAACTTTTCCTAGCCTTTATTATTTTTTGATGAGCAAAAGGCATTTTATCAAAAATTTGAACTTTTTCATTATCATTTGCTAAAATTAAACGACGTTCCATCTTAGGAATTAACGAAGAAAATAAAGCTGGATACTCTGATAGAAAATGATTATAACTAATTAATAAATCAACAGGATTCTTCTTTGAAAAAGGGTTATCTATATCACTAGTTAAATCGATAAAATTTACTTCATCCAGTTTGGCTAAATGACGATAATCTAGAAAAATATCAAAACCATTTTCAAAAGAGAAACGTTTAAAAATATTTTCTGCAGCAAAATCAAGATAGAACCTTTCTTGTTGTTTAATAGAATTTAACAAAATAATTAACCAGTTACATTCTTTTATTAAGGATGCATTTTGATAACGATATTCACTAATTTGCTTTTGCCAAGCTAAAGGATTTTCACATAATTCAGGATAATAGGTTAAGGTATATACCAATAAAGGGATATTTTCTTTTAACCATTCATCATCTTTTAATAATTTGTTAATCAAACAACACACTTCGCCTCGTTGAATTAATACTAGTTTTAATATTTCTAAATTTTTTATCTTTAATTTATTTTCTTCCATCGTTAGACTCCTTTCCCTTTTCTTCCATTTTAAATAATTGCTGATACACTTCTTCATAATATTCTACAAAACAAAACGTTAAATCATTTTTTACATCTTCTAGAATAAGTACTAAATCTTTTTCGTTTTTCTTAGGCAAAATAATGGTTTTAATTCCACTTCGGTGAGCAGCAATCACTTTTTCTTTAATACCACCTACAGGTAAAATTTTGCCTCGTAAGGTAATTTCTCCTGTCATGGATAAGTTGGCTTTAATTTTTTTGTTTTTCAATAGACTAATTAACGCCGTAGTCATCGCAATTCCTGCACTTGGTCCATCTTTTGGAATTGACCCGTCGGGTACATGAATATGAATATCATGATGAAATAACAATTGATGATCTAAATCAAAATCTTTCTCGTGACTTTTAATGTAGCTTAAAGCAATTTTAGCCGATTCTTTCATGACTTCGCCCATAGACCCAGTTAAAAGAAGTTGCCCATTACCACTATAATACGTTGCTTCAATAGACAAAATATCTCCTCCTGATAAAGTATAAGCCATTCCGTTAGTAACCCCTACTTCACCTTCTGTTTTTCTACTATCTTGATAACTATATCGCTCTGGTCCTAAAAGATTAGATAATTCTTTTTTAGTAATATGGTATGATGCTCTTGTTTTATCGACTAAAAAAGATTTAACAATTTTTCTAAACATTCTAGCAAATACTCGTTCTAAAGAACGTACCCCTGCTTCGTTTGTATAATGGCGAATCAAACTTAAAATTGCAGCATTATCAATTTGCACTTGTATGGGGGTTAGTCCATGTTCTTCTAATTCTTTAGGAATAATATAAGATACGGCAATATCTAATTTTTCATATTCTGTGTAAGAAGAAATTTCAATGACCTCTAGTCGATCGGTTAATTCTCTTGGAATCTGGTCAATATAATTCGCTGTAGCAATAAACATCACTTTCGATAAATCAAACTCCTCTTCAATGTAATGATCAGAAAAGTGAGCATTTTGTTCAGGGTCTAGTATTTCTAGTAAGCTAGATGCTGGATCTCCTTTAATGTCTTTGGTCATTTTATCAATTTCATCGATGATAAATAAAGGGTTAGCTGTTGCTGCTTTTCTTATTCCTTGAATAATTCTTCCTGGACTTGAACCTAAATATGTACGACGATGTCCAATGATTTCTGCTTCATCATTGATACCACCTAAGGAAATTTTGGCAACGTGTCTTCCTAAACTTTTGGCGATACTTTTGGCAAGAGAAGTTTTTCCTACACCTGGTGGACCAACTAAACATAGAATAGGACTTCTTGAATGATTGGTATTTTGTTTTACGGCCAAGTATTCTAGAATTCGCTCTTTTACATCATCTAGTCCATAATGGGTATCATCTAAACTTTTTTTCACCTTTCCTAAATCAGTAGTATCTTTCGTGTATATACTCCAAGGCAAAGATAGTAACCAATCGATGTAATTTCTAATCATTCCTAATTCAGGCGAATTGGGACTACAATTTTCATAACGTTTTAACTCTAAACGCAATCTTTCCCTCACCTTTGAACCACATTTTAATTTACTAACTTGCTCTTTTAAAAGGTCTAATTCATCTTGTTGATTAAAATCACCTAATTCTTCTTTAATAATTCTAACCTTTTCTCTTAGAAAATATTCTTTTTGACTTTTATCCATTTGAAAGGCAACTTCTTGTTCAATTTTTTGTTCTAGTTCAATGATTTGTAATTCTTGTTGGACGTAATCAATTAAATAACTTACACGTAACTTTGTATCTAATATTTCAATGTATTCTTTCTGTTTTTGGAAATTAGTTAAAATATGAGAAGCCACAATATCTGTTACTGTGGATAAAGAGGTAACACCTACTAGTTGTCCTAACACTGCATTACTCATGGTAGATTCTAATTCGACATAATCTTCTATTTGCTTGACTAAAGTTTTAATGTATGCTAATTCTTCTTTTTTTTCCATTTCAACAAAAGGAAAAGGGGTAACTTCTGCTTCTAGATAGTCCTCTTCTTCTAAATAAGTTAAAATTTGACTTCGCTTGATTCCTTCTAATACAACCCTAGTTTTTCCATTAGGCATATCCATTTTCATTTTAATCATCGCTAAAACACCAAGACGCGATAAGTCGTTAATATCAGGATTAATTTCTAAAGAATCATTATCAAAAACGACTAATAAATGATTATCATAATACATCTCTGTTAAAGATAATATTTTTTTTTCTACATCGCTAGCATACTCTAATCGTAGTTCACTAGAGGGAATCAATACTTGATCATGAATCAATAATACAGGTAGTTTCATCTTTACTTTTTCTTTGTTTATCTCATCTTGTAACACAACTACCCCTCCTTTGATCCCCACTTAAAATTTGCACTTAAAATAATTAAGACCTATTATAACAAAATTTTTAAAAACCACAAGCAAATTTACAATATTTTTATTTTTTTCCTTAATTATTTTTTTACTTTTCATTATTTTGGTAATCATCTAAAAAGGAATGAACTTCATTTTCTTTGTGATAGCCTAAAATGGCACTTAAATTTACGTTTTTACTACTTTGAAAAATATTCATGTCAATATGTCCATCTTTTTGTCTAAACCACTGAATTAGTCGTTTCATTTCTAATCTTTTGGACTTTTCTTCTTTTTCGTTTGACTCTTTTGTAAAGCGACAGGCACAGTTTAGAAAATTTAGTTGATGATAATTTTTAAAAGCAATAATGCTATCTTCTTTCACATAATATAATGGACGAATTAACTCCATTCCTTCATAATTTTCACTATGAAGTTTTGGTAACATCGTTTTAAATTCCCCACCGTAGAAGATACTAAGGAGTGTCGTTTCAATCACATCATCAAAATGGTGACCTAAGGCAATTTTGTTGCATCCTAAGTCTTTCGCTTTATGATAAAGATAGCCTCTTCTCATTCTTGCACAAATATAACATGGATTATCCTTAATTTCATGGACGCTATCAAAAATATTACTAGAAAACATGGTAATAGGAATTTCTAATTTTTTGGCATTTTCTATAATTAAATTTCGATGTTCTATGCTATAGCCTGGATCCATGACTAAAAATATTAAATCAAAAGACACTTTTCCATGTCGTTTTAACTCTTGCATGCACTTGGCTAGGACAAAGGAATCTTTTCCTCCTGACATACAAACAGCAATTTTATCATTTTCTTCAATTAATTGGTACTCATCAACTGCTTTTACAAATTGACGCCATATTCCTTTTCGAAACTTGGTTAAAATCGATTGTTCGACTTTTTGTGCTTCTGTTAAAACTCTTTTTCCTTTTTCTTCCATGGTATCCTCTACTTCCTATTTTTTATCAAATAAAAACTTCTTTTCATAGAAGTTAATGGTTAAAATTTAAAAAAATTTGGCGGAGCAGGAGGGATTTGAACCCTCGCACCAGTTTAATCCGATCTACTCCCTTAGCAGGGGAGCCTCTTCAGCCTCTTGAGTACTGCTCCAAAATCACTTTGCAGTTATAATCTTACTCTATATTTTGTGTTATGTCAATCTTTTTTAGGTAAGAATATCAATTAAGTGATTTTTTCTTATTTTTTTATGATACGCTTTTTAGCTTAATTTTCTACATTTTATTAATGCTATTGGTTTTATTTTATCAACGTCTTTTTATACGCAAAGTAATTTCCTCTTCTAATAAATCAAAAGAAACTTTAAGATATTGTTCTAATACTTCTTGATACGTTTTCATTACTTGTTCCATTTGTTCTTTAGTACTACACTCTATTTTTATTTTAGGAATTAATCTTTTCCTATATTTATCCATTATGTTTTGTACTTTTTCATTACTTTGCTTTTCATTGGTTAGTCCACAAGACAAACATGTAATGATTGGCTCTCCATCAAATTTTTTTTCGATGAAATAATGAGAACAAAAGGCAATTTTTTTATCTAGACTTTCTAACTCTAGTTGCTCTAACTGATTCATTAATTGCTCTATACTCTTTTTCTTTTTTTATACTTGGATACTTGTAAACATCTTTTTTCTCGTGCTAATTTTTGTTTTTCTTCCTCTAATTGCATGAATAATTCTTCTTTTTCCATCATTATTTTTCCTTACCTTTAAATCTATGATCAAACTTTTTCACATAAGCTTTATCATTTTCTTCTAATATTTTTTCTTGAAGAACGGGAATATTTACTACTTCGCTAAATAATTCAAAAAAGTAATTGTATCCTGCTAACTCTTCTTCCTTGAAATCCAATACCCTTAATTTATCCAACAATTGAAATTGCTCTTTTGTTTTATTAGGTAATACACGTAAATTAAGATATGCCGTTTTCAATAATACATGTGACATAGCTAAGTACCCATTAGGATTACTTTTCTTCATATAATGAATTAATGTTGGCAAATATGTTTCATCAACCATAGCATAATGTTCTGTTAAAAATTGTTCGAATTGATACAAAAACTGTGCAAAAATTAACTCTTGATTTTCTTTCATTATTATGTTTTTAAATAGTCTAGATTCAAGTTCTAATAAAAAAGTAAATGGTGCTTGATAACGTTCAATCATAGCATTTCCAAATTCTTGTTGATAAAAATCATACCTATTACATCCTAGCTCTAAATCAAGAGTGGTAATATCTCGTTCAAAATAGTAAATATAATTTTTGATATAACCCATAAATAACTCTTCTAACACGGAATAATCTTGATTGAATAATTCAAATAAACGAATATCAGCATCAGGATAGATAAAG
>CASRZP010000047.1 GCA_949440065.1 uncultured Bacilli bacterium
TAACATTTCTATAAAACATAATCTTGAACTAGCACCCCTAAAAGTGCAAGAACCAAAAAAGGTAATTATCCATGATATTTACCTTTTTATTTTGCCTAACGAGTTTTGCTAAGTTCTTCGCTATTTTCTTGATTGATTACCGATTCTTGATCAGCCATGTAATTAATGATTTCTTCTACGGTTTGTTCACTAACTGCTCTAGCATTATTAGTAAATACTGGACGTTTAGCTGGATCATCTGGATCAGTAATCATTGTACTTGATGAAGTTGAATTTGTATTTTCATCTTTAGAAATAGACGGTGGAACAATAGCTTCTTGACTACTACTTGAACTACTGCTTGAATTTGTTTTATTATTATTTTCTAGATATTTAAATTCTGGATCGTAAGTGACTTTTCCATCAATCTCGCCATTTTCTACTTTTTCATTGTATCGATCAGCTTCTTCATGAGCTTTTACATATTGATTATAGCTACTAATTGCATTGGTATAAATACCATTTTTTCTTACATTTCTTACAAATAAATCATAACGATCTTTTACCCCTTGTACAGCAGCCTTATAATCATTTGATTTGCTTGAGAAACTATCGCTAATCTCACTTAATAAATCAGATTTTATCATACTAGCAAATTCTTTTGCTTCACTAGTAGAAATCTCCTCATCAGAAGCAATACATGAATCTAAAATCTCGTCATATAACCTATTTCCGAATTCTGTATAATACTCATTGTAATTTGGGTTATTTCTAATATCGATTTCTTCGTGAATCTCTTGTCGTTCTTCTTCTTTTTGTTTTTCTGTTTTTCCTGATTCGGCTTTTTTTACCGCTTGGTCATATTCTTTAGTACCTTTTTCAACTACTTCTTTTACCGTTTGTGTCTTTTGTGTAGAAGTATTTGTATTATTATAAACAGGTTTAATATATTTATCTACCGTTACATACATTGCCTTTTCAGGTTCCACTTCAGGATCGAAACCAGCATTTTCTTTAATCATCTCTCTACCACGAGTTAAGAATTCTTCATATAAATCTTCTAAATGGTAGTATTCTTGATATTGTTCTTCTACTAAAGTAGTTGTTGTACTATTACTTGATGTAGTAAAAACTGGACCCGCTAATTGACTAGTTGGTGTAATTTTAATATTTGTACTTACCACTTCAAAATCTAAATCATATTTAGTAGCAAAAGCATCTAAATCTTTACTAATTTCATCATAATTGAATGGTTCGTTTTTAAAGTCGATTTCTTCCATATCACTTTCCATAGATTGTAATCTAGAGAAAGCTTCAAAGCAACCACTCTCTACATCAAATAATTCTTTTTCCTCTTTCGTTAGTCCAAAGTTATTTGCATATTGTGTAGTCGTTAAAAATTGCACAATTGGACGGAAATAAATCATTTCTGGTGATAAGTTTCTAGGTGATGTTGAGTTAGTTCTCTCACTAGTCGTAATTGGATAAATTTCACGAATTAACGCTAAAGATTCCTTAACGACATTTTGTTGTTCTTCACGCGTTGTTGCTTTATTATAACGAATGACTAAATCTTCAAACTTATGATATTGTTCTAATACTTTGGTATCAGTAATATACTTATCAAAAATTCCTGAACGTTCAGTTAATCTTGTGTACATGGTAAATACACGAGTAAATAAATCTTCTAATTCTACACTATTTTCTGGGAAGGTAAAGCGGTAGTCACCAAAAATTTCTTTTAAATCTTTTGGTGATAAAGCATTTTCATGATTTACTTTATCTACATCATTTCGAACGTAATCACGTCCTGCTAAATATAATAGCATTGCTTCATTATAAGAAAACGCCATACGCTTTCCTTGATCATCTACATCATCTTTTTGAATTTTTGTAGCTAAATCACTAGTAACGTAGTCACTAAATTGGTATGCTAAAGTTTTCTCTCCTACTTCTTGCTTTCTTAAAATAGCATCCAACTCGAATAATTGTTCTACGTCTAATTTGCTATAATCAAGTGGTTTAATCTCTTTTGGTTTAACCTCTTGAGATTGACTACTACTTGTAGGTGTAGGAATTCTTCCACGAGAAGAGTTATCCTTATTTGTTCTTGTTTTACCCCAAATATAACTTCCTGTTCCAAGGGCAATAGCAACAGCTAAACCAACGCTAGTAATTTTTATTCCTTTAGATAAAGTAGGATGATTTTGTTTCATTCTAGCATTGAAATCAGCGAATCTTGCTCTAAATGTTTTCTTAGCAGGAACTGCTGGCATTAAACCTCCAGCATTTTTAGCAATTCTAGATGCCATACCACTAGATGCTTGATTAGCTAAGCCATCTAAAGCAGATACATCCATTTGTGATGTACGACTTGGCGTAAATTGATCAGTCTTTGATGCTTGTAACATTGACCATAGGCTAGCATCCTTATCATTTTGTAAATTTAATTGCACTAATGGCTTAAGTTCATGATTACGGAGAATAGCTGCTGCCATTTGGTAAGCAGTAGCTATTGAAATTTCATTATCACTTACTGGTGTGCTCACAATAGAAAACTCTCTTTTTTCAAGTTTTCCTGTTTTTTCATTAATTCCTTCAAGATAGAATGCAATTGGTTGATTTTCTCTAGCATAAACTAAATACGAATTGATAATTTTTAATTCTTCTAATTGATTCATTGCTATTCCCTCCTATTATTGTTTGTCTCTTTCTTTACCAGTGTAATACCATTTATTATTTAATAATTCTTTATTATCGTAATAACTCCATACATATTCTTTTTTGCTATCGGCACTGAATTTACGTGTACGTTCACGGTAATATTGTACCTCTTCATAATGAGGTGCTTCATACCAAACAGTATCATAAACTCTAGTTTTTAAGTATACAGTAACTTTCTTCGTTGCTTTTTCGCTACATTTAAGAGTAACATCATAATTATTTGTAGCATCAGTAATTGTTCCTGTATATACATATTTTTGATAGTAAATCATTGGATATGCACTACATCCATTTTTATCATCACAAATGGCTACAGCGTTTAATCGCTCCCAAGTTACTCCAGTAGACTCCTGTGGTACTTCACCATTAGTAAATCCAACTGGTTCTCCTTGTTTTACCCAAGAACCTGCTCCATAAGCATAGGTTTTATTGTTATATACTTGGTAACTAAATTCTTTACAGTATTCAACAGTATAACTAGCGGTAGGATCTTCTACATAAGTTTCACGTTCAACAACAGTTTTTTTCTTTACTGTTCCAACTTTTTTGTACTCTTTCTTTACTTCTACTTCACGTAAGCAGTTCGCATCGTTTTCAGCACAAGTTAGTCCTTTAATATTTTCCGTTCCCTTATATAATACCCAGTTCGTCCATGCACTCCATTTGTAAGATGATGTGTTAACATCACGTGCATATTCATATTCTTTTTCTTTATTTTCTTCTGGTGGATTTGGCTTATCAGGCTCTGGATCTACTGGTGTTGGTGGATTTGGATTATCTGGTACTGGTTTAGGTGTAGGTGTTGGCTTAGGTTGTGCAATCACTACATCTTGTTTATCACATAATCCGCTTTCACAATACGTATAACATCCCATATGTACTAGGATATAATCTTTCTCTTGTGAACATTCTAGATAAACTTTCATCAAGTATTCATCATCAAGTTTTGTAACACTTACATAAGAATTGTCTACATCACATGATTTTCCATGTTTATCAATAAGTGGTACTAATAATTTTTCAGAAATCATTCCACGTAAAGTAATCTTTTTTACTTCTCCTACTTCTTGTGGTAATCTCTCATCTGTATAATAGTTAGTAGCAGCAAGTTTCATGCGTTCTAAATTATCAGAAAAAATCTGACTGGTTAATACAGATAGATCATTATTTTGTGGTAAGCTTGGCATCGTAATAAATTTAGGTAATAACCAAACTAATAAAATCACAAAAATAATTACTAATAATAGTTTTAGTAAAAAATCTCTTAGTGGAAAACTTCTATTTTCTCTTTCATCATTATCGGTATACATATATATACTCCCCCTTCTATGGCCTGTATTATAACATACCATTTTTTATTTGTCAACTTTTTTTAATTTGACAATCGTCACTCCGCTATTAAAGTTGTCTAATTTATAACTTTCCACTATTTTTAAATGTTTTAATAGCTCGTGAACTTCTTTTTTTAACGCCCCTGTTCCAATCCCATGAATTATGATTGCTAAATCATAGTGTAGTGCTAGACAATCCATTAGAAACTCTTTCACTAAGATTCTAGTAATCTCCCTATCCATTCCATGTAAATCTAACCTCGGCGTGTTATTTGAGTATATCATAGTTTTTTCGTTTTTCCAATACTTCATGGAATAAAGGAATGGAATTTCTTCCTCCAATTTGTAAAGTAGATAGGGCTCCTGTAATATTGGATAAGATAAGGGCTTCTTTTAATGGATACTGGTTAGCGATAAAATAAGCAAACGCACCATGGAAAATATCTCCTGCTCCCGTTGAGTCAACTGGTTTTACTAAAATACTAGGAATAATTTGTAACACACCATCAATTTCTGTGTAGCATCCCATCTCTTCTAGGGTAATAATCACTTGAGCCTGGTTAAAATCTTGTTTTAACTTTTGATACATTTCTATTAAAGTCGTATCATTTACTACGCTATGATTAGTATATTCCAAAGCAAAGTCTTTAGAACACACGACATAATCCACTAACTTACACAACGAAACGGTAGAGTCTCTTACTCTTCCTGCATCAATAATGGATATGGCCTGAGGATACTTAGACAAAATATCCACACTTGCTTTATATTCTTCTCCATCGATCAAAATGACTTCTACTTCTGATTTTTTATCATCATCTTTTAACATTAGAAAATTATCTGTTACATTTAATCCATCTTCTTTTTTGGTAAAAATCGTTCTACTTCCTTTATTAATATTAGCAATGATATAACTCGTCGTCGTCTTCTTTCCTTTAATTTTTTCAATAAGTGAAGTATCTACACCAATTTCTTCAAATTCTGAAATTAAGTAATCACCCAAAATATCATCACCCACAGCTCCAATGATAGTTGTAGGCATTTTCCAACTACCTAGTAAATAAGCAGCATTACTAGCAGGACCACCACCACAGTGAATGATATCTTTATCAATTCTTATCTTGGTATTTTCTATAGGAAAATCTAACACAGGTAATGTGGTATCAAAGGCAAGGTGTCCAACACATATAGCTCTCATATTCCCCCCCTTTATTTTTCATAATGATTTTTTAATGAACGAACAATACTTCTCTCATCTAATCCTTGTTGTTTTAATTCCTCATAATCTTTTTTTATCTTTTGAAAGTTTCTTACCCCATAAATAATCATAACTTTTTTATTTTCTTCTTTTACGATTTTTTGATATTTTGACATAGCACTAGCAAAAGAATTCATTGAATCTTTCGTTGGCTTAAATGCTGTATCATATCCACATTTGATACAAATAGCTCGCTTGATCGGCGTTTCTTTTTTGCTATCCGTAATTAAAATATGATTGCAACAAGTCATCTTAGCTAAATGATAATCAGCTAAATTTTTCTGGTGTTGCCTTTTGGCTGATTCAATACGATTCATTACTTTTAAATAATCTTGTACTGCTTTGGTTCCTTCTAGTCCTGTTTTCAAAAATTCTAATTCTTGTAAAGCTTTTTTGCTTTTTTCCATTTTCATTTTTGCCGATTGTTCCATATTTTTCCCCAATTTCTCCTACTACATCATACCACTAAAATCAATTTTCATCAAATAGATTAAAATAAGTGCTAAAAGAATAAATGGTCCATAAGGTATCATATGTTCTTTTTTTCTAAGAAGAAGAAATATAGATATGGGTAAAGCAATTAAACTAGATAAGAAAATCACAATAACTCCAGGTAACGGAGGTAGGACAAATCCTGTAATTAACATCAATTTCACATCTCCTCCCCCTAGACTTTCTTTTTTAAAAAGAAGGTATCCTAATTTCATCATCAAAAACATCACGAAAAAAAGAAAGAGTCCACTACCAAGGGAAGAAAACAGTCCCATGTATGATCCTTTTAAGTATTGAAAGATTAAAATAAGAACACCAAAAACAACTAAAACTTCATCAGGAATAATGTAATAGGTTAAATCGCTTACGATAATAATCATAAATAAGGAAATGATACATAAGGAAATTCCTAAATCATAAGTAAACCCAAAAGAATAATAACTAATCGCAAACAATATTCCTGTAGCAAGTTCTACTAAAGGATAAAATAAAGCAATTTTCTTGTGACATGCACGACATCTTCCTTTTTGGATAAGAAAGGATAAAATAGGTACTAATTCATACCATGATAATTCATGTAAGCAATGTGGACACTTACTTCTACCTTTGGAAATAGAAATTTCTAAGGGCAAACGGTATCCTACGACATTATAAAAAGAGCCTAGTATGGTTCCTAAGATAAAGAATAAAATCAAATAGACTCCTTCCATTTTGTCACCTCAAACTCATATTATCCAATTTGACCATAGATATCAAACATTGGTACGATAATCGATAAAATAATAACACCGACGATTCCTGCTAAAAAGGCAATCATTACTGGTTCAATTAAAGCTTTGATTCTACCTACGGCATTTTTATGTAACTCTTGATAATGGACAGCAACTTTTTCCATCATAAGTCCTAATTGTCCTGTTTGTTCTCCTGTTACTAACATTTCATAAGCTACGATGGGAAAAGCCCATTGTCCTTTGAAGGCTTCAGAAATTTTGGAACCTTTGCCTAGATTATCAATCGTTTTCTCAATAATATTTTTATAAATTTCATTATTGGTTAACTGAGATAAGATTTCCATACTATCGGTAATAAATACGCTATGGTTTAATAAGGATGAAAAGGTTTTGGTAAACATGGTAACTTCATTATAGATAATGATGTTTCCAATAACAGGTAGGCGCATATAAAAGGTTTGCATAGCTTGACGAAAGCTAGTAACGTTTACGTATAATCCTCGGTAAATGATGATGGCTAAAGCAATGAGTAAGATTACCCAAATATAGTTATGACTTAAAAAACCACTTACGCCAATAACAAACTGTGTAACAAATGGTAACTCTGCTCCTTGGTTTTCAAACATTTCCACAAACTGTGGCACAACGAACATTAAAATGAAGGCAACAACACCAATGGCAATAATAAAGATAATCGTTGGATACATCATCGCTGATAGCATTTGTTTTCTTGTTTTATCAATAGAGGTGTAGTATTCTGCCATATCATCTAAGGTTGATGCTAAGTCTCCTGTCATTTCGGCTGTTTTTACCATATTGATTAGTAGTTTAGGGAAAATTCGTCCTTGTTTGGTTAAGGCTGTACTAAAGTTTTCTCCCATTAATAGTTCGTATACAATTTTTTCATAAATTTTACGTTTTCCTGGCTTATCGGATTGTTTAGCTAGAATTCTCACCGCGTCGATTAAGGGAATTCCTGCTTTTAAATAGGTTGACATTTGGGTAAGTAAGAATGATAGTTCACTAGTAGATAAACTCATATTGGTAAATAGGTCGATATCATATGGTTTTCTAGGTTCTATACTAACAATTTCATATCCTTCACTAGATAGAAAAAGTTCTACTTCGTGTGTATTGTAAGCTTCGAAACTACTTTTTAATAGTTTTCCCGTTGGTAATTTCACGGTATAACGGAATGATGTTTTCTTTCCTCTACCAGTGGAAGCGATATTTTCTTCATTGAATTCTTTGTTTAAATGTTTAGCTAAGATAGAAGGCTTATCATTTACGTCAACTTTAGATGTACTTTTCTTGCCTCGATCACCTTTAGTAAACATATCGATGACTGCTAAAACGCCAGTAAATGCATAGGCTAAAATCTTTTTTGGTACTTTCATTAAGCGACTTACCATATGGTATACAAAGATAAAAGGTTGCATTGCCATTTCCATAGTCATCCCTCCTACTATAAAAAATTATACCATAGGACTTTTTTTTAATAAAGTTCTTTCTTTAAATTTTTTATATTTTTTAATTAGTAAAGAAAAAGTTATAGAAATGACAACTATAACTTATTGGATAATACCAACGAAATTATTTATTGATAACTACTACTGCACGAGCACCAAGCCGTATATCATTAGTGCTAAACATTGTAAGTAATTGAGAATTAACAGAACAGCCATCTGTTGTTCTATCACTATAAGCATTCATTACCCAGTATGCGAGGTTATCACCGTACTCACCTCCACTTTGGTTTATTGTTCCCTTATACTTAATAGAATCATATAAATAATTATACATCCATATAGGATGGTGAAGCCTATCATAATATCCTAAAATATTAGCCTCTTGCACAGTTATCATTCTTGCTTTTACCGTTCTACTTCCCAAAGTATATGTATTTTTTGAACAGAGCATCGTGTAAGAGGTATTTCTCTTACATCCAGTATAAGCATTATCTTTAAATGTAGTTGAACCCATTGTATAGGTTTGATCAAGTACATTGGTCCAATTATTTGTTGCACTTTCTAATGCTTGTAATACCGTTACTGGTCCTTTACTATTATCATTACTTTCTTTATACCACGCTGTTTGGTAGATGGTATTTTCTCGTTGCTGAAGAGTTAAGGTGCCTCCATTGTCAAACATGACATGAAAGTATTTTTCTAAAGTGTCATTCACTTTATATTTGATAATGGTTCCTGCTTCATAAGTTTCTGGTGCTTCTATCTCTTTACAAGTTACCTCTTCTCCTGTAACACAAAAGGTGGATGAAGTTGTTGTTTCATCATACTGCCAAATATGAGAAATATTTTTATTTCTAGGTATTTTTATGGTAATATCATCTCTTACTGTAATACTTTTCCAATCAAAATTAGTCACGGTTTCATCATTAATTTCCGTTAACGGATTATCAAAAAAAGCATTCACTCCGATGTATGTTACGTTTTTAGGAATCGTTATGGTTGTTAAGTTGTTACTTTGAAACGAAGATACACCAATGGAAGTTAGACTTTCTGGAAAAGTTACGGAATTTAGTCCTACACTTTGAAAAGCACTATTACCAATGGTGGTTACTCCATTTGGTATAGTAACATTATCCTTTTTTGCTCCACCGTAGCTAACAATTTTAGTATAATCAATACTTCCATCCTCTTTTCTTTGATAAATAAAGGCTTCTTCATCACTGAATTGATTATTGTTGAATGCTCCTTCCCCAATGGATGTTACTGTATTTGGAATCGTAAGTGTTGTTCGTCCTTTATTGACAAAGGCATTTGCTCCTATTGCTTTTACTTCTACTCCTTTTATGGTACTTGGAATCACTAAATCTTTAGGTCCATCATCAGAATATCCAGTAATCGTTCCTGTTTCTACATCGAATGTAAAATATCTAGAATTTGCACTTTCTACAGGGGATACTGCTACATCTTGTTTAGCATATACATTGATTTTTACTCCATATTTTCTTGATTCTCCACTTGGCATTTCGGCATTTTCATCTACCCACATGCGTAATCGTTCCTGCATCTAATATCATACTTCCAACAGGGGAACCTATTTCCGTCTGGTTGTCAATTGGAATAAAATTACTAGGTGCAAATACTTCACTGTAATTGGTATCTGGGTCAATTGATCATTCTAAGTAAAGCCTTACTTCATCATCTTCTAAAGGCGTCATATCGTTAATTGGTATTTTTACTGCTGTTACTTCGTATCCTATCGACATCGTTCGAGAAAGATTTGCTTGGACAGTAAAATCAAAGACATTGTCCTCCCCCATTAGAATTTTACCTTTCTCATCACTCATGGGATATGCTTCATTTAATATGATTCCTGTTTTTCCTTCGGTGTATGTTAAAGTAACTGTTCCTGTTTCTAACGTAT
>CASRZP010000048.1 GCA_949440065.1 uncultured Bacilli bacterium
TTCCCAGAGGAAATTTCTAAATCTATCCCACTTACCTTTATCAAAAAGGCTTTTTTCTACTTTTTATTTTTTTCATCATTTTTTTTCTTATCAAAAAAGAAATAGAATTTTATGGTTCTTGCACTTTTAGGGGTGCTAGTTCAAGATTATGTTTTATAGAAATGTTAAGAGTTTGATATTTTTAGCATTTTTATTAGTATAAAAGATGCTAAAATTTTGATTAGCACCCCTTAATGTTTAAGAACCAATTTTATCTATTCCTTAATTGCTTTTTTCTCTTTTTTTGGTTTCGTGCCCTTGTTTTTTTCTTTTAACAAATCACGAATTTCCTCCAAGAGTACAACATACTCTTCCTTTTTCGGTGGTTCTACTTTTTTTTCTTCCTCTTTTTCTTTTTTTCTTGTTAAACGATTAACTAATTTTACAATACTAAAAATACAAATAGCAATAATTAAAAAATCAACAACATTTTGAATGAACATTCCATAATGAATCGTTGCATCATTAATCTTCCAAGACAAATTAGAAAAATCTAGTCCGCCGAGTAACGTACCAATTAATGGCATTAGAATATCATTAACTAGTGAAGTAACAATTTTTCCAAAAGCACCACCGACAATGACACCAACGGCCAGGTCTAGTACATTTCCTCTCATAATAAAGGTTTTAAATTCATCAACAAATTTTTGAACTTTCTTAACCTCTTTTTTCATTTCACTTTTCATGTCTACTTCTTTTTTCATGTTAACCCCTATTTTGTATTTTTTAAGAAAAATGGTTTTAAAGAAATTGAGGTTTTAGTTTTTTCTTCAACTTTTACAATCTTATATAATCCAAAGTGATATACTTGAACTTTACTTTCCTCTTCTTGATAATTTTCTTCTTTTAATACCGCATATGGTTTTTCCCCATTATTTACTCTACCAATATTAATAAAACCTAGCGCAGCACTAACCGCAATAATAATGACTAAAATCCATGTAATAATACTAATGATTATACGAAATGGTGAACGTTTTTTCTTTTTTGGTTCAAATTGTACCATTTCTTCTTCCATAGCATCTTCTTTTTTTGCCTCTTCCTCCATCATTTCTTCCTTTTTCATTTCTTCATCTTTTTCCATAATATATCCTTCCTTCCATATTATTACTTTAACATACTTTACAAAAAATGTAAATATCGTAAATTTATGTAAATAAAATTTTAAAATTGGTAGATTTTACTTACTTTAAAATAAGAAAAAATGGTCATATTAATATTGTAGTCTTTTTTTAAAAGGAGATGAATTCATGAATTTTAAAAATAAACTACTAACCTTTTTCTTCTTTCTTCTTATTTTGCCCATAAATGCTCTTGCTTATTCAGAATACGTTATTCCAGGTGGGGAAAATATTGGTATTTCTATTCAATCTGATGGCGTATTAATTGTAGGATTCTATCCAGTAAACCATGTCTACATTGGTAAAGAAGCGGGTTTTGAAATTGGCGACCGAGTTACCATGATTAATGGAGTAAAAGTAGACACGATTGAACAAATGATCAAGGAAATTAACAAAACAGATAAAACAAATGTTAAAATTGGTTTTGTCCGTAATGGTAAAAATGAAGAATTAACACTATCCTTAAAAGAAGAAGAGCAAACATTTAAAACAGGATTATATGTAAAAGATCAAATCACAGGAATTGGAACATTAACTTACATCGATCCCAATACCAAAATTTATGGTGCACTAGGTCATGAAATCATTGAAAAATCTACACTACAAAGGTTTGAAATTAAAGATGGTAAAATCTTTAAGTCAGAAGTTACTGGAATTGTTAAGAGTGAACGAGGTACACCAGGAGAGAAAAATGCTAGATTTTATAGTAATGAAACATATGGTAACATCAAAGAAAACGAATCCAGTGGTATCTTTGGTACATATCATAGTACCTTGCCAAGTAAGGAATTAGTCAAAATTGCAAATCCAAAAGAGATTAAAACAGGAGATGCAATTATTCAAACGGTACTAGAAGATAACACCATCGAACAATTTCATATTAATATTTTAAAAATTGATCAAAAAAGTGATGTAAAAAACATTTTATTTGAAATCACCGATCAAGCTTTATTAGAAAAAACTGGAGGTGTAGTCCAGGGAATGAGTGGAAGCCCTATTTTACAAGATAACAAACTAATCGGCGCGGTTACTCATGTTATTGTAAATGATAGTAAAAAAGGCTACGGTATTTTCATCACGACTATGTTAGAAGAAGGAGAAAACTAGAAAAAAACCATCTTATCAAGGTGGTTTTTGCTTATTTTTTTAGTTTTTTTATATCAATAACGACTATTTGTCATTATTTTCTTCAATGCTAAAATCTTTTAATTCTCCGTTTTCATTTAAAATCTTATTTACAGCATTCGTTGCATTCTTTAGCGATTCATCACACGACTTAGCTAATTTCATTCCTTCAGTAAATTGATTAATTGCATCATCTAATGGCACATTGCCACTTTCTAAATTCTTAACAATTTCCTCTAACTTGGCTAAATTCTCTTCAAAACTTGTTTTTTTCTCTTCCATACCTTCTCCTTATATTACTTCACTTTCAATTGTACCATCTACTAATTGAATCGTAAGTTTATCCTTTGGTTTTACATCCTTGATACTTTTAATTATCTTATTTTTCTTTTTTGTAATAGAATATCCTCGCTTCATTGTAGCAACGGGACTTACTGCTTCTAATTTTCCTAAATTTCGACTTAATACTTGTTCCTTATCCTTTATAAAAATTTGATAAGTTCTCACCAAACTTTTCATCGTTATGTGATAATGATCTATTTGTTTTTGATAAAGCGTTTCAGGGTGCGTAAATATATAATGACGAGACAAAAGTTGTAATCCACTTCTATTTTTATCAAGCACTTGATATATTCCTTGTTCCATTCTATCGATAAAAAAATCTAGACTTTGTTCTTTTTCTTGATAAATACTTAAAGGATTTTTAAAACAATACCTATCCTTCCATTGGTTTAATTCCTTTGTTAACACTTCTATTTTATGAGTAATTGCTTTGGTTAGTCGTGATTTTAATTGATAAAGATAATTTTCTACGTCTTTTTTATTAGGTACAGCCAATTCTGCTGCTCCAGTAGGTGTAGGTGCTCTTAAATCAGCAACAAAATCAGCAATGGTAAAATCTATTTCATGTCCTACAGCACTAATAATAGGAATAGGACAATGAAATATTGCACGTGCTACCATTTCTTCATTAAAGCACCACATATCCTCGATGCTTCCTCCACCTCTACCAACGATTAATACATCTAATTTGTACTCACTTGCTTTTTTTATGTTTCTAACGATATCACTAGCAGCTTCCACTCCTTGAACTAAACTAGGAAATAAAATCGTACTTGCAAGTGGCCACCTTCTTTTAATGGTCGATAAAATATCACGTATCGCAGCTCCTGTAGGTGCTGTAATAATTCCAATAGTATCAGGAATTCTTGGTATTTTTTGTTTTATACTAGGATTAAATAGTCCTTCTAATTCTAACTTTTTCTTTAACTGTTCATAAGCAATATATAAATTACCTACCCCGTCTTCTAGCATATTGGAAACATAAATTTGGTATCCTCCAGTAACCTCATATACACTAATCTTCCCTGTTACTAAGACTTTCATCCCATCAACGGGCGTAAATTTCATCTTACTTGCTGCACTAGAAAACATCACAGCATTAATTCTTGAACCTTCATCTTTTAAGGTAAAATAGAAGTGTCCCCTGGTATGTGCTTTAAAATTAGAAATTTCTCCTTTAAGAAAGACTTCCTGCAAATTACTATCCTGATCAAATTTATACTTCAAATACCTCGTTAACTGGCTAATGCTAATATACTTATCATTCATGAACATCCTCACTATGATAAATATTATCAAGTACCCCGTTTAACATTTTGGTAAACTTTTCATCACAATATTTCTTTGATAACTCCAAAGCCTCATTAATCGCTACAATACTTGGCGTATTCGTATATAGTAACTCGTAAATGCCAAGAAATAAAATCGCCTTATCTACTTTATTCAAACGACTGACTTGCCAATCAATCAAGTATTTATCAGCTAAACTTTCAATTTCCTTTTCTTTATCCAATATGACTTTCAAACTATCCATGACAAAATCGTTTTGTACTTCTAGTTGCTCTTTAATTAATTCATGCAAATCATAATCAACATTACTCTCTTTTAAAATATCCACTTGATATAGAACTTTCATAATAATTTCTCTTAATTCACTACGATTTTTCATCTCATCACCTTTTTCTTTTCTCATTTTATCATTACTATAGGAAAAAGTCTAACCTTTATTTATCATCCATCATTTTTTTTAATTGATAAAGAAAATTCAACGCCTCAATCGGGGTAATTTCTAAAGGGTTAACCTCTTTTAATTTCTCTAGCACAACATTTTTCTCATCTTTTTTCTCATCTAGTCCTAAAAATAGTGACGTTTGCGTGAAAGTTTGCTTACTTTCTCCTTGATTTTCATAAATATTTAAAATTTCTTCAGCCCTTTGAATTAAACTATCTGGTAAATTCGCTAAACTTGCTACATGGATTCCATAACTCTTATCTACTGCACCTGATTTTACTTTATGTAAAAAAGTAATCATACCATCTTCTTCTACGGCTGATACATGAACATTACGTAACCTTGGAAGGTCTGCTGCTAACGTAGTTAACTCGTGATAATGGGTAGAAAATAAGGTTTTAGCAGAAATCTTATCATGGATATACTCTAAAATCGCTTGGGCTAGACTCATTCCATCATACGTTGCTGTACCTCTACCTAACTCATCAAATAAAATCAAACTATTCTTCGTTGCATGAGCAATTGCCGTATTGGCTTCCTTCATCTCTACCATAAATGTACTTTCACCACTAACTAAATCATCACTTGCTCCGATTCTTGTGAAAATCTGATCAAATATTGGCATCGTACAACTCTTACAAGGAACAAAACATCCAATCTGTGCCATAATAACGATGATAGCAAACTGACGCATATAAGTAGATTTACCTGCCATATTAGGACCAGTTATTAGTAAAATATCCGTATCTTTTCCCATGATGATATCATTAGGAACATAATCTTTTTTTAATACCTTTTCAACAACAGGATGACGACTTTCAATAATTCTTACTGAACTATCTTTAGTTAGCTTAGGACGAACATAGTTATTCTCTTCAGCTACGGTGGCAAAAGATTGTAACATATCAATTTCTGCAATCACCTTAGAATTTAATTGAATCTTCCCAATATAACGTTTTACAACTTCTCTAATGTTCATAAATAATTGGTACTCTAAATTAATCATTTTCTCTTCAGCACCTAAGATGATATCTTCTTTTTCTTTTAATAAAGGCGTAATAAACCTTTCACAATTGGCTAAAGTCTGCTTTCGCTCATACCCAAACTCTTCTTTTACTAAAGGGATACTTGCTTTGCTTACCTCGATGTAATAGCCAAAAACCTTATTGAAACCTACTTTCAAATTCTTAATACCTGTACGTTCTTTTTCCTGTTGTTCTAACTCGACAATAAAGTTTTTGCTTCCTTTACTTAATTTTTTTAACTCATCTAACTCCTCATTATATAAAGGCTTAATTAACCCACCGTCTTTTAGTCCAATAGGGGCATCTTCATTAATCGAACGATTAAGCAAATCATATAACTCATCTAAAGGATCTATTTCTCTATCAAAGTGAAGCTCTGTTAAGATTCTTTTTATCTCTGGTAAAATACTTAAGGAATTTTTTAGTTGTAATAAATCTCTAGCGTTCACATTACCATAACTAACTCTTGCAATAATACGTTCTAAATCATATATCGCATCTAAGGCCTGCTTTAACTCTTCTTTTAAAATGAACTCTGTTCTTAATACTTCAATAAAATTATAACGACGCTCTAAATCTTCTTTCTTCGTAAGAGGATTTTCTATATTATAACGAAGAAGTCTACTTCCCATCGCGGTTTTATTTTTATCTAAAAGCCACAATAGTGAATAGGTTCTCTCCTTTAATCTTAATGTTTCTACTAATTCCAAATTTCTTTTGGTATGAATATCAAACAACAAATATTGGTGAATATCAATAATTTCCACTGGTTGTAAATGTTGTAAGTTACCCTTTTTCGTTTCAATTAAGTAAGCAAGTAAATGCTTAATCGTGGTCACTAGCCTAATATCACTAATATTTTGATACAAATACTCATAGTTTTCATCTTGATAAATATCATCACTAATAGTAACAGGTAAATGATAACTTTCTCTTAAAACATTAACAATTTCTCTATCGATGTTAAAATTGACAATAATTTCACAAAGCCCACGGTTAACAACTTCCTTAATCAATTGATCTTTTTGGTGCTCTAATATGAAACAGTAGAAATATCCTGTTGAAATATCAGTATAACTAATGCCATAGCAATATTCAAAATCATAAATATTACCAATGTAATTACTATTTTTAGAGTCTAGGGTATTATCTAGTATGGTACCTTTAGTAATTACTTGTGTAACCTCTCGATCTACCATGCCTTTGGTTAACTTAGGATCGCTCATCTGTTCGCAAATGGCTACTTTATATCCTTTATCAATGAGCTTTTCTAAATACCCTTGATAAGCGTGATACGGTATCCCACACATAGGAATTCTCTCATCTAGTCCTGCTTGTTTTCCTGTTAGGGCAAGTTCTAGTTCTTTAGTACATATCATTGCATCTTCAAAAAACATCTCATAAAAATCACCCAAACGGAAAAAAAGAATACTATCATCGTATTTATCTTTAATGTCCATATATTGCTTCATCATTGGACTAATTTTACTTCTATCTACTTCACAACGTTTCATACTACTCACCTGCAATTTAATTATACGGTATTTTATTTCTTTTGCAAAGTAATTTGACAAAACTTTAGAAAAAAAGAAGAATTTATTCTTCAATGGTTTTACTAATAAAACGAAACAAACTCTCCATTCCCTTTTTAAAGGTTTTTTCGATAGTTTCTGAAAACTTAAGACTGATTTTAGAGATTTTATTTTGATAATTAACCTCTTCTTCTTTTAAATATTTATCTGAATTAATAGGAACACCATCCTTGACATCTTGTTCAAATTGTCTTATTTTCTCTTCTGTTAACACTGTTTTTTTATGTTGTTCATATTCATAATATCCATTTCCTTGGGTATAGTAGAGTCCAAGGAACAAGAAAACTAAAACAATACCTGTTATTTTTAAAAATTTCTTGGTTTTATCCATTCGTTTCACCTAGATATTCAGAAAACACTTGACTAAATAGGTCTAAGGTATTTAATACTTCATCAATCGTATTATCGACTCCTCCTACTTCAATTAACATCACTTTAGGAGAAAAATCTTGATTGTAAATTCCATTTACACCAGGGCCTTCTTTTTTATAAATACCTCGACTAATCCCTGGTGCTTTTTGTTCCATTTTACGGTTTAAGGCTTCTGCTAAGGATAAATTCGGCTGATAATTATCATGTTCTAGTCCAATCAAAAACATAATTCTAGCATATCCTTTACCATTAATTTCTTTATAAGTAGCACTTCTTGACGCTGAATCACGATGTACATCAATGAAATATTCTAAACTTTGGTTTTCCTTTTTGGCACTTTCCATAAACATACGTGTTACTTTATAGCTTGTCGCATAATTCCAATTGTTTGCTTGCAAAACTTTAGTTACATCATTCACTTCTACCATAGAAGGTATCCCCAAACTATTTAATTTCTCTCTTAAAATATAACTACCCATCATAACATTAGGAGTAATGCTATATGACTCTAAGTTAGATGAACTATAGTTTTCTAACTGATGGGTATTGTAAATATAAACCTTAGGAAGTACTATCTCAGTAGAGGGATATGGATCTTTGATATAACTACTTTGATTTTTTAAATAATCTAGGGTTTCATCACTTTCCTCATCATAAACGCTAGTAACTAAACCTAGATAGTTATTTTTTAAAATAGTCGTTGGTTTTTTAAAATCTATAGAAGAGAAAAATTTTAAAACATCTACTTTAAAGCTTCTTTTGTTTTGATTCATCAAATAGGGGTTGGACTCTTCTAATAAAAGACGAAGAAATTGCTCATTACTGCTTGGAATCATATGTTTACTTACGATAACTAGATAGTAGAAAAAAGAAACTAAGAAGAGCAGAATAAAGAGGATTTTTTTAAACGCTTTTCTTTTGGTATTATTTTTGGCATGAAATCTCTTTGACATCATCATCACCTATCCTTCTAAAGATGATTATATGCTAGATATAGCGATGAAAATGTCGTTTTAGAGTTTATTTATTATTTTTTATTGCATCGTGTATACTACGATTAATTCCTTTTCCAATTAAAAGAGCCAATTTGTCAATCAAAAAATCCACTTCCTTAGGTGTAACCATAAAATTATATCCAATGGGACTTAAGACTTCTATGAGTAAGTTTTTCATTTCATCATCTTCTAGTGTTCCAAGTAACCCTAGTAGGTCTTTTTTCTCTTCACTTTTAAGATTTTCTTTTTGTTTCGAGTAATCTAACTGACAGCTTGGAACGAATTTATCTTTATGATGATTAATATTTTCTTTGTGGTAACTAATTTTTTGTAATAGATAATGGAAAGTATCAAAGACAATGGTAACTGCATCTACTACTGTTGGTATTCCAATGGCAATAACAGGTATACCAATGGTTTGTTTACTAATTTCCCTACGATAATTACCAATTCCACTACCAGGGGAAATTCCCGTATTAGTTAATTGAATAGTTTTATTTAATCGTTCTAGACTAGACGAAGATAAGGCATCTACTACAATCAAAAAGTCAGGATTAATTTTTTCTTTGATACCTAGAATGATATCACTGGTTTCTATTCCTGTAACTCCAGTTACTCCTGGTGCTACTGCTGAGGTATTACGATATCCTTTTTCGATGGTAGCACCTTCTAATAGATAAAGGTGTCTAGTAACAAGAATATGATCAATTACTTTAGGTCCTAAAGCATCAGGTGTTGACATACTGTTACCTAGTCCAATAATTAAGCAGGATGAGGATTTACTAATTCCTTCTTTTTCTAACAAATCCTTAAGTTGACTCACAAATATATCTTCGACTCTCTCTCGGTTTGTAGTATCTGTAATATCAGTAAAACGAATAGTTTTATAAATTCCTTTTTGTTTATTATATTTAGTGGAGTATTCTTCTTTAATCTCAATATGATCTACTTTTATGTCATCAAACACTTCTTCTTGATGAATGATTCCTTCTTCTTGTAAATTTTCACCAATGGACTCGATAATTAAATCTGTTCTTATTGGGTATTTACTTAAGTCTATTTCGTGCTTCATATTATCACCTAATGTTATTATCTACAAATTTCATGAATTTATTTGCTTTTTGTTGCTTTTTTTGCTAAAATAAGGTATGTTTAAAGTGAGGTGAAAAAGGATGCCAAATATTAAGAGTGCTAAAAAACGTGTTAAAGTTAGTGCTAAAAAAGAAGAAATGAATGTATTAGTAAATTCTACAATGAAAAATGCTATCAAGAAGACTGAAAAAGAAATTAAAGCTGGTAACAAGGAAGAAGCTAATAAGAAGCTAAATACTGCTATTAGAGCCATTGATAAAGCAAAAGCAAAAGGTTTAGTGCATAAGAATAAGGCTGCTCGTGAAAAGTCTCGTTTAACGAAATTGAAAAATGAAATGAAATAAAAAAACATTTTACTCATATTTGAGTAAGATGTTTTTCTTTACAAATGAGTATAGAAAAAGAGTTGTTTTGAACTGAACCCCAAAAGTTGGACAGTTTATAAATAGTTTCTAATTAGAGGATTG
>CASRZP010000049.1 GCA_949440065.1 uncultured Bacilli bacterium
TTCCATTTGGGTAAATTGATGTGAGTGTGTGGCATCATCGTCATCTCGTCGATATGTTTTTCCAGGGCAAATAATACGAATAGGTCCTTTTTCTTTATTTTTTAACATCGTTCTAACTTGTACAGGAGAAGTTTGACTTCTAAGTAAGATTTCATCTTTATCGATATAGAACGTATCTTGAGCATCTCTTGCTGGATGACCTTTAGGAAGATTAAGCATTTCAAAGTTATATAAATCTTTTTCTACCTCTGGTCCTTCTTCAACGGTATAACCCATGCTGATAAATAAACTCTCCAAATCCTCGATAACTTTTTCTACCATATGTGCACCTGTTACTGGTTTTATGTTCACTCCATCAAGCGTAATATCAACTGCATCACTAGCTAGTTTTTCATTTAAAAGTTCATCTTCTAAGTTTTTCTTTTTCTCTTCATATAATTGCTGGAAAGTACTTCTTACCTCTTGAATTTTTTGTCCTACTTCTTTTTTTTGCTCATTAGGAATATCTCTCATCATCGAGCTAATCTCAGTAATTAAACCTTTTTTCCCCAAGTATTTTACTTTCCAATCGTTTAACTGTTCTAAATTATTAACGATTTGATAATCTTCTTGTAATTGTATCTTTATTTGTTGTAACTTTTCATCCATACTTTGAATCTCCTTTTTATTTTGCCATCATTAGAATAAAAAAAGCAAGTCTCATCCATAAGGACGAAAGACTCGCGGTACCACCTTAATTTATAGGAAACTCCTATACACTTTACTGTTCTTAACGCGAAACTTACGCAAAAATGACTATAGGAGTGAATTCTTACTATTTTACTCTAGCTAGCTTTCACCTATCCTAGCCTCTCTAAAGAGTAATGTTTTAGTAATACTATTTTCCTAATGATTGCTTTCATTGATGAATTCATTATACCATAAGTTTTGATAAGTGCAACAGTTTTTTTATTTATTAATTTGTACAACAGCACGAGCTCCAAGATATGTATGAGTAGGATCAATTGTATATAATCTTCCTGTATAATGCACAAACCAACTGTTAACAGAAACATCCAAAGGCGTTGAACTTGTCCAATACCCATTATCCGTTGCTGAATTTGTGCCCCCGTTGCTATTAGCACCATTTAAATAATTATACATCCAAATAGGACAAGAACGTGTTGTTAATGTACATCCTAAATTTGATACTTCTTGTAAAGTAATTAATCTTGCCTTAGCTGTTCTACTAGGTAATGTATAGGTATTTGTTGTACAGGAATTATAATTAGAACATCCTGTGTAAGCATTATTTTGAAAAACGGTTGAACCTAAGGTATAAGTTTGATTTAATACATTGCTCCATCCCTTAGTCGCATTTTCTAAAGCAGGCAATATTGTTACTGGACCTTTTTTGTTACTATCTATTGAATCATTCCATTGAGTAAGAAATACTATATTTTCTCTTTGTTGCAAGGTTATAGTATTCCCATTATCCGCTAGTACATGAAAATATTTTTCCTCCACATCATTCACTTTGTATTTTATTATCGTTCCTATAGCATACGTTTCTTGCGCACCAATTTGCTCACATGTAGACTCTTCTCCTGTTACACAGAAATGAGATGAATTTTTGTTTTGATTATACTGATATATAGCTATAATATTTTTGTTATTTGGCTCTTTAAGAGGCACTTTTATGGTAATATCATCTTTTCCTGTAATATTTACCCAATTAAAATCATTACCTGTTTCATCATTAATGTTTGTTAATGGATTATCTAAAAAGGCATTTTCCCCAATGTATGTTACATTTTTAGGAATGTTTATGGTTGTTAAATTATTACTTTGAAATGAAGAGACATCAATAGTAGTCAGACTTTCTGGAAAAGTTACGGAATTTAGTTCTTTATTTGCAAAGGCACTTTCCCCTATTGCTTTTACTTCTACTCCTTTAATGGTACTAGGAATGACTAAATTTTTAGGACCATCATCACTATACCCAGTAATGGTTCCTGTTTCTACATCAAAAGTAAAATATTTAGAATTTACACTTTCAACAGGAGATACTGTTATATCTTGTTTAGCATACACGTTAATTTTTATGCCATATTTTCTTGATTCGCCATTCGAAATGTTTACATTTTCATCCACCCACATGCGTAAACGATAGTTATGTATTGTTGTTCCTGCTTGAGTAAAGTTACCTGAATCTAAAATCATACTACCTATTGGCGATCCTATTTCTGTTTGGGTTCCTCTTGAAATAAAGTTACTAGGTGACAATACTTCACTATAATTGGTATCAGGGTCAATTGCTCGTTCCAAGTAAAGTTTTACTTCATTATCTAAAAGTGGCGTCATATCTGTTATGGGAATTTTTACTGCCGTTACTTCATATCCAATAGACATCGTTCTAGATAAATTGGCTTGAACAGTAAAGTCAAATACATTGTTTTCACCTGTTAAAATTTTACCTTTCTCATCACTCATCGGATACGCTTCATTTAAAGTGATTCCTGTTTTTCCCTCGGTATATGTTAATGTAACCGTTCCAGTTTCCAACGTATTTTCAACAGTTCCTTCTTTTGAAAAAGTGAACGCAGCAAAAGTTACGCCAATGGTTACTACAATTAATAAAAGTAACATAATTATGGGTAAAATCTTTTTTTGTCATTCATTCTTTAACACTCCTATCCTTTATCTAGTATATCCTTAAATGAAATAAGATTCTTAAATGTTAACTAAAAATCAATTTTTCAAAAACACAAAAAGAATGAAAAATTTCATGCCACTTTTCAAAAGCTCCCCCCTTAGTTAATCTAGAATTAACCAAAGAAAAGTAAGCATAATTTTTAACGATATTCATCTTCACACTTTCTTTATCTTATATATTAATTTTAACAAAAATTACTAAATATAACAAGCACCCATTTTTAAACCAAATCCTCTTGATTATATCAATACTTTTTCTCTATATTTTTCATTTGATAAACCACATAACCAATCTAAAGACACCCCAGTCTTTTTAGCAATTTGATAAGCAAAAGCAGTTAAAATCAATCTTCTACCTGCCTCATATGCACAAATCGTTGATTGCGTAGTGTTTAATAACTTTGCAAG
This sequence comes from uncultured Bacilli bacterium, assembly GCA_949440065.1. Taxonomy (GTDB): domain Bacteria; phylum Bacillota_I; class Bacilli_A; order RF39; family UBA660; genus CASRZP01. The sequence goes on from CASRZP010000049.1 coordinate 3,103, forward strand.
ATCATACTGTGTATATCCCAAATCTTTCCTTATTTCTTTAATCCTATTTCCAATTAAAACCTTATCCAACCCTTTTCTTTTTCCTGCTACCTCAGTCATTTGAACTTTAATATTTGACAAACTGGTAATATAATCCATATTAAAATTTGTAAAACAACAAAAATCGTAAAGTTTTTGCAAAGGGATGATTTCCTGTCCTGTTTCCCATCTTGAATACGTTGCTTGCTTTACTTTTAAGTAATTAGCCACATCTACTTGCAAAAAGTCAAGGTCTTGACGAACATTTGCTACTCTTCTAAAAATAACGATATCATCTAATATCACTAACATCACCCAATATTAATATTGCATCAATGGGAGATATTATAATTTTTATATACGGAAATACGATTTTTGTGTTATAATATACGATATGTTCTAAAGGAGGCGATAGAATGAGTAAAAGTAGTCAAGAATTATACTATTTATACGTTCTAACAGCACTAGAAGAAAAAAAGAAAAAATTAGAAGAAGAAATCAATCGATCTATCTTCCCAAATCGTAGCAAAAAAAAGGAACTAGAGCAAATAGAACAATTATTAAATGAAAAACTTACTTACTTTGCTAGTATCACTGATGCGTCTTAAAAATATACATGCTAATTTTATCTTTCTAATATGAAAAAACCAATCCTAAAAATTGGCTCTTTTCTATTTTTCCTATGTTTATTTATGCTTTTGATACGTATTTTCCATCAGCAGTAGAAATAATTACGCTTTCATCTTGATTAATAAATAACGGCACTTTAATGGTCATACCTGTTTCAAGGGTAGCATCTTTCATCGCGTTATTTGTTGTATTTCCCTTTACTGCTGGCTCTGTACTTACTACTTTCATTTCAATTTTATCAGGAAGATTAATACCAATCATTTCTCCTTCATAGAAAGTAATATCTACATTTAAGTTTTCCTTTAAAAACTTAGCATTATCTCCTAAAAGTGACTTATCTAATTCAATTTGTTCATAATCTTGCATATTCATGAAATAATAAGTATCTCCCATTGCATACAAAAATTGCATTTGCTTCTTATCAATACGAGCTGTTTCTACTTTTACCCCAGCATTAAATGTATTTTCAATGGTTGCTCCTGTCTTTAAATTTTTAAGTTTCGTTCTAACAAATGCTGCCCCTTTCCCTGGTTTTACATGTTGAAATTCCACAATCGTGTAAATGTTATTATCTAGTACAATGGTCATTCCGTTTTTAAAATCATTACTACTAATCATAACTTTTCCTCCTTTTTCTTATTACTAGAAAAAAATAAGTTAGTCAATTACTTATTTTTCTTCTTTATGTGCAGTGTGTTTCTGACATTTTGCACAATAACGGTTTAATTCTAAACGCTCAGTGGTATTTTTTACATTACGCTCAGTACGCGTATCTTTATTACCACAAACCGTACAAACCAAAGTTTTACGTTGTCTGTTTCCTACCTTTGCCATATTATCCCTCCTTGCGTCTAGTAGTATTATACCAAATAATAGAGAAAATGCCAAAGCTTTTTTTAAATTTACCACGATTTTTCGTGTTTTTTTAACGACTAAAGTAATAATCTGTGATTCTTTTGGTAATTCTTCTTGTTACCATACTCGTATAATCTACTCTACTACTAGGGTAAGACACATCAGGACTAGTAACCACAATAGTCATTTCAGGATTATCAAACGGAGCATACCCAACGAATGCTGTACTAATCGTCTCTTGATCGATCACACCATCTCCATTTGTATCTAAAAAACTCTCACTGGTTCCCGTTTTTCCTACACCATTATTTTGATAAGAAAAATATCCATGTCCTATTCCATAACTTGCATGTGTCACAGCATAAAACCCTTGCTTGATTCGATCAAAATATTCTTGCTTAGTATCAATTTGATTTAATACTTCCCTGCCATACTCCTTAATCACTTCTCCCAATTCATGTCCTTCGGTTGACTGATGAATTCTAAGAAGTAAATGTGGTGTTAATCTTTCCCCATTATTCACCATAGTCGTAATATATTGTGATAATTGCAGTGGTGTATAGGTTTCAAATTGTCCCATAACATAATCTAATAAATGTCCAGCTTCCCTAGAATCACTCGTGTATCCTGTGCTTTCTACTGGTAAATCAATACCTGTTTTTACCCCTAGTCCAAACTCATGATACATCTTACGATATATATCAAAAGCACTATCATCAATGGCTAAAGGTCTATCATATTGATAATTAGCTTTAGCAACACGCATAGCTACTTTAAATTGATACACATTACTAGATAAAGCCAAGGCTTCAATATCATTAATATTTCCTAACGTTCTCCACGAACACTTCTTAGGTGTCGATTGAATTTTAATACATTCATCCAAAATATATTCCCCTATTTTTACTACGCCTTGATCGTATCCCGTTAATAAAGATGCACCTTTTACCACACTTCCTACAGTCATTGGAGAAGTTAAAATCATCGTCGTACAATCCACAATCGTATAGCTATTTCCTTGCTCTAACGCTTGTTTTCCCGACATTGCTAAAATATCTCCCGTTTTAGGATCTTGAACAACGGCAAAACTTCGATTATAAAACTTTGTATTTGCTTGACTTTTCGTAAGTAACACTTCTTCTTCCAAAATCTTTTCTACTTCTCTTTGCAAATTAATATCAATCGTTAACACCAAATCATTTCCCCTAATGCCTTCTTTTACCAAAGTTAATTCATTATTGGACAACTCATAAATTGCTTTTTGTCCTTTCAATTGTTCCTCATATTGTTTCTCTAAATAACTAAGCCCCACTCTATCATTTAAAGAATATCCTTTTTCTAAATAATAATCTTTTAACTCTAATGGTAGTCCTTGTTCAATACTAGAAATATTTCCTAAAAGTGATTTTAAGGTATCTTGATAATAATAGATCCTCTCATAACTAGAAGTTATCTTAAATCCAGGTAAATTATCCATATTTTCTACAATATAAGCAATCTCTTTCGGGCTTACCTCACTCGTTTTGACTTTTTTCATTTCATAAGAATACCCTTTATTCATTAAATAATACACAAGAGCCGCTTTTTTATCTATTTCACTTAATCCTTCTAATTCTTCTTTAGTAATTCTTGAAATTTTAAGATTTTCAATATCACTTAAGGTAAGTTTTCTTTCATCTACTTTAGCATATTCTTCTTTAGTAATTTTACTATTTCCCACTTTGGGATACAATAATAAGTAGAACTCTTTTAAATTTCTCTCATATAATTTAGATAGGTCTAGTTGAATATGATAAGCAATAGTATACGCTAGATTTATCTCTTCTTTAGTCGTAACTTTTTTTCCTTTTTGGTAGGTAATCATAGGTATTTCTTGGTTATCAACTAATAAATTATAATTTCTATCATAGATTCTTCCTCGAGGGGCTTCATCTTGATAGATAATAGACTTTTGTAAATGTTTTAGTTTTTCTTGATAAGTATTTCTTTTTATGTACATCACATCATATAATTGAAACGATAATATCAAAAATAAAACACTAAGAAAAATAGTCAATATAAAAATACGACGGGAAAATACACGTTCAATAGATGGTTTTTTACGTTTTACTTTTTTCATCATCTTCACCATTTATAGTGTGTATATTTTTTGATAAATTATGAATAATTGAAAGGAGAAATATGTATACATTTTTTATTGATAAATATATTAGTAGGTTAACGCTTGAAGATTTTCTTACTTTAGCAAAAAACAATGGCATTTCTTTTAAGAATAATGAGCTAGATTTTTGTTATAAAATGGTTAAAAACAATTGGAAGGAATTTTATCAAGGAGATAGAGATGCTTTTTTTAAAAAGGTTAAAGAAAATGTAAGTGATGAAACTTTTTCACAAATCATGAAGGTTTATCAAAAGTATCAAGATAAAATAAAATAGGATGAAATTAATTTTCATCCTTTTGTTTTAGATTATCATCAAAAGTTTGACTTTTTAACATGGCAATTTCTTCTTTATAAGGAGCTTTATCTAAAATGAAAGGGGTTTCTAATATTTTAGGAATATTTTCTATCTTTTTATGATGAACAATTTTTAATAAAGTTTCAAAACCAATTTTTCCATATCCAATATTTTCATGACGATCTTTGTGACTACCAAGGTCGTTTTTGCTATCATTAACGTGAACACATTTTAAGTAAGGTAAACCAATGATTTTATCAAATTCTTCTAAAAACGAATCAAAATTTGATAAATCGTACCCTGCATCATGTAAGTGACAGGTATCTATACATACACCAATGTGTTTTTTATCTTCTACTTGTTCAATAATTTCCTTTATCTCTTCTAGTTTACTTCCTACTTCACTACCCTTTCCTGCCATGGTTTCTAGTAAAATCGTTACCGTATTTTCTTTGGTTAAGCATTCGTTTAAGGCTTTTACAATAAAAGATATTCCTTTTTCTATACCACTACCTACATGACTTCCTGGGTGTACGACTAAATAAGATATTCCTAATTCTTGACAACGCTTCAACTCTTCTTTTAAAAAGCGAATGGAAAATTGATGTTTTTCGCTATCGCCATTAGCAAGATTAATAATGTATGGAGCATGAACAATAATGGTGTCTAATTTCATATGATATTCATCCATTTTTTGTAACGCCTTCTTAGTTAACTCTTCTGAAATAGGAAAACGTAGAGTATTTTGTGGAGCTCCTGTATAAAACATGAAGGTATTAGCTAAATAAGAATGAGCTGTTTCAACACTTCCTAGCATTTGATCATCTTTTCTAAAAGATACATGACTTCCAATTAATAACATTTTTATCACCACCATTATTATAGCAAAAAGAAAAAAAGATGAAAACCAAAAATTATCATGGTAACCATTTTTTCTCTATGAAATATATCTATTTTATTATTCAGTATCAGTAACGATAATATTACCTGCACTATGAGCAATAGTTCCTGTTACAAATGTTGCTGTACTACTACCACTTGTGATACTTTTCCAGTCAAAACTTCTTCCTGCTTGATTAATGATTTTTATTAAATATTTATTACTAAATGAGCTTTTATAAAATGCACTTTCCCCAATACTTGTTACACTAGTTGGTATTGTAACACTTGCTAATTGATTAAAAGAAAATGCATTATTTCCAATACTTGTTACACTAGTTGGTATTATTACATTAGTTAATTGATTATTATAAAAAGCATATTCTTCAATCTTTATTACATTATTGGGAATAACCACATTATCTCTATTTACTCCGCCGTAACTATTTAATGAAGTATAATTTGTACTTCCATCAGTATTTCGATTATAAATAAATGCCCGTTCTCCTGATAATTGATTATTAGAAAATGCTCCTCCTCCCATAGTTGTGACACTATTGGGGATTTTCACATTTGTTAATTGGTTGTCTTGAAACGCCCTATTTCCGATGGTTGTTACACTATCTGGAATAGTTATAGAAGTTAATTGATTATCCAAAAATGCTTGTTCGCCAATTGTTGTTACACTATCTGGGATTGATACATCCGTCAATTGATTATTCCAAAATGCTTGTTCACCAATTGTTGTTACACTATCTGGGATTGATACATCCGTCAATTGATTATTCCAAAATGCTTGTTCACCAATTGTTATTACACTATCTGGAATTATTATATTTGTTAATTGATTATTATAAAAAGCAAGCACTCCAATATTTGTCACAGTATTCGGTATCATTACACTTGTTAAATGATTAGGAATATGAGAAGTAGGTTCATTTTCGCAAAATGCCATCATACCAATTTTTTTGACCTCTACACCATTAATTGTTGGAGGAATAACTACATCTAATGGACAATTATCCCTATTATTATAATACCGTGTAATTTCTCCATTAGTTAAATCAAAAGCAAAACATGATTCATCAGTATACATAATAACATCTTGTTTAGCATATACATTAATTTTTATTCCATATTTCTTTTGTACTTCGGTAATTTCTGTATTTTCATCCACCCACATGCGAAGTCGATAATTATGTATTGTTGTTCCTTCCTCGGTAAAGTTTCCTTGATCTAGAATCATACTTCCAACAGGTGAACCTATCTCCGTCCGATTGTCAATTGGTATAAAATTGGTAGGTTCTAAAATAGATGTATAAGTATTACCAGGATCTATTGCTCGTTCTAAATATAATTTTACTTCATTATCTAACAAAGGTTCCATATCCGTAATTGGTATTTTTACTGCTGTTACTTCATACCCAATGGTTGTTGCCTTTCCTAGTGTTGCTGTTACCGTAAAATCAAAGACGTTATTTTCCCCTGTTAACATTTTTCCTGTTTCATCATTAATCGGTAGAGCATCTTCTAGAATAATTCCCGTTTTTCCTTCCGTATAGGTTAACATCACTGTTCCTGTTTCTAAAGTATTTTCCACTGTTCCTTGTTTTACAAAACGAAATGCTGCGAATGTTACCCCAATGGTTACACATATTATTGATAATAGTAATACTAGAGTAATTAGTATTTTCCTTTTTTCTTTCATATTTTCCCTACTTTCTTTTTTAGTATATCATCCTTTTCTAGATTCATTCGATAAGTTAGCAAATAATAAATTTAACACAAGAAAAAGAACAAGATTTTATATCCTGTTCCTTGAACTTTCTTATCATATATAGATTTT
>CASRZP010000050.1 GCA_949440065.1 uncultured Bacilli bacterium
ATGAATACACAACGAGAAAATATGAAGATTTTTGCCAATTGTTAGAAAGTTTAAATGCTGCTCATAAATTATGGGAAATAGTAAATCCAGAGCAATTACAAAAAAAAGTGAAAAATGGCGTATCTTATCATAAGATTAATCGGAAAGTAGTTAAGTTTTCTAGAACAAAGCACGGTTTTTGTGATTTTAATATTCCTGTTTTAGTCTTACGCCTTACTCATGGGGAAGTTTATTTCTTACCAGATAAAGTGGTAGTTATTGATGATAATAATATATATCCTACAGAATATGGCAATCTTGAAATTTATACTAGAGAACGTGATGTTTTAGAAAAGGGATATATTACACAAGATGTAGATGTTCACTATTATACTTATCAATATATTAATTCGTCCAATCAACCAGTATTTCGCTTTGGACCAAATCCTAAGTTACCTGTTTGTCAATATGGAGAAATTGTGATTAACACCAATCAAGATATTGAAATTCTTCTTCATGCATCTAATGTTCACTTGATTAAAGCATTCAATGAAAAATACCGAAAACACAGAACACAATATTGTGAATGGTAGGAAAAAGATAAATTATTCTTTTTCCTTTTTTAATTGATATAAAGTAAAGTACTCTTTTTCTTCCATTTTTTCTAAATGAGGAATAACTTTTTCCAAAATCGCTAGGTCAAACTGTTCTTCACTAGTCACATGAGAATTCGTTACCACAAATATTGCTCCTTCTTCTTTTAGTAAAGCATCACCAATTTTTTCACTTCCTTTAAATCCTAGGTTTCCTTTATTCATTAAATCATACGGACTAAGTTTATCATTTAAAGCTAATCGATAAAAGTAGGCTTCTCTTGCTAAAAAGATAAGTTTACTAGAAGAATAACTTTTCTTTATTTCCTTTACCTCTTGATAATGCTGCTGTCCTAAAGATTCAATGTAACGATATTTAAAATTAGGAATTTCATTGGGATAAAGACTAGGCCTTACGAAAAAATTTTGTCCTTGAATGACGGTAGCACCTAAAATTAAGGTAGCACTAGCAAGAGAAAAGGAATGTTTTATCGTCGTATTTTTTAATAGGACAATGAGTAAAGCGATAAAAAATAACGACAAATGATATAAATTAAATAAAGGAATACATATAGATAAAAAGGCTAACAAATAGCTAGTTTCCATATGATGAGAATTTTTTTTCTTTAAATAGAAAGCAAGAAGGACAAAAAGAATAAAGATGAATCCTCCTAGACTAAAATAATCCCCATTGCCTTTAGAAAAATCAAATAATCCTAAAATAGTGTAATCAATGAAAGGTTCTATACCGTTAGTAAAGATTAAATAAACCCAAAATATGACTAAAGGAAGAATACTTCCTAATATTCTTAACAACAACTCCTTTTTCTCCTTTCTTTTATGCCATAACAAAGGAAGGATGAAAAATACACCTACGGTATGTTTCGTTAACATCATTACTCCTACTAAAAGTCCAAGGAAAAAGGAATTCGTTTTCTTTTCTTCTAAAACAAGAAGAAGAAGGAATAAAAATAGTAAAAAGAAATTATAATTTGGGGCTAGAAGAGGAAGAGGTAAAATTAAGAAAATACTCACTAACCACATTTTATTTCCTAAATACTTATTTAATAGATAAATAAAAATTGTCACCAAAATCGCTTGTTCAATATGATAGATAAAAATACTACTACCAAAGAAAGGAAACAAAATCGTAAATAACATCGGAAAAAAAGGCGGAATAACCATATTGAAATCACGGTATGGAACTTGACCATGAAAAATTCCTACACTAAAGCCATAATTCCAACATTCATCTAAATCAAACTCATGAAACAATAAATTAGAGCACAAAACAAATAAAAATATAGCTCCATAAAATAATATTGGCTTAATCCATTTTTTCATTGGTATCCCCTCTTTCTATAGGTAAGTATATCACGTTTAAATTTTTTGTAAAATCATGAAAAAAGCTTTTTACTCCTTTTACCGTCCTTCAATTGGTTAAATTCTCTAAAGGAAAAAAGGAAAACCTGATTAAAAATGGTAAGCAATTATCCTTTTTTGCCATTTGCAATATTTTTTTACTTGTTGTAGACTCTTTATCGATAGAAAAAACAAGCCCATTTTTAAGCTTGTTTACGACTATCAAATTTCTTTCTCTCTTCGGTATTTAAAATCATCTTTCTTAAACGAATATGATTTGGTGTTACTTCTACTAATTCATCAGAATTAATATAATCTAAGGCATACTCCAAACTAATTGGACGAGGACGCTTTAATACAACAGTATGATCGCTTCCACTAGCACGCATGTTGGTTAATTGCTTTCCTTTTACCACATTAACCGCTAGATCATTGTTACGATTGCACTCTCCTACAATCATACCTTCGTATACTTCTTCCCCTGGTGCAATAAACATTACTCCTCTATCTTCTAAGTTTCCTATACTATAAGCAGTTGCTTGACCATTTTCCATGGAAACTAAAACACCTAGTTTTCTCTCACCAATACTAACTTCTTGATACTTTCGATATTCTTTAAATGTATGATTGATAATTCCATATCCCTTAGTTAACGTCATAAACTCAGTAGTAAATCCAATTAATCCACGAGAGGGAATCGTATAAAGTAAGCGAACTTGATTTTCAAAATTTGTCATACTCTCCATAATGGCACCACGAACACCTAACTGTTCAATTACACTTCCAACAGACTCTTCAGGTGCTTCAATTTGAAGTTCTTCATAAGGTTCCATTTTTTCACCATTAACATCTTTAATGATGACTTTAGGCTTGGAAACTTGTATTTCAAATCCTTCTCTACGCATATTTTCAATCAAAATTCCTAAATGCAACTCACCACGACCTGATACAATAAAGCTCTCACTATCATTAGGAACTACCTTCAAGCTAACATCTTTTTGCATTTCCTTATATAGACGTTCTTCAATTTTCCTTGCCGTTAAAATTTTTCCATCTTTTCCAACGAAAGGAGATGTATTGACACCAAATGTCATTTGTAACGTTGGCTCATCAATTCGTAAAATAGGAAGTGGCAAGCAAGTTCCCACTTCACATAAAGTCTCTCCTACAGAAATATCAGCTAATCCTGCTACAGCGACAATATCCCCTGCTTCAGCTTCTTCAATTTCAACTCGCTTTAAGCCTAAAAAACCAAACAACTTTTGAATTCTAAATTGTTTTTCGCTTCCATCAAGACGAATACAAGAAACCATTTGATTCACACGAATTTTTCCATTTTTGACTCTACCAATTCCAATACGTCCAACGAATTCATTATAATCTAGTAACGCTGGTTGAAATTGTAATGAAGAAGTACTATCACCTTCTGGAGCGTTAATTTCTTTAATAATTAAGTCCATCAAACAGTTAAAACCTGCTTCTTGGGTAGATAAATCACTAGATAAACTAGAAGTACCATTTAATGCTGAAGCATAAACCACACTAAAATCAAGCTGATTCTCATCTGCTCCTAATTCAATAAATAAATCTAAAACTTCATCAACAACCTTTTCACAACGAGCAGATGGTTTATCTACTTTATTAATGACAACGATTGGTTTTACCTTAGCTTCAAGAGCTTTCTTTAATACAAAACGTGTTTGAGGCATAGGTCCTTCATAAGCATCGACAACTAATAATACCCCATCCACCATGTTCATGATACGCTCTACTTCACCACCGAAGTCAGCATGTCCTGGCGTGTCTAAAATATTAATACGATATCCTTGATAATCGATTGCTGTCGTTTTTGCTAAAATGGTAATTCCACGTTCCTTTTCAATGGCATTAGAGTCCATCGATAAATTGGTAGTATCCTCATTTTCTCTAAATGTTCCACTAGACTTTAATATCTGGTCAACCAAGGTCGTTTTTCCATGGTCAACATGCGCAATAATTGCTATATTTCTTTTTTCCATATCTCACACTTCCTTAAGCACGTCCCTGATTATATCATATTATTTTTCCTTTGCCTAGTCCTTTATTTATAGTTTTTTATTTCTTTTTTAATCTTTTTTCCTGATAAGAAAGTTGGTATCCTTTTTGTAAAATTAGATTAGATGAAGTTAAAGCAATCATTAAAGTGGTTACTTTTAACATATACCATTCATCCACCACGGGATTATACACACTAGCCCACAGTAGCACACCACTAACCATTTGCATATTCCTTCCTACCTTTTTACACATTCTTGCTAATTCCTTTTCCATAACATTCCTCCATATTACTATATGAAATTAACACTTTCTCGGATAATTTTTCTTTTCTAGGAAACACTATCTAAAAGGTGATACCAATGGAAAACAAAACTATTTGGGAACTTTCCATCAAAAAAAGTAATTTTCTAAATCAAGAGATACACACAAAATATTTAATCATTGGAAGTGGCATAACAGGAGTATCCATCGCCTACTTTTTAAGTCAAAAAGAACAAGACATTACCGTAATCGAACAAAATGAACTAGGTAGTGGCATTACCAAAAACACAACAGGAAAAATTACATACTTACAAGGCGACCTTTTACTAAAAATCATCAAAACCAACAACATATCTACAGCAAAACAATATTTAGCTTCCCAAATAAATGGGATGAACCTACTTACTTCTATTATCAAAAAGGAAAACATTTCTTGTGATTTTACCAAAGCATCTTCCCATGTTTTATGGCAAGATAATACCAACCATGATGATTATTACCTTCTAAAAGATTTTCTAACACAAGAAAACATTCCTCTTTCCTCTATAGCCTTACCACTTCATATTCCCTATTTAAAAAAATTAAGTGTTGATGATACTTACCTTTTTCATCCAATAAAATATTTAGTTCAGTTAAAAGAAATCACTAGCAAACAAGGTGTTACATATTATGATGATACTAGAGCAAAAAAGATAATAAAACAAAAACAAGAATATGTAGTTACCACCAATTGCTATGATATACATACCCAAACCATTATTTTTGCTTGCCACTACCCTTTCTTTTTTCAACCATTGATGTTTCCTTTTAAAACTTCTCTAGAAAAATCTTATCTATGTGCCTTTCCTTTAACAACCAAACCATTTAGTGCCATCAATATCGATAAAAATGTTCACTCCTATCGTACCCATCAAAACCACATCCTTTATCTAGCCAAAAGTGAAAAACTAGGATTCACCTATCAAGATAACGAAAAATTTGAAAATTTGAAAACCTATGTTCAAAACACATACCATCAAAAAATAGATTTTAAGTGGACTAACTTTGATATCATGACTTCCGATTTTCTTCCACTTATTGGAAAACTAAATAAAGATGAAAACTTATATTTAGCAACAGGATACAACACTTGGGGAATGATTAATGCAACCCTTGCTGGAAAAATCATTACCGAGTTGATTATCAACAAAACACATCCTTATCAACACCTTTTTTCTCCCACTAGAAAAAGCAATTTTAAAAATCTAATAGCAAGTAACACGCATCAAAGTATCATGTTCATGAAGTCCTATTTCAAAAAAGATTATGCCTATATCACTACCATTCACCATAAAAAGTATGGTATTTACGTTGATGAATGTAAAAAAAGACACATCGTTAAATTAATTTGTCCCCATTTAAAATGTTACTTACACTTTAACGCTTACCAAAAAACTTGGGATTGCCCATGTCATGGTTCAAGATTTTCTATTGATGGCAAAGTCATTAAAGGTCCTGCGACAAACGATATCACAAAAGAAATAGATTAAGAAACACTAAGATGCTTTTTCCTTAACTTTTTTATCAAATAATAAATGACTAACCCGCATAAAATAAGTAAAATAGGTCCTTTCATTTTAGATGTATATTCCTTTAATATTACCCAGTTATCCCCAAGAGCATACCCCACATAGACAAACGCAAAAGTCCATGGAATACTTCCTATGGTAGTAAACAAGATAAATTTCCAAAATGATACCTTTAACACTCCCATAGGAAAAGAAATAAGCGTTCTAATAATCGGAAAATTACGACCTATACACGATGCAAACAAACCATAACGATTCGCCCAAGTATCACATTTATCCAAATCTTCTTCCTTCATAAAAAAATACTTTCCATACTTTTTCACAAAAGGTCTACCACCGTAATAGCCCATACAATAAATCACAATCGCACAAAAAATACTCCCCAATAAACCAATCAAAAAAGCACCCTTAAAACTAAAAATTCCTCTTGCAGCAAGAATTCCACCTGTTGCTAAAATTAACTCACTAGGAATAATGATGATAACAGCTTCTAAAACCATACCAAGAAACATACCAAAATAACCGTAACTGGCAATTAAACTAATCACATAAGTACTCAAAGTATCCCTCCTTACTAAATTTTATGAAAAAATAAAAAAAGCATTCATTTTATCGATGATTGCTTAATCTTTCTATTTTATCTTCCCTTAACCAAGGATAATCTTCTAAAACATTTTCCTTACATTCTAAAACAACTTGATACCAATATTCATCGTGTCCATCTTGGGGATATGGATTCTTTTGGTATCCCAATAAATTCCATCCTTCATCATATAAAGCCGTATAAGGGGTATTGTGCGTACAATAAGAAATGTTTATTCCCAGTAAATTTCCATGTAGTGCCATTTGCTCTTTAATTTCTTTATTTTCTATTTCCATAGCACGATTTAAATGTTTTAAATAACATTGCACATGTCTAATCGCTCCAATGTCAATATTTGGATAATCAATTAAATTCATATCTTTATCCAACTGTCCTCCATAGTTATTGGCATCACTCCTTGGATTTTCACATCTAGATATCGCAATACACTCAGCAATTTGTTCATTATCTAATTGATAAATTCTACCATAGTGTATTAAAATAGCTTCTTTCTCTTCTTTCGTTAAGTCTTTTACTTCCCTTTTTGCCTGATTTCCTTTTCGATAAATTTCATTAGCCATTTCAATTACTGCTGCTTCTGGCGTTTCATAATCATGGCAAAACGAATCGTATTCATTATAGATTTTCTCTTGTAATTTACTTTTATCAATGCCAAACAAACGACTATAAGTCGTAGTATAATACTCTATTCCTTCAGGAGTTGTCATATAAGGATTGAAAACTAAACTTTCACTATTTTCATTTTCTAAAGATGGTTTTCGCGTTTCATCTTGTGCATTTTCGTCTATAGAAACCTCATGATTAGACTCTTCTTGTATAGCAAAATCAACATCAGGTACATCTTCTACTATACCATTTGAAATAGTAGCCAAATTATCATTGATGATTTGTTCCATTTTAGGATTTGCATCAAACATAGAAAAATCACTTTCTACCATTTCTGCCATAACCTTTTGATGATAATATTCATCTTCCTCTTGGGTAGTCATAATTACTTCTACATCATCAATAACAGGTAACGTATTTTTTCTAGTATTTTCACTAAGCCATGGAGAAAGTAAAATTAGGGCACTTCCTATAGAAGCAAGAGAAATCACACTAGCTTCTTTCCAAGTAATCAGTTGTTTTTTCCTTATTCGTTCTGTTCTTGTTAACGAAAGAAAAATTCTAGAATGATTTCTTTTTATCATTTGATAACAAAACTTAGTAATAATAACTTTAACCAAACGCTTGTTATCTATTTTTTGATTTCTTACTCTAGGAGAAGTTATTGCCCTTTGTTCTAGTATCATTCATACACCCTCTATCTTATTCTTTAGTTATTATAACACGAAAATATGACTTCTTGCAAGATTATGACATTAAAAAAACGCCCCTAAGAGCATCTTTTATTACTTAAACAAATTCCTTACTCGATCGATTAACGTTACTTTTTTCGTCGTCTTTTCAACTACTTTTTTCTCTTCTTTTAACTTTACTCCATCAACTGCAAAAATAAATTTGATATCGCCTTGAATATTACTATTCTTACCACCTAAACTTTGGTAATCATTACCTAACTGCACGATAGAAGATACCTTATTTTTTAGATGCGATAGAGAATAACCCATACTTGTTAACTTGCTAATACCATCCTTATCATAAGCTAATATACCCTCATTTAATGAAGCCATTCCTCCTACTAATTGTGCTACTCCACTAGCTAATTCATCCATTTTTTCACTTAATACGCTAACACCCATATTTAATTGATTCATTCCACTAGATAAACTAGAACTTCCCATTTTCAACTGTTCCAACGCTTGATTCAACATCGGTAACTTTTCTATCATCACTTGCATTTTATTACTAGCTGAAACAATAGTTTCCTGATTCATTTGAAGTAATGTTAACAACTTTAAATTTTTTTCATAATTTTTCTCATACTCATACTTTACTTTCCACAAGTTAAGATTCGTATTTAGTAACACCGTATCATCTATTTTGTCCAATTGATTGGCTTGATAAACTTCCTCTAAACTAGATAAATTCTCTCTTATCATTAAAATCGTACTTTGATTAGTAGCAATCAACTGAGGTAACTCATTAATTTGTCCTAAAAACTCATCACTCATCATTTGCTGATACACCATACCAAATTGTTCCACCAATTTTTTTATACCATCATCTAAACTTATGGCTCCACTTTGCAATTGTTCAGTAGCCGTAAGTACTTCCTTTAACTTTTCACTTAACTGGCTACTTCCATCATTGACTACAGTTAACCCATCTAAAATAGTTTTTGCTCCTTCTTCCAGTTGCTTAAGTGAACTATCTAATACATTCATATCACTTTCTAAACCATTGAGCTTATCCAAAACACTTAAATCACTATTTTCTAACAACTTAGGTGTAGCAATAGAATAAATACTTGATAATTCAAACTTTTTGGTATCATAAGAAATGATGACCTTATCTAAATTTTTTAATGGTTCCAAGGCTAAGCTTTCATATAAACCAGGAGAAGATAAACCAACGATAACATAACCATTCCCTTTATTCACCACTTTACCATTTTCTACTTTTATATTGGTATTTCCATCAATCGGAATAATCGATGAAGTAGCAATCACAAACGGTGTATACAATATTTCCTTTTTCCCATTTATCCACATTTCTTGACTTAACATATTTTGATAACGCACAGTAATCGTTACCCTTCCACTTTTACCTAATAAATCCTCTAATAAAATATCCTTACCATCTAATTGATAAGTAATCTCCTCCTTAATAGGAATTTCCCTACTCGTTGTTCCTTGATAAAAAATATCACTTCCCCTACTATTCCAAGTTAACAAATTTCCATTTTTGATAAACGTATGATTGCTATTTATATTAAAGATTCCCTCTAAAATAGAATAATCTTCTAACAAATCAACATTTTCCTCATTTTTTAAATATTCATTGACTAAAACTTTTTGCTTATTTCCTTGACTATCCAACTTTACATATACATTTTCTTCTTTACGTAAAGCAAATACCGACATGGGACTCATTATCAATGATAGGAATAACACAAAAGCAATAGCTCTTTTTACATTTTTTCCTGTTTTCATACTTTCTCCTTTTAAATAAGTTGTTTTCATAATTACCTTATCGAGTAATAAAATAATAGATGGTAACACCGTTAATACAATAAGCATACTAATAATGGCACCTCTTGAAATCAATGTACATAAAGATGCTACCATTT
>CASRZP010000051.1 GCA_949440065.1 uncultured Bacilli bacterium
GGGATGTACTCAATATGATCAATCTTGTCCCGTATGGATGTATAACTATTTATATGATGTAACAAGTAATGGAGGAACAGTGAATCAAACAGGAGGAAAATACGGGAATAACTATGGATACTGGACCATGAACGCGAATGCGTCCTACTCGAATCGCGCTTGGTACGTGCACTACAACGGGCTCGTGAACAACAGCAACACTACGAACACTTACATCGGGGCTCGTCCTGTCGTCGTCGTAGAAAAGTAGGTTACAAAGGCAAATTTTGCTTGTTCTTATAACATGATACGCTAAGCGTGATAACAAAAGAAAAAAATATATAAAAATAGAATAAAAAATTTAGTAGTTTTAAAATTTGTGGATAATGATAATAGTGAAGGGATAAATGAGTAGTAATTTTCTTCCATAGCTTGTTCTCATTATCCCTTTATTTTAAATAAAAAGACCTATTGCTAGATCTCATTAATTTGACTCTTTATTTTCATCTACTGCTTCATAATACTCTTTTCCTAGTTCGATAGTTTCTACCTTTCTAGCTACACTACTAGGTTGCTGTTTTAAGTACAACTTTTTTCGATATTTAAAACGTGGTTTCTTCATCAATATTATCTCCTCCTAATATTATCATGAATAAATTTTTTCTGCTTTATACATTAATGTAGATATTTTCTTACATGACGGATATTTTGAAAAGTAACATATAAAACATTAACACTCGTTGCAATAATTAAAGAATAAATGCCAATGTGTAAAAGTGATGTAGTAAATAGTAAAATTGAACGTAAAATAGTGCCAATTAACGTTCCCATCATATTATCTTTACTTTTACCCATAGCATCTAAACTAGCAGAAAGTGGTGCTTGCACATATTGAAATAAGCAAATTGGAGCAAGAATTTTAATATAATCTATTCCAAGACGCGTATTATAAATTAATTTTAGAGGAACTTGAGGAATAATGATAAACAAAATAGTGACAGGTAGTCCAATTAATAATGAAAAGAAAATTGCTTGTTTAATTTTTGCTTTTACATAAGAAATATTGTTATTGGCATATGCTTTACTAACAATGGGAAGAAGTGCTTGAGAAATAGCACCTGTAAAAAATGAGGGTAGTAACAATAAAGGCAGAACGTATCCTGATAGTATTCCATATTGATTTACAATATAAGATTGTTGGTATCCTGCTAAAAGTAGTCCATGGGTTAATAAAATAGGTTCTAAAAAATAACCGATGGAACCAATTAGTCTTCCTGTAGTAGAAGGAATGGCAATACTCAAAGTATCTTTTAAATAAGCACCATTAGGTGTTAATTCTTTCTTGGTAATTTTAAAATTTTTAGGAAGAAAGAAAAATAAAACCAAAATCGATACGCCTTCACTGATAATATTGGTTAAGACAACGAAAGTTACAGCATACTCTAATCCTTTGGATAAAAATAAAGGAACGCCTAAAATAATTAACAAAAGTCTTATTATATCCTCACTGACATTAGATATCACATGAGGTAACATTCTTTGTCGTCCAAAAAAGTAGCTTCTTAGTATTCCTGATAAACTAGTTAAGGGAAGTACAATGGCAATACTTAAAAGAGGAATATAACTTCTTGGTTCATTTAATAAATTTTTAGCTAAATATGGACTAATTAAAATAATGAAAATGATAATGAAAAGATTGATGATTAAAGATACGGGAATAATCGAAAAAATTAAGTTTTTATTATTTTTCCTATCTTCTGCAACTAGTTTACTAATGGCAATAGGAAATCCAAATTGTGCTAAACCAATAAATAATGAAAAAGTAGGAAGAATCAACATATATAAGCCAATTCCTTCTGTTCCCATTAATCTACTCATGACAATCTTAATCATCATTCCTAAAAATTTTGTTAAAAAGCCACCAATCATTAAAATAATCGTTGATTTAATAAATTTTTCTTTACTCATAAAATTCCTCTTTTTTTAAAACTAAAAATACATTATAATATATATGACTACAGGAAGGAAAAAAGAAATGAATGGTGGCGTAGAATGAAAAAAAATAAAGATATTTTATGGTTAATTGGACTATTATGTTTAGTAATTGCTTTAGGTTCGTGGGGAAACATTTTTGGATCTACTACTGATTGGTTAAGTCAACATACGGCCTTTTTTTCCTATTTTCGTTCGTTAATATTAGAACATGGTATCTTTAATTTACCAGATTTAGCCATGAATTTAGGTGGAGGAGAAAATATTTATTATTTTTCTTACTATGGTCTATATCATCCGATTGTCTTATTTTCTTGCTTGTTTCCTCATATTCCCATGGAACATTTTTTAATTATCATCATGATTTTCTTTCTTGTGTTAGATGTTGTTTTGTTTCATCGTTGGATGGTGTATCATCATTTTTCAAGAAATGTTTATATGACCAGTAGTTTATTATTTATTATGGCTTTACCGTTAATTTTTCAAAGTCATCGTCAAGTGATGTTTGTTTCCTATTTCCCTTTTTTACTCCTTAGCTTATATGGTGTAGATATGTTTTTTGATAAAAAAAAGAAAAGTATTTTGGCACTAGGAATAGCCTTACTTTTTTTCACTAGTTACTATTACGCCTTAGGTTCTTCCATTGTACTATTTTTCTATTTTATTTATCGTGGAATAAAAGAAAAAGCAACGTTTAAAAGATGGAAAAATCTAATTATTGGCGTGATCCCTAGTGTCTTAACAGGACTATTATTAGCAATGGTTTTGTTACTTCCTACTTTTTATGTCATTTTAAACGGAAGAAGTGAAGTATCTATTTCTCTATCTTTGCAAAGTTTAATTCCAAGGTTTGACATTAAAACACTATTATATGATTCCTATGGATTAGGTTTAACTATTATTTCTTTTTTTGCTATAGGCTATGGAATTATGCAAAAAGAAAAGGCTGAGAAGATATTATCGATATTAATTGCTATAGCTTTAACGTCTCCTTTACTTATTCTTTTATTAAACGGTGGTCTTTACGTTAGACCTAAAGTTTTAATTCCCTTCTTACCTTTAATTGGCTTATTAATTGCATATTTTTTAGAAAATATCAAAGAAAATAATAAAAAAATTCCTATGGTACATCTTAGCTTTTTCAGTCTTTGTTATATTTTTGTTTCCTGTCTTCTCTATACAAAAGATGGTTATACTATCTTAGCGATTATTGATTTAAGTGTATTACTTTTGTCTTTTTATCTTTATCAAAAAAAGAAAAAATTTATCTATTTTGTTGTTCCTATTTGTATCGTTGCCATTGTTTATAATGTAATTAGTAATCAAAGCGAGAAATATGTGAGCTCTTCTTTATATCATAAGTTGAATGATGAAAATATTAAAGTAGAATTAGATCAGGTTTTTCAAAAAGATAGGGAAATTTCTTTGTATCGAACAAACAAGTTGTCAAATGCTAGTCAGTCCATTAATAAAATTTATGATTTAAATCAGAAACAAACTTCGGTGTATTCTTCGGTAGAAAACCAGTATTTTGCTAACTTTTACCAAGAACAATTATTTAATGCAGCACCATCTAGAAATAACTTAATGTTAACTAGTAGTCCTAGCTTATTATTTAATACCTTTATGGGAGTTAAATATTTAATTGGAGATAATATTCCTAGTTTTTATCAAAAAATAGAAAATACTAGAATTTATCAAAATGATTATAGTTATCCCATGATTTATGGTTCTACAAAATTAGTGAGTAGGGCGACTTTTGAAGCTTTAAATAAAGTAGAAAAAGCTTCTTCATTAATGTTTTCTACTGTGGTAGAAGAAGATAAGCAAAATGATTTTTTAGAAGAAAAGATTATTGAGGAGAATTCACTGATTTCATTTGATGAATTAAAAGAAAAGTTAAAGATAAAAAAAATAGATAACAGGTATTCATTTTCTCTTTCCCAAAGAGAAAAATATACTTTGCCGTTAACCACTTCATTAGATTCTAAAGTATTACTTTTAACATTTGATATTAAGAATAAGGAAAATTGTCAGGAAAAAGACCGTTTTATTGAAATTAATGGAATTTCTAATAAAGTAACTTGTGATGATTGGCTATATAAAAATAATAATTATCAATTTTCTTATGCCTTTAGTCCTACTAAGGATTCTATTGATGTGATAATAGAAAAAGGAAGTTATGAAATAGATAATATTCATTTTTATTCCTTTGCTATTGATGAGATAAAAAAAAGAAAAGAGGAACTGATTCCTGTAGAAAATTTTACTTCTAAAATAGATAGCTTCCTCTTTGATATTTCACTAGAAAAAGATGGATATTTAGTTACTTCACTTCCTTTTGATTTAGGATATACGATAAAAGTAGATGGTATGATTGTAGAAAATGAAATAGTGAATACCGCCTTTTTAGGGGCAAAATTAAAAAAAGGAAACCATCATATTGAAATTATTTATCAAGCACCGTTAGCTAACCTTGGAAAATTGTTGTCAGGACTTGGTGTTCTTTCATTTTTCATATTAATGTTAATTGATTATAAAAGTAGGGAGAATAGAAAATGCAAAGATATTTTATGCAAAAAAAAGTAGAGGATACCATTTATTTTGATGAAAACACTGCACATCACATTAAGCATGTGATGCGAATGAATATAGGATCATTTGTAGAAGTAGTTGATGAAAATAGCGTATACATAGCAAAAATTAATCAATTAACGCCTAGTGTCACTGCCATAATTCAACAGATCAAAAAAAGTGATGGTCTACCAATACCAAAAGTCGTCATAGCTCAAAGTCTGTTAAAAGAGCAAAAAATGGATCTTGTTTTTCAGAAGGCTACAGAACTTGGTATCGATGGCTTTATTCCTTTGCAGACAAATAGAACGGTAATCAAATTAGAAAACAATAAAGAAAAAAAATTAAAACGTTGGCAAATGATTGTTAAAGAAGCAAGTGAACAATCCAAAAGAATCGATATTCCTACTGTTTTTCCTGTTTTAAAAATTAATGAAATTAATTTAGATGAATATGATGTCAAATTGTTGTGTACGGTAAATGAAATGTCAACAACTTTAAAAAAAGTCTTATCACAATGTAAAAAGAGTGATAAAATGTTAATAGTGATTGGTCCTGAAGGTGGTTTTACATCAAATGAAGAAAAAATATTGTTAGAACAAGGATTTATTCCCATTAGCTTGGGAGAATTGGTATTAAGAAGTGAAACAGTTGCATTATACATTATGAGCGTAATTCAATATCAATTTATGAGGTGAAGTAAGTATGATTGATAAATTTATCTATATAGAAAGTATAAATTCATCTATTGTTTTTTGTATTTTGATTGTGGTAATGGTAGTTTTAATTGCATTAATTTTATGTTTAGACTATGGCTTTCCTAAGCGGAAGAAAAAAGAAAAAAATTCTCAGTTTGATAAAGAAAAAATCTCTAGTTTGCCAAAAGAAGAACAAGTTGAAGCAAAAAAAGAGTTGAACCTTTATAATCATAATGTAGATGAGTTATTATCTCAAACATCAATTATTGAAAAAGATGAATTAATTGTGAAAGAGGATGTTTTCTATACTAAACCAATTGAAAAAATAAAGTATGTAGAACAAAGTGATGAAGAAGAAAAGGAAAATGCCAAGTTAGAACTGGAACGCTTAATGTCAACATTAGGACAGGTAAAGGAAGAAAATCAAAAGGTATTGAGTGAAATTGATGATGAGCAAGAGGAAAATGCTATTATTAGTTTAAGTGAATTAATGGAAAAGAGTAAAACTGCTGTAAATTCATTGTCAAAAGAAGATCTAATGGAAGAAACGTTACCCATTAATATCGAAGAGTTGAAAAAAGCTTATTTAGAACAAAATGGTAATTTAGAAATTGAAAGTGAAAAGATGCGTAACCAGGAATTAGATCAAGTGGTAAATCAAGTATTTAACACGCCGAAAATGCAAAAATTTAAAAGTAGTCCATTCATTTCACCTGTTTTTGGTGTAGAAGATGAAAACAGTTCTTCTTGGCAATTGGGAAACAAAAGTAATTTGGAACAATTTGATGAAGAATTACAAAAAACAAGAGATTTTATCAATCGACTAAAAGAATTACAAAAGAAATTAGATTAGGGGGATAAGAAATGAAAGTTGGAATAGCTTCACTAGGGTGCAAAGTAAATACCTATGAAAGCGAGTTTGTCATTCAAGAGTTGAAAAGTAATGGATACGAAATTGCCCCTTTTGATTCGGTATGTGATATTTATATTATCAATACTTGCACAGTAACAAATACGAGCGATATAAAAAGTCGTAAAATGATTCATCAAGCCATAAGAAGAAATCCTAAAGCTTGCATTGTAGCAATGGGGTGTTTTATTGAAGCAAATCCTACTTATGATGAAGAAGGTGTAAGTTTACTTATTGGTAATCAAGATAAAGGAAAAATTGTCTCATTGATTGATGAATACTTTACTTTAAAAAAACCTATTCATCATTTAGTGGATCAAAACTTGTTTGTTTTTGAAAGCATGAACTTAAAAACTGCTCCTGGTAGAACAAGAGCCTTTGTGAAAATTCAAGATGGTTGTGAAAATTTTTGTAGTTATTGTATCATTCCTTTCGTTCGTGGAAAGTGCCGTTCTAAGCCTTTTGATTTAGTTATTGAAGAAGTAAATTATTTAGTAAGAAGTGGTTATCAAGAAATTGTCTTAACAGGAATTCATACAGGAAATTACGGAAGTGATATTAATACTAATTTTGCTGATCTTTTATTAGCCTTAACAAAGATTGATGGATTAATGCGTCTTAGAATATCATCAATTGAAATCACAGAATTAAATGATACCGTTTTAAAAGTTTTAGCACAGGAAAAAATTATTGTAAATCACCTACACATTCCTTTACAAGCAGGAAGTGATGACATTTTAAAATTGATGAAAAGAAAATATGATTTATCTTATTTTCGTAAAAAATTAAAACAAATTCGCACGATTAGAAAAGATATTTCCATTACTACGGATATTATCGTAGGGTTTCCTCATGAAACAGAAGAAATGTTTCAACAGACACTAGAAACTGCTAAAGAATTTGCTTTTGCTAAAATCCATGTTTTTCCCTATTCTAAACGAGATAAAACACTAGCATCTACGATGGAGCAAGTTCCTAATGAGGTGAAAAAGGATAGAGCTAAAAGGCTTTTAGCATTATCACGAGAATTAGAAGAGGAATATATGAAAAAATTTATGGGAAAAACATTAACCGTTTTAATAGAAACCACAAAAGAGGGCTATAGTTATGGGCATAGTGAAAATTATTTGTATGCTAAAATAAAAGGAGATATTCCATCAAATACTTTAATTGATTTAATTGTAGAAAAAATAGAGTACCCTTATGTTATTTGTCGTCAATAAATTCATTTTGACAAAAGATAATAGTTTATATTACAATGAATATAGAGGGTGATAAGATGGATAGAGCATTAGATGAAGAAAAAAAACAACCAGTTAAGGAAGTTATAGTACATATTCCCATTGAACAATTTTCTAATAGTGAGGATTTAAAGAAAGAACTGTCTAAAGTAATTGATATTGATTTTAACTTATATCAAAAGTATAGAGAAAAAGCAAAAAAAATAGTAAAGAAAAGTATGAGTAAAATGAAAGTACCAGTAAAGGGGAATATCCAAAAAGTAATTCAAGATGAAGAACTTGATATGCATTGGGGAAGAGGAGTTGTTTTAGGTTTATTACCTGTAATTGGTGTTGTAGTAGCGGTGTGTAAGCTTACATTTATTAAATTTCCTAATGAATCAATGAAATTACAACGTCAGCAATTTAGTCAGGATAATTCACTTCATGATTCCATGTTAATGTCTTCAAAAGATTTAGAAGCAAAATATGATAAGGCTTTAGAAAATCTTGGAATTAAAGTAGAAGATAACTTCGAAAATAGAGAAGAGCAAAACCATTCTAGTCGGAGGTAATAAAATGAAAGAGCAAAATTCTATTGAGTTAATCACACTAGAAGATAATGAAAAATACATTGTTGTTGATGCTATGGCTATCAATAATACTCCTTATGTGTATTTAAGTAAAGTAACACAACCTGATGATATTTGTGTAAGAAAAGCTGTATTGATGGATAGGAGTGAATGCCTTGTTGGATTAGATAGTGAATATGAAGTAGCACTTGCGTTAAAAATGTTTAAAGATAAACAGGAGAAATTAGTAAGGTGAAGGGCACACCTTTTTCTATTTAAAGGGGGAAAATATGGAGAAATATATCAAAGGGGTTTATCGGAAAAGTATTTTTCAGTCCGATAGTGGCTATACAATTGGTTTATTTAAAGTAAAAGAAACAAATATTCAAGAATGGGAAAATTATGTCAATAAAACGATTACCTTTACTGGGTACTTTCATGAATTAAATGATATTGATACCTACTTATTTTATGGTGATATGATAGAACACGAACGCTACGGTGAACAATTTCAAGTCAGTGCTTATACTAGAGTCCTACCAGAAGAAAATGCATCTATCATTGAATTTTTATCCAGTGATCTATTTAAAGGAATCGGGAAAACAAAAATCAAAAAGATTGTTGATTATTTAGGAAAAGATACTTTATCTGTTATTTTAGATAATCCTAACAATCTATTATTAATTTCTGGAATTACCCAAAAAAATATTGACTTATTACACGAAAAATTATTAGAGTATGAATCTAGCTATCAATTAATTTTATATTTAACTGAGTTGGGGTTTTCTTCTAAAGATAGCATGATGTTATATAAAAAATATAAAGCAAAAACTATGGATATTATTAAGAATAACGTTTATCAATCTTGGTATGATTTCAAAGATTTAACTTTTAAAAAGATAGATCATATTGCTACAGGAAAATTAGAAATTCCTCTTGATGATACTAGACGTTTATCAGCAGGTATTATCTATATTCTAGAAGAAGTTTGTAATGTTACAGGAAATACTTATTTATTAAAAGAAGAACTTCCCCATTTAATTCTCCGTGCGTTAAATATTAATATCACTTTAGAAAATTTAGAAGATGTTTTAATTCATTTAGAAAAAGATGGTAAAATAAAAAAGTTGGAACAACGTATTTACCTATTTACCTTATATCAAGCAGAGAAAAATATAAAAGAACGTTTTCTTTTATTAAATAAAAGAAAAGAACAAAATGAAGAAAATACAATTGTAGAGAAAATTTCGATGTTAGAAAAACTTTTACAAATTGAATACAACAAGTCACAAAAGGAAGCTATAAAACAAGCACACCTAAATGATTTTTTAATTATTACAGGTGGTCCTGGAACAGGAAAAACAACTATTATTAAGGCAATTATTGAATTATATCGTCTAATTCATGGGTTTAGTGCTAATCAAATGAGGGAAAAATTGATGCTACTAGCTCCAACGGGTAGAGCAAGTAAGAGAATGAGTGAAGTAGCAGCACTTCCTGCCCAAACTATTCATCGTTTTTTAAAATGGAATAAAGATACCAATACATTTGCGATTAATGAGTATAATAAAAGTGATGTGGAATTTGTAATTATTGATGAAGCAAGTATGATTGATACCTATTTATTAGATAGCTTATTAAAAGGACTATCTATTCATTGTAAAATTGTTTTAGTGGGTGATTATCATCAG
>CASRZP010000052.1 GCA_949440065.1 uncultured Bacilli bacterium
GATTCTCCATTTTGTATATTTGCATTTTCATCTACCCATAGACGTAAACGATAATTATGAATCGTTGTCCCTTCGTTAATGAATGTTCCTGAATCTAATATCATTGAACCAATGGGTGATCCTAGCTGTGTTTGATTATTTCTTGGAATAAAGTTTGTTGGCATTAATATTTCTTCGTAAGTTGTATCTGGATCTACTGCTAGTTCTAAATATAGTTTTACTTCATTATCTTCCAAAGGGGTTATACCTGTTATAGGAATTTTAACTGCTGTTACTTCATATCCAATTGTCGTTGCTTTTCCTAAGGTTGCTGTAACGGTAAAATCAAAAACATTGTTAGTTCCCGTTAATATCTTACCCATCTCATCGCTTATGGGATATGCTTCATTTAACATGATTCCCGTTTTACCTTCGGTATAGATTAACATAATCGTACTTGATTCAATCACATTTTCTACTACACCTTCTTTAGAAAAGGTAAACGCTGCATAAGTTACACCAATAGTTGCTATAATTAACAACAAAATCATAATACTCGGTAATATCCATTTATTTTTCTTCATTTTCTTACACCTATTTTCCTTATTATTCCCTTTTAGTTTGCCACAAAACCAAAAAGAAAAAACATAAATGTTAACTAATTATCAACTATTTTTATCTTAACTTATTTTTGTTTATGTAGCATTTAGTAATTTTTACCACATAAAAAATTAGAACTAGTCTAACTTTTTTCTAAATCAAAATTCTTTATAATAATGGTGTCATATACAAAGGAAGATAAAGTATTCCATTTTCTTCTTTCAAATCACCAGTATGTATAATATATGGTGTTGCTAGTTGTTCTTTATATTTTTTTATAAATTTATTCATCGATACCAAAGTATAATTTTTACTTGATTTCACTTCAATAGGAGAAATATTATGGCGACTAGTAATTTTCGACTTTGCAATCAAAAAATCAATTTCCATTCGCTCACTACTATTTTCTCTAGAAGAATTAGAATAGAAAAATAATTTATGCTGATTCATCGCTAACATTTGAGAAACAATATTTTCAATAATCATTCCCTCGTTGTATTCTAATTTATCAAATAAAATTTTCTTATATACCTCTTCTTTTACTAAACCTTGTTCATCAAAAGAATGAGAAATCAATAAGCCCGTATCTGCCATATAGCATTTCATGGATGCATTATCTGTATTTAATGATAAACCAATGCTAGGTTCTGTAGTATTAAAACAACAATTAACAATCATAGCATCCCTTAACCAGACAAAAGCATCTTCATAATCCCTAGTTCTAGCATCTTTTTCTAAAGAACTTAACTTAAATTTTTTCTCATGTTTTTGTAATTGTGAAGGAATTTCATCAAAAATACTTTCCACTTTTAGACTATACTTTCCAGAATGTTTCTTGATATCATCTTGGTACAAATTTAAAATATTTCTTTTCACTTGATCTACTGCATAAAAATCTTTCGTTTTTATATATTCTTCTACTGCTTGAGGCATTCCACCTACAATCATGTACTGGTGAAAATAATTCATCGCCTTTCGGTGAAGTGATTCTCCCAAATTTTTTTCTCATCAAAACATTTTTTTATTAACCCCATCAAATTTTGATTGTCCATTGCCCATAAAAATTCTTCGAAATCTAAAGGAAACATGTTTAAATGTTGTTCTTCAGAGGGAATCAAAATATCTTGTACATTTTCACGAATAGACACTAGTGAACCTGTTTCTATGTAATCATAGCGACCATCTTCAACTAAGTATTTAATGGCAGATCTTGCTCGTGGATATAATTGAACCTCATCAAAAATCACTACACTTTTGCGTTCTTTCAATTCTACATTATAATAATTTGACAAATACATAAATAAAGTATTCAAATCATCCAAGTATAAATCAAATAATTTTTTGATATCTTCTGGTACTCGGTTAAAATCTAGCAGAATATAGCTTTCATAATTTTCTTTGGCAAACTCTAATGCAATGTAACTTTTTCCCACACGTCTAGCACCGTCAATTAATAACGCTGTTTTCCCATTAGATTTTTTTTCCACTCTAACATTTGATTGTAAATTTTCCTTTTCATCAGTATTCCTCCTTTTCTTCATTATACACGAAATCAAGATTTTAAAAAAAGAAAAGGTCTAGAATTTTTTCTAAACCTTGTTTCTTCCTCTTAAAATTCACAGTTTCTAGGAGTTCTTGGGAATGGGATAACATCACGAATGTTGTCTACACCAGTTAGATAAATTAACAAACGTTCAAATCCCATACCAAATCCAGAATGAACACATCCACCGTATTTGCGAAGATTAATGTACCATGATAGTTCGCTCTCATCTACTTTCATTGCTTTCATTCGATCAAGAAGTACATCAAGTCGTTCTTCTCTTTGACTACCACCCATTAATTCTCCTGCACCAGGTACTAAAAGGTCTACTGCTGCTACTGTTTTTAAATCATCATTTACTCTCATGTAAAACGCTTTTATATCCTTTGGCCAATTGTACACAAAAACTGGAGCATGGAACAATTCTTCAGTTAAGTACTTCTCGTGTTCCTTAGCTAAATCCTCACCATGTAACGGCTTATTCTCAAAATCTTTGCCACTTTTTATCAAATAATCAATCGCTTCTTCATGCGTAATTCTAACGGCTTCTTTATCTAAAATCACTTGTAACTTATCTAATAGGCCAGGTTCCACATATTGATTAAAGAACTTCATTTCTTCTTTCGCATGTTCCATCACATAACGAATAATAAATTTCAAAGCATCTTCTTCGATATTCATTAATTCCTCTAAATCACAAAAAGCAATTTCTGGTTCAATCATCCAAAACTCTGAAGCATGTGTTTTGGTATTGGATACTTCTGCTCTAAACGTAGGTCCAAATGTATAAATCTTTTTAAAAGCCATCGCAAACGCTTCCCCTTGTAATTGTCCAGATACCGTTAAAGATGTTTTTTTCCCAAAGAAATCCTCATGGTAGTTAATTTCACCTTCATCATTTCTTGGCAAATGGTCTAAATCAAGGGAAGTCACTTGAAACATTTCTCCAGCACCTTCACAGTCACTTCCTGTAATTAATGGTGCATGTAAATACACATATCCTCGCTCTTGAAAATAGGTGTGAATCGCCATAGCTGCTACACTACGCACACGAAATACCGCTTGAAAAAGGTTAGTTCTAGGGCGAAGATAGGCTACTTCCCTTAAAAACTCTCTTGTGTGACGCTTAGGTTGAATGGGATAATCTTCTAAACTATCTCCTAATAACTCTATTTTTTTCGCTTTGATTTCAAAATCCTGCTCAGCCTTAGGAGACTTTACTACTTCCCCTTCTACACAAATAGCACTTCCAATACGATATTTTTGTATCTCATCAAAATCTACTAAATCATTTTCATAAATTACTTGAATATTTCCTAAACAAGTTCCATCAGAAAAATCAATAAATCCAAATTCTTTTTGTTTACGATGATTTTTAATCCATCCTTTTAATACGACTACTTTTCCAAAATATTCATCTGTTTTTTTTGTTAAATCTAAACAATCTAATTCCATGTTTCTCACCTCAATGATTATGATTTTAATAAACTTTTTTTATTCATTCTTACTAAAATCTTCTTCCTTTGTGTCATTATAGCACAAAAGCCTTTTCCTTTCAATGATTTTATGATAGAATGAAGAAATGGAAGTGAGAGAAATGAAAAAAACAATATTAACGGGTGATAGACCTACAGGTAGCTTACACATTGGACATTATTTAGGTTCTCTAAAACAGCGTGTGGCCTTACAAGATGAATATCATTGTTATATTGAAATTGCTGATGTGCAAGCCTTAACGGATAATTTTAATAATCCTAAAAAGGTACGTGATAATGTTCGTGAGGTAGCAAAAGACTATTTAGCCGTTGGACTAGATCCGAATAAGGTAACTATTTTTGTACAATCGATGATTCCTGAAATTGCTGAGTTAACGGTATATTATTCTAATCTAGTAACTATTGCAAGACTTTATCGTAACCCTACGGTAAAAGGAGAAATTGAACAGAAAAAACACCTTTTTGGAGAAGATGGCAGTAGCTTAACCTATGGTTTTTTAGGATATCCTGTTAGTCAAGCTGCTGATATCACCGCATTTAATGCTGACTTGATTCCAGTAGGAGAAGATCAATTACCAATGATTGAACAAACAAGAGAAATCGTAAGACGTTTCAATAACATTTATGGAGAAACGTTAACTGAACCAGAAGCACTTGTTGGAAAAGTGGGAAGATTAAAAGGACTAGATGGGAACAATAAAATGGGAAAAAGTCTAGGAAATGCGATTTTTCTATCAGATAGTGAGGAAATAGTTAATCAAAAAATTGCTAATGCGATAACTGACCCTGATAAAATTAAAAAAGATGATCCAGCTAATCCCGATGTTTGTATGGTTTACTATTATCATAAAATTTTTAGTGAGGACAACTTACCTACTATCTGCGAAGAATGTAAAAAGGGACTACGTGGATGTGTAGCTTGTAAAAAAGAACTAGCAAAAAATTTAAATGATTTTCTAGAACCAATAAGAAATAAACGTAAATATTATGATGAAAATCCTGAAGAAGTGGATAAAATTTTACAAGAAGGAACGAACAAAGCAAGGGAAAAAGCCATTGAAACTATGGCTAGAGTTAGAGAAAGTATGCAAATTGATTACGATTTTACCAAAAGACCTTAGGTCTTTTTCTTTTTTACTCTGTATCAGTAATGGTTACATTTCCCACGGTTCCCGTTACAAAAGATGTACCAGAAGTTCCTGTAATAATTTTGTTCCAATCAAAACTTTTTCCTGTTTGATTTACGATTGTTTTTAAATATTGATTTTTAGTAATTGGTGATTCTATCGTTGTAACCGTATTAGGTATAACTATCTTTCGTAAAGCTTGAACATCAGCGATACCATTTTCCATATATGTAGCACTTGTTTTAATCATATAACTTTCCTTATTATAATAAAAAGCCTTACTTGCTATTTTAGTAACAGGAAAACCATGAATTTCATTTGGTACTACAGCTATAGTATTACACGGTAGATAACTATCATCTTGAGATAAAGTATTTGCCTCATCACTTAATATCATTCTCATCGAAGTTGGAACAGGTCCAATAAATTCTAACTTGGGAATTTCTTCTTCTACTACTGGAGGTATAGCATACGATAGAATTGCATTACTCCTATGATCAAAAATATAGCAGGCATCATCATCTTCATAATTACTAAGATAATAAGCATTAGGAATATCATCAATATTCAAATCGTGAAACTCCATTCCCATAGTTAACCCTAACTTAAGGTAACTAGAATAATCTGTAGAAGTTTTAATTTTATAAGTATAGGCTTCCCCCAACAGGAATAACTATCCCTTCTAAACTAGGAAGAGCACCTTCACTACCTAAATATCCGACTCGATTTTGAAAAGAATTAAAATCTTTTTGACTCTCTTCACTTCTTGTTTTTTCTATATCTAATTCTCGATACACCAAATATTTCGTTGGTAAATCGCCAGTGTTGGTAATGGTAATTGTTACTACCTTACTCCCCTTTATCTCATAATTATCTTCTATTTTATCGATAGATATTTTTCCCCCTAGCTATCCTACTTTCATGGTAATTACTGACTTACTAATTTGACTCACACTAAATATAGCATAAGATTGAGAACATATAATAATACCAGTAATGAGAATTCCCATAATTAAAAACATTCCTACTTTTTTCACTTTTCATACTCCCTATTCCAAAATTTTTGTATCATAACAACAAAAAGAACAGAAACTTCTGCTCTTTTCTTTATTAAATATGGGGTTTACTTTAAAAGCTGCCCCTAGTTGACATTTGGTTAATTTCCATATTTTCAGAAATGTTGTATATTTCTTGGACAGTTTTTACAAAAGGTTTGCTATACATTTCTAGAGTGTTTTTAACTACCTTTTCCATACTGTTCACCACTACTTTCCTATCTATAGAATATTTTATCACAAATAAGAAAAAAAGGAAAATTTATTTTTCCCTATTACGTTGTTTTATGTACACCTCTTTTCGAGTGCATTAATTTTACCATTTTATATAAGTTAATATGATTTATTGTCAACTCTTCTTGCATACTATCACATAATGATTGATACATCAATGATAAATCACTAGGTGAATCATCAAAAATTTCATGATACATATACGTAAGCTTTTCCACATTCTTCGTTTTATAACTATATTTAAACTCTTTTGCTAAATAGTTTTTCATCTTTAACTCATGACGAGTAAAATAATTCATTCCCTCTCCATTTTTTAACACTTGATAGTTAATCTTTTCTTCATCAAGGGTACCAATGGTTTCTAGTATCTCTTCTTCTTCATCTAATAAAAGACTACTTTTATAAATACTAGTACCATCACTAGCAAACTCCACTGCGATAACTTTGTAACCATCACTAAACAAACATCCATACTCAATTTTTTCAATTTTCTTATTAAAAAATACTTCTGTTTTCCTTAAAATACTTTCTAAAAATAATGCATCAATCTTCACTGTGTGATACCACAAATCATGCATAAGACGGTAATCTACTTTATATAAAGGAATCTTTTTAATATGTTCCAAATCATCATTTTGATCCCATTCGAAAAAGTCATACGCCTTATTTTGATCTGTCCAATTTAAGATAATATCATATACATTAATCATGTCTAATGCCACCTTTCTTAATGAAAATCGCCAAAATCACCATAATCAGTCCTAGTGGAAACAACAAGCATTCTAAATGGTGAAAAACATAAGAGAAATACTCACTCACCTGATAATTTACCGTAAAAAAATTAAGATAAATAATTAAGTAAGTTAGTCCTATCACCATAAAGAAGTAGCCAAGGATATAAATAATAATTCTTTCTATCACAATACACCTACTACTATCATATTGAAATAAAGACAAAATTATTATAGTTATATTATGGATATTTTTTTAAGTTTTAAACACTAATTATTTATATTTTGTTAAAGAAAAAGGTAAAAATTTGTTATTTACCTTTACTTTTATTTATGGATTTTTGTTTTACAAAGTAGTAACTGCTAAAAATGATGGAACCTAAGAAAGCGACTAACATATCTTTCATCGTATCATCGACTCCTGTTGTTAACACATGTTGGGCATCTTTATCAAATAATTTATCACAAGTAAATTCAAAAAATTCCCAAAGAGATGCAATGGATAAACTAATACCAATAATAAATAAGATATTTATCCATAAAGGGTTAGACTCTAGTTTATTTTCTTTAATGATTAAAAGGGCTAAAATACTAGTGACAAAACCAGATAAAAAGTGAGTAAAAGTATCATACCAAGGAAATCTTCCATAAAACCTCATGACTGAACCTAGAAATAAGGATAGAAAAGTAAAAACCAAATAGATAAATACTATTTTTTCTGGTAATTCATAATGAAAAATTTTCTTGATTAACCAAGGTAGTAATACAATAGGAATTACGGATAAATTAATTAGTGAATTATAAATCGTATCATACTGTAAACGATAGATGAGCATATAAATACCAACTAAGAGAAACAAAATAGAAAGTATGTGATTAAACTTCTTCATATATATCACTTTCCTCCTTCAACTCTCCTACTTCTACCTGATTAATTTTATCAAATCTCTCAGAAATTTTAAGTGTTGTAATACTCATGTTTTCCACATCCTTATTTACGGTTTGAATACTTCTAGATAACTTATCCCAACGTTCTTTGTATCTTGAAAATTCAATGCCTAAACGATTGAGTTCTTCATGAATAATTGATGTATATTTATCACGTTCCATATTTTTTATAATCATTTGAATAACCGATAAGGTGCTAATTAAGGTCGTTGGAGATACTAACCAGATATGCTTTTTATAAGCATAATCGATAATATCTTGATGATAAGCATTAATTTCTGCAAAAATGGCTTCAGCAGGTAAGAACATCATGGCTTGATCAGCAGTAACACTAGGAAGAATATACTTACTACTAATCGCATCAATATGTTTTTTTACATCCATTTTAAACATTTTCTCATAGCTTTCTTTTTCTAACTTAGTGTTATTTTTATCGACCATTAATTGATAATGTTCTAAAGGAAACTTAGAATCTATTGCAATGATTCCTAAAGGACTTGGTGCAAACACCACACTATCAGCAATCATACCATTAGGAAGCGTATATTGTAATTGATAAACTCTATCATTCCTCTCGCCAAAGACACTACACAAAATGTGCTTTAAGTTCACTTCTCCAAAAATGCCTCTACTTTTCTTATCGGTTAAAATACTTTGTAGAGAAACAATATCTTGTGATAGACCATCAATTTTCTTTTGGGCTTCATCAATTTTACTAAGACGCTCTAATACATTGATAAACGTCTTATTGGTTTTTTCAAAGTTTTGATCCATTCTAGCGTTAACCTTTTCATTAATTAGCAAAAGCCTTCGTTCCACATTTTCATTTAATACTTGAAAATCTTTATTTAAACTAGTGGACAATTGTTCTTTAAACTCTACCATTTGCTTATCGATAACACTTTTAGTGTTTCCTAATTCTTTGGTAATATTAACTTCAAATCTTCCTAAACGTTCAATCAAATCTTTTTCATTTATCTTCTTTGCTAATGATAATGCTTCTAGAATAATTAATACGACAAGTAGGATAACGATAACAATATCCATTTCTACCTCCATTTTAAATCTTATATTTTGCTTCTACCCATTTAGACAGTAAATAGGCAATGGTTACCAATATGGAAATCATCATTAATGTTTTAATATCGGTAATACTTTCTAGTAAACTTTTTCCAATATAACCCCAGAAAAAGACAATCGGTACCTTTCCTAGTAATAACGATACCATAAAACGTTCATCACTCATCTTGGATATTCCTGCTGCAATATTCATCAAAAAAGCTGGTGTAAATGGTAAGGCTAATAAAATGACAAAGTTAGAAAACGGCATATCATGAAAACGTTTGATGATACGAGATAAGTTTTTATATTTTTTCTTTTTTAATAGTGTATCTAATCTCTTAATCGATATTCTTTTAAAGAATAAAAAAGATAGAAAACATCCTAGACAAGTAGATAACCAAGAGAGAATAAAACCTAAACCACTACCGAAAGCCTGCATGTTTAAAGTGATAAAAACACCAAGAGGTAACACGGGAAAAATGGACTCAAGTAGGATTAACACCACGCCTGAAATAGGTCCTAATCTAGTTAAGGTTTGAATTAAAAATTCTACTACTTTACTCACATATTCCATTTTTTCACCTATTCCTATTATAGTACATTATTGATATTTTTATCTACATTTAATTTGATTTTCTAAGATTAACCGTTTTGTTCATTTCATATTTTGAAAATACTTTCTTATAAATATACACAATTACTATAGATTTTTTTCTTTATGTTTATATTAATCACTATTTTACTAAATGTTATAAAATTTACTTTGTCATCTGTGTTTAGTTGTCAATGATGTGACACCTAAATAAGTCGTAAAAAATATTAATTT
>CASRZP010000053.1 GCA_949440065.1 uncultured Bacilli bacterium
GAAGCGATGTCTTCGTTACTCTTGGTATGTACTGGCAATTACACTTAGCCTATGATGATAACAAAACATTTGATGATGTGGACTCTATCTTTGCTAAAATTAACCGTTTAAGTAGAAGAAATACTTTAACGGAATATACAAAAGATGAGTTGTTAATTATCCTTGCTAGTCAAGCAGCAGGATACGATTTAACAGAGTACTTTATCAAATGGGGACTAACACCTAGTAGTAAAGCACTAGAATATATTGCTAGCCTAAACTTAGAAAAAGAAACACGCCCAATTTGGTATTTAAATGATGATGCTAGACGTTATCGCTTAAATAATGGTGATGAAATGGCTATTGATACAACCATAAGTGCTAATCTTACCATGGCAGATAGTCAAAATAAACGTTACACGTTAACCTTTGATGTTAATAAGAGTAACGATACCATTTTAGGATATGAAATCAAACGTAATGGTGTAGTTATCATGTTTACAACAGCCAATGAATTTACCGATATTATAGGTTCAATGAACAATCAAGCCATTACCTATGAAGTAACAGCATACGATAAATATCTAAACAAAACAAACACTTATATCTTAGATGAAGTAAAAGTATCTCACGATGGAAGTATCAAAAAAGATCACTTTACTATTACATCAAATTATAAAGAAACAAATGAAGTAGTCGATATGGAAGATCCTGATATGGATACGACTAAACTTAAAGTAAATCAATTGATAGATAACCATTTTGATACTATCTTTAATGGAACAGTTAAGATTAACGAAAAAGATAAAACAAATCCATATATCATTATTGATTTAAATCAAAAATTAGATGTTTCTGGTATTAAATATCAGGCTGCCGTAGAAAATGCTAAATTATTAGAAAATACGATTCAAAAATATAATATCTACGTTAGTAAAGATCGTGAAAATTGGGTTTTAGCGAAAATAGGAACATTTAAATTAAATAAAGATAATCAATATACGAATACGGTTTACTTTGATAAAGAAGGAACCACAGGTGGAGATCAATTATGGACTTATAGTGATATTTCTTATATCAAGATTGAAGCTATAGGAAATAAAGGCATATCAGGTAGTGAAATAGATATTATTGCTCCTCCTGGAGATAATGTAGAAATGTCTAAAGATACCATTGGTATTTTAGAAAATGATTATCATTACTTAGATAGCAATGGAAATGATGCTGTAATTTCTAAAGGTTCCGTTGTATTTAAAGGTGAGTATCGAGGACATCCTGCATTTAATGCAATGTTATTAGTAGATGCTAATTATAATAGTAGTACTGAAGACATAACAGAAAGCGTATTTAGTGGAGAAAACTTCTTATTTGCTAAACTAAATAGTAATCATGAAGTAAACGAAATTGCATCAGGTTATTGGTTCTATGTAGTAACCCAGGAACAATATCAGTTAATGCAAGGTAAAAGTATTCGTGCTGAGTTATATCGCGTAGATGATGCCTTAACGAATGAAGGACAAAGATTAACTAGTACTTCACTTGCTATTTATGATTTACCAAATTTAGAAGATTTGCCTTCAATGCAAATTGTAGATACGACTAAAGGAGAAGCAAGATGAAGATAAAGAAGATAATATTAATACTTGTAGTTGCTGTAGCACTATTCCTTAATGGGGCGATAACTGCTATGGCTTCTACCTTACATTGTGAATCTAAGGCTAATGGTGAAGTAGAAATTAAATTATCTATTGACACTGGATACATTAATGCTTTAGATACTACTGTTGAATTAAGCGGAGATGTTAAGTTAGAACAAATCATTTGGGATGAGTCATTATCTAATGAATATGTCAAAAAATATACTTACCAAGGAAATACCATTAGAATTTATATTGCAACAGGAGATATTAGTAAAAACTTAGTGAGCAGTGATGGTACTGTACATATTGGAACACTTAAAGTAAAAGCAGATAAGGATAATACTTCTTACGATATAAAAATGACCAAGTTAAATATTGC
Organism: uncultured Bacilli bacterium; assembly: GCA_949440065.1. GTDB lineage: Bacteria > Bacillota_I > Bacilli_A > RF39 > UBA660 > CASRZP01. The sequence continues at coordinate 1,999 of CASRZP010000053.1, forward strand.
CAATATGGACTATCAATCAACAAAAGTAGATAATGTTATAACAGGAGAGCATCAAGCATTTGTGTATAAGGTAGTACCTGTAGTGGATGATGATAAAAATGATAATCCCCAAACACCGTCTACCGATAAAGAAGAAAAACCATCTAATTCATCAGGAAATTTACCATCTATACAAAATCCATCTAATGATAACGATACATCAAATAAAGATGATAAAACAGATAATGATAATAAACAAGACGAAGACTCTACCATAAAACCTGGGGAAGATTCATCTAATTTAAATAAGCCATCAAATAAAGATGATAATCAATATTCTAATACGGTAGTAGATGAAGAATCTAATGGAATTTTCCCTATGGTTATCGGTGGTACTTTAGCAGTAGTGATCATCGGTGGTGTAATTTTCTATCTTTGTAAGAAAATCTAGAGATTAAGTTACTATAGCAAAAAGGCGAGAGAAAATATAAATCTTCGTCTTTTTCTATTTCTTTTTCTTTATTTCTTTGCTACACTAAAAAAGGTGAAGAAAAGATGCAAGAAGATTTTCCTACTAAGAAATTATTAATGTGGTATCAAGAAAATAAGAAAGAACTACCTTGGCGTGTAGATAAAGATCCGTATCATGTGTGGATATCTGAAATTATGTTACAACAAACAAGAATTGAAGCAGTTAAGTCATATTATCTTCGTTTTATGGAAAAATTACCTACTATAGAAGCATTAACCAATGTTCCCTTAGATGAATTATTTAAGCTTTGGGAAGGTTTAGGGTATTATCATCGTGCCAAAAATTTAAAAAAAGCAGCTATCATGATTATGGAAAAATATCATGGAGAATTTCCTAGGACGTATGATTTAATTTTATCTCTTCCTGGAATAGGTGAGTACACCTCAGGTGCCATTGGCTCTATTTGTTTTAATTTGCCTGTTTTAGCCATTGATGGTAATGTGTTACGTGTGTATTCTAGAATGTATTTTAGTATAGAAGCTGTAGATGATATTAAAGTGAAAAGAAAAATAGAAAAACATCTTTTACAAATTCTACCAAAGGAAAGTGGAGATTTTAATCAGGCCTTGATGGAGTTAGGAGAAAATATTTGCTTACCTAAAGGAATGCCACGTTGTGATATTTGTCCTATAGCGTCGTTTTGTCAAGCGTATTCTTTAAATAGAATGTTGGAAGTACCGAAAAAAGTAAAAAAAATGGTGAAAAAAATAGAAAATTATACAGCGTTTATCTTTTCTTATCAAGATTTGTATGCGATAGAAAAAAGAAAAAGTGAAGGACTACTTAGTGGCTTATGGCAATTTCCTAATGTTGAAGGAAATTTATCATTAGATGAAGCGAAAAAGTATGTAGGAATAGATAATGTGTTAAGTGTTAAGGAATTATTTTCTTATCAACATGTGTTTACTCATCGTATTTGGCAAGTGCAAGTTTACTTTGTATCATTAAAAAAGAAGACGTCTTTTACTTGGGTAGATAAATCTTCCATAAAAAATTCATATGCAATTCCTAGTGCCTTTAAAAAAATCGTCGATTGGATAGAAAAAAATTAATTATTGCTTACCAATTTTCTCACAGATAAAGCTATCAGCATATCTTTTAGCTTGTTTTAATTCTTTTTCACTACGAATAGTGTAGGCTAAAACAGGTAGCCCTTTTTGTTGGTAATGCCTTAGAATTTTATTGGATAGAAATGATTGCTCTACACATAAAAAATGAGGTTTTGTTAAGCCATTATAAATCATACTTTGCATGAACCATTTCTTATAAAAGGGTTGTCCTTGATAACTGCTTATTAATTGTCCTCGTAAAATATTAGGACATTTCTTTTTTAAGTAAAGTAATACTTTAGGATGAAAAGATTGTATCACAAATGGATGATGGTATTCTTCTAGTAAAGAAATTATTTGATTGATGTGCTTCATACAGTTCTTGTTATATTTTATCTCTAATACAAGAAGAACTTTTCCATCAATGTGTTTTAATACTTCTTCTAAAGTAGGAATCTTTTCTTTAGTATCTAATAAAGTAAGATTAGTAATAGAAGCTAAGTTACAATCTTCTACATTTTTATTTACATTGGTAAGGCGAAAAAGATTATCATCATGAAAAACAATGGGGGTACCATCTTTTAAAAGTTGAATATCTAGTTCGATAGGAAATTTGTATTTAATTGCCATATCAAATGCTGAGATAGAGTTTTCAGGTATTCCTTTTTTGATTTGATGTAGTCCACGATGGGCGATAACTAATCCTTTTAATTGTTCTACTTTCACTTGTATCACCTCGATTGCCTTGTATTATATCACTTTTTTTCCATAAGTAAAATAAGTAATGATAAAAACTCATGAATTGCAGTATTTTTCATATGAAAGGGTAGATTTTTTATGTTTTCTATGTTAATATGATTATGGAAATGAATTTTGCTGATTTAGTTTAGTGGTAAAACAGATGCATGGTAAGCATCAGAGGACTGTTCAATTCAGTCATTCAGCACCATTGGGAAATCTGTTCTAACTTTTTAGGACTTTATATAAAAAAGTATCAATTTCAAATAAGAAGTTGGTACTTTTTAATTGTTTAAGAAAGAATAGGTTTAATAAGGAATCCAAATTAGAAGAAGTTTGAAATAAAGTTTTATCATTAGATGATGCAAAATATTCTAGTGATAATGGAACAAGAAAAGAAAAATCTAGAATAGATTATATTGTTGCTCCTAATAACTCATACGAAAGCACAAAGAATATGTCATTTAGTTCAGATATGATGAAGGTATTATCAACATTATCTAAAGAAGATTTATCACTTATTATGTTAAAATATCAAGAAAATTATAATGATGATGAATTAGCAGAATATTTTCATGTAAGTATAGATGAAATTAAAGAAAAAGAATATTCCATTTTATTGATGTTAAAAAACAACGAAAGCATTAAAAAAATGAAAAAATTAAGAAGAAGTTAAAAATTTATTTTCATAGGTTATAATGTTTAGCAATTTATGCTAAATATTGAGCAAGCGAAAAATTTGATATAAGTTGATTGGACTAAATTTCTGACGAAAAAGATATAAGGGAAAGGAATGTTTCTCTTTTTCTATTTGTAAAAAGGTATTGACAACTGTACATTAACTGTATATAATCGATATATACAAGTGAGGTGACTTATGGAAATCATTATTAGTAATTCTAGTGATGTTCCTATATATGAACAAATAAAAGAACAAATTAAATCACAAATTATAACAGGTAAACTTTCATCTGGAGAATTATTGCCATCGATTAGAAATCTTGCTAAAGATTTAAGATGTAGTGTGATTACTACCAAAAATGCTTATGAAGCCTTAGTAAATGAAGGATATGTGAAAACCATCCCAGCAAAAGGATTTTATGTAGCAGAAGTCAATCGACAATTAGCATACGAAGAGCAATTAAATAAAATTGAGACCTTACTAGATAATGCTGTAAAAATAGCTAAAGCAAATCATATGGAAAGAAAAACTATTGATGAAATGCTTAATATATTATACGAGGAGGAATTATAATGGAAAACATTATAGAAGTTAAAAACTTATCAAAAAAATATCAGGATTTTGAATTAAAAGACATTAGTTTTGAAATACCAAAAGGAATGATTATGGGATTCATTGGGGAAAACGGAGCAGGGAAAACTACCACAATTAAAGCCATATTAAATACGATAAAAAAGGATCAAGGAGAAATTAAAATATTTGGTCTAGACAATAAAATAGGTGAAGAAAAAATTAAAGAAGATATTGGTGTAGTATTAGATGATGCATTTTTTCCTGAGATTTTACTTCCTAATGATATTAATAGTATTATGAAAGATGTTTATCAAAACTGGGATTCATCTTTGTATTTTAAATATTTAAATGATTTTTCCCTACCAAAAAATAAACCGATGAAAACATTTTCTAAAGGAATGAGAAAAAAATTAGAAATAGCTACTTGCCTAGCTCATCATCCTAAATTATTAATTTTAGATGAACCAACGAGTGGATTAGATCCTGTGGCACGAAGTGAAGTTATTGATATTTTTCAGGATTTTATTCAAAATGAGGAATGCTCTATTCTACTTTCTAGTCATATTACTAGTGACTTAGAACATATTGCTGATTATATTACATTTATTCATCAAGGAGAAATTTTATTAACCAAAACCAAAGATGAATTGATGGAGCAATATGGAATAGTCAAATGTAGTGAAGAAGATTTTCAAAAGATTAGTGCGAAGGATAGAATAAGGTATAAGAAAAATAAATATGACTATGAAATTTTAGTGGAAAATAGGAAAGAATTTAGTAAAAAATATCACATGGATGTTATTGATAGAATAACACTTGAAGATTTGATGGTATTTATGATAAAGGGAGTGAAATAATGAAAGGCTTAATAAAAAAAGATTTATTGATGATTAGAGGTAATTTTAGATTTTTAGTCATATTACTTATCGTTTGTATCTTTTTAACTATTGAAGGAGAAGAGATAGCTTTATTTTTATTACCATTTATGAATATCATGTTAATGATGTCTACCTTTAGTTATGATTTTTATAATAAATGGCACATCTATGTATCTACATTACCAAAAGGAAAAGAAAAAAGTGTTCGTGCTAAATATTTAGCAACATTATTGATGATGATAGCAACTATGCTATTTACTTTTATCCTTTTTGTTACTGTTAATTATGCTAAAACACAACAGGTAAATATGGAAGAGATTTTATCAACAATACTGGGAATGGTTTTAGGAATTATTTTAGTACAATCAGTGATGTATCCAGCCATTTATAAGTTTGGTGTGGAAAAAGCTAGAATTGGTATTTTTGTCTTTGTTTTTGCTACTGCCTTCATTGGTGGTGTATTATCTAATTTCATTGATTTTTCTAGTTTCTTTAGTGCTATAGAGTTCATTAATCGTTATTGGTTAGTGATAACACCGATAATTATTGCTATTTTATTATATGCATCCTATAAAGTATCAGAGAAAATCTACAAGAAAAAAGAATTTTAATTAAGACAATTGCACACTGCAATACTTTTGACAATTCATGATTGCTATGCTAAAATAATGGACAATTAAGGAGAAATGTTATGATAAGTGTATTTTTAGGTGGTACTTGTAATCATTCAACTTGGAGGGATGAATTACTAACCATGTTAGATGCAAATAAAGTAAGTGCTTTTAATCCCATAGTAGAAGAATGGAATATAGAAGCACAACAAAATGAAGATTGGCACAAAGCAAATGATGATTTTTGTTTATATGTATTAACACCAGAAATGACTGGAATATATAGTATCTTTGAGGTGGCTGATGATAGCAATAAGCGACCAGAAAAGACATTATTTTGTGTATTAAAGGAACGAAATGGGCAAGCTTTTAGTCTGGTTATGGAAAAGAACTTTTTAAAAATCGAAAAAGACTTATTAAACAATGGTGCTAGAGTATTTAAATCTTTAGAAGAAATTGCTAACTTTTTAAATCAATACGAATTAAAAACACCAAAAGTGTTAAAAAAGTAAGTAGGGAAAAAATGTTTGGTATTAGTGAATTATTAGAACAAGATAAATTAAAAGCCCAAAAAGGGGAAGATAGTAAATTTAGACAGTTACGTTCTATCGCTATTGATGAAAATGTTTTATTCTACTTAAAAGATAGATTACAAAATTTATACATTGAAGTACTAGATATAGCTAAAGGAGATATATTTACCTTAATGTCTTTAGAAAAACTTGAAGGATGGTGTTGGGAAACCACGGAGTCAGCCGTTGTCTTTTTCCAAGATGAAGATTATATTGAAAGAGGAGTGTTAAACTTAGAAAAGAAGTATCCTAATTATTATCACTCATGGATATGTTTTTCTTATAAAAACAAAGAATATGTTTTGGATCCTTGCTTAAATCTATTGTGTCCTAAAGATGCTTATGTCTATCTTTTCGATAGAAAATTAAAAGGAAAAGTGTTGGCTAAAGACGTAAGAGAAGAATTACTAAGGCACTATCATTTATCAAAGGAGGAGTTAACATTCCTTATTCGAGGAAGTAATGAAGTAGATGATCCAATGTACCGAAATAATGCTGGTTATAAAATAGAAATTGAACAGCAAAAGATAAAAAAGATGAGTGTTCATTATTATTACTAGAAATAATAAGGAAATGAAACATTATGATTTTAAATATTAGTGGTAGATGTGATATTGTTGCCTTTTACACACCATGGTTAATGAATCGTTACAAGGAAGGATATGTGGATGTTAGAAATCCTTTTTATCCTAAACTAGTCAGCAGAATTTTCTTTGAAGACGTTGATTTAATTTTGTTTTGTACAAAAAATCCTCTTCCTATAATTAAACACTTAAAAACTTTGCGTCAACCAATTTTATTCCAAGTGACATTAACGCCTTACCAAAAAGATATCGAGCCTAATGTGATAGAAAAACCCTTAATTATCACTGCGATAAAAGAAATTTCTACCATGATAGGAATAGATAACTTATTCGTTCGTTATGACCCGATTTTTTTATCCAAAAAATACAATGTTTCCTATCACAAAAAAGCTTTTTCTAAATTATGTAGTTTATTAGATGGTTATGTAAAAACCATTATTGTTTCCTTTTTAGATGAGTATAAAAATGTGAAAAAGAATAAGAATATATTACAAAATATCGAATTTGGCGAAGAAGATTATAAAAAAATTGGTTCATCTTTTAGCCAGATTGCTAAAGAACATGGAATGGTAGTACAAACTTGTGCTGAAGAACATAACTTAGTCGAATATGGGTTTCAAAAAGGAGATTGCCTATCTCATTCATTAGCCTTTAAATTAACAGGGAAAACTTATCCTTCATGGAAAGCACGTAAAGGAAAAATGTGTCAGTGTGTTGAAATGGTTGACATTGGTGCATATAATTCGTGTTCGCACTTTTGTAAATATTGCTATGCCAATTATGATGAAAAACTGGTGGAAAAAAATATGAATAATCATCATCCTAGCTCGTCCTTAATCATTGGTGACATAGAAGAAGACGATGTTATCAAAAGAAGAAAGTAAATTCATATTGACAAAAAAAATCTTTAGAATTAGAATATGCTAATGAACATGGAGGATTTATGAATACATTAAAAGACGAATATGAAGGAATTATTGAAGAACAAAAGAAAATCACTGCTCAACTAGAAGAGTTGGAAAAAAATGAAGTAGTAATAAAATATAGAGAACTTTCTCATCGATTAGTCCAAATCGATAAAGCAAGAGAAGAAGCGTACAAAAAGATGAAGTATGAAGAGTATTCTTCTTGTTCTCATATCTCTGTTAATACTTATATCGAAAGAGATAGAATGGAAGGTCGTGTTTATATCTATCGTGGGTGTATCAAATGTGGTTTAGA
>CASRZP010000054.1 GCA_949440065.1 uncultured Bacilli bacterium
TACCTTTGCCCTTTTATGTATTGATCGCCAGATGAGAACTTGTGTAAAAAGGGCAAAAAGTGCGAAAGAAGCCTTTTATTATCAGTCTTTATCATTAGAAAATGATGTGGAAGCTAGTGGAACAATGGAATCTTTAATTACCAACCCTTTTGGAGAAAATCCTAAAGAAAGCATCGAAATTACGTTTCTTTATCAATGTTTAACAGAATTTAAACATACCTTACCTTATACAGAATCTTGTGTGTTTGAACTAAGAACTAACGGGTTTAAATATAAAGAAATTGCTAGATTATTGAATCTCTCTAGTCGTTTAGTGGAAAATTATTTGTATAAAAGTCGGAAATTATTAAGGAAATACTTAGATAAAAAGTTAAATTCTATTGTTTGAAACGTATCTTTGTTATATAATGAAGATAGGGTGATTATATATGCAGGATAATCAAAGAGAAATTGATATGAAAGCAATAAAAAATGATAAAGACTTGCTAAGGGAATTATTTTTGACACTTCATTCAAGAATAGAACAACTTCACAAAGAAAATCAATGTTTAAATGGTATTCATATTCCTTTTCGTCTAGATGATTTTTACATAAAAGATATCATGAATCAAGATGAACGGCTATTTGTGATGCGGCAAAACCTAATTGATATGGCTTTGTTAGCTATTGCCACGTATTCAGATTGTGAAGAATATTTTTCCGAACAGTGGTTTGCTAGTCGAAAAAAAATTTTAGAAGATCCTGCGTATTTTCAAGAATTTGCTAAGTACTTGCCTCAAGAAGATGTGGCATATTATCACATCATTTTATATCAAAATACCATATACTATTATAGTCAATATCAAAAAAGTGATTACTACCAGTCTTTAATACATAATAAGGATAATGATTCATTGGCAAGTGATGGGAATTCTAATCATAAAGGAAAAGCATATGTATATTCAAACCCCTATGGCCAATTATTTACACAAGAAGAACCTACCGTAGAAAAAGCGGGCTTTATTAAAATTTTAGTTCTTCCTGGTGTAATGATTACAACGGTAATTCTATTTGCCTTATTGTGGATGTTAAAATGTTTTTGATGAATAACAATATAAAGTGGAGAATGATAGATAATGAAATGCCGAGATTGTGATGTCTTAATGTTAGATGCTACATTATATGGCTATCTAAGATGGATAGATATGGATCATGAAATAGATCGATTTACTTTAAAAATTAAAACAGGACATAAAAAGGAAAGAAAATTTTTAGGAATCAAATATACAGATGAAGAAGAACTTGAAGTAGACTAGCAAGTAAAAGTTTGTCCTAAATGTGGCATGGTGATAGGATATATTGAACCTAATGACAAAGTGACGTTTAAAAATGAAAAGCAAGAAGTTTGATGATAGAAATAATTAGAAATAAAGCGTAATAAAAAAGATTGACTATTCTCATCCCTTGTGTTATATTAACTCTAACACGAGGACGTGTTTTTATTTTGAATGAGGAATAAGGTGGGACAATGGAACAAGAAAAGAAAAAACCAAAGAAAGAAAAACAGCCAAAAAAGAAAACTAACTTTTTTAAAGATGTGCGAAAAGAAGTAGCACAGGTTAGATGGCCAAATAGAAAAGAAATGGTGAAAAATTCAGTAGCTACCATTTCATTTGTTGTATTTTTCGCAGCATTTTTCTATTTGATTGAAATCATTTTTGCGTTTGTTAAGTCATTAGTATAAGAAGGATGAGATTATGGATAAACAATGGTATGTAGTCAATACTTACTCTGGACATGAAAATAAAGTAAAAGAAAAACTAGAAATGCGTGCTGAATCAATGGATATGAAGGATTATATCTTTCGTGTAATTGTACCAGAGCAAAAAGAAGTGGAAATAAAAGATGGAGTACAAAAAGAAAAAATCAAAAAAATGTTTCCTGGATACATTTTAGTAGAAATGGTAATGAGTGATGAAGCATGGTATATCGTTCGTAATACGCCAGGAGTAACAGGATTCATCGGATCAAGTGGTAAGGGGGCTAAACCCACACCATTACAACCATATGAAGTAGATAAAGTATTAAGTAATATGGGAATTAGTAGATTAGATATTGACAAAGAATTAAAAGAAGGAACAAAAGTAAAAATTATCGCTGGGCCATTTGTTGGTATGTATGGTACTATCGATAAAATAGATAGCACTACCCAAAAAATTGACCTATTAGTTGACCTCTTTGGTCAAGAGACTAGCGTAGAAGTAGATTTAAATCAAATCGAACGTGCATAAATAGTTGCAAATTCTAAAATAATATGATATATTTTAGGAGCTGTATTGATTTTATGCAGAAAAGTGGGAAGCAACAAAAGCTATTAGGACCACTCGCGAAAACGAAATAAATTTAGGAGGTGTTTTTCGTGGCAAAAGAAGTTATCAAAAAAATCAAATTACAAATCCCAGCTGGAAAAGCAACACCTGCTCCACCCGTTGGAACAGTATTAGGACCTGCTGGAATTAATCTACAAGAGTTTTGTACAAAATACAATGATGCAACAAGAGAGAAAATGGGAGATATTCTACCAGTAGAAATTTCTATTTATGATGATAGGTCATTTGACTTCATTATCAAAACTCCACCTACTGCGTTCTTATTAAAGAAATTTGCAAAAGTGAATAAGGGTTCTGTTAAAGGTTCAAAAGAAGTAGTTGCTACTATAACCAAAGAACAAATTCGTGAGATTGCAGAAATCAAATTACCAGATTTAAATGCATATACTGTTGAAGAAGCAATTAAAATTGTTTCAGGAACAGCAAAAAATATGGGAATTGCCATTAAAGAATAGTAAGGCATAATATAGGTTTATACCTAGTGGGAGGAAAAACCGATTACCACATAAGGAGGAAAATATGAAACAAAGAAGTAAAAAATATCGTGAAGTCGTAGAAAAAATCGATAAAACAAAATTATATGATAAAGAAGAAGCTGTTTCATTAGTGAAAGCAACTTCTATTAGCAAATTTGATGCATCTATTGAAATTGCTATGCGTCTTAATCTAGATACCAAAAAAGCTGATCAACAATTAAGAGGTGCTATTGTACTTCCTAAAGGAACAGGAAAGACAAAACGTGTTTTAGTTATTGCTAAAGGAGACCATGCTAAAAATGCTAAAGCAGCAGGAGCTGATTTCGTAGGCGATGTAGATATGTTAGAGAAAATTGAAAAAGAAAACTGGTTTGGATTTGATGTAATGATTGCAACACCTGATATGATGCCTTTACTTGGTAAATTAGGTAGAGTATTAGGACCTAAAGGATTAATGCCAAATCCAAAAACAGGAACAGTAACCATAGATGTTGCTAAAGCAGTTAATGAAGTAAAAGCAGGACGTGTTGAATATAGAACAGATAGTTTTGGAAACGTTCATGGAATTTTAGGAAAAGTATCATTCTCTGAGCAAGATTTACTAGAAAACTTAAATGCATTTGTTGCTAATATCCTAAAAATTAGACCAGCGAGTGTGAAAGGAGATTACATTAAAAATATCTCTATTAGCACAACCATGGGTCCTGGAATTAAAATTGCAGTAAATTCCTTTGACAAATAATAAAAAATAGTATATAATACAATTAATTTGACGGTGCCATAGACAGTAGGTAATTTGTAAATCCTACCGAGGACTTAAACTTTAAAAAATAAAAGTCTTTTGTCTATGATGAAAGACTTTTATTGATGGTATCGAAAGAAAGGAAGGTGTTTTGCTTGGCAAATGTAAAAATATTAGCAGAAAAACAAAAAGTTATTGATGAAATTAAAGAACGATTAAAAACACATGCTAGTATCGTATTATTTAATTATCAAAAATTAACAGATGATGAGTCTAAACAATTACGTCGTGAGTTAAGAAAATCAGGTTCTGACTATAAAATTTATAAAAATACATTAGTAACTCGTGCAATGAATGACTTAAATATCGAACTAACTGATGTATTAACTGGACCTAGTGCCTTAGCTTATGGAGATGATCCTGTTGCACCAATTAAAGTGTTAACAGATTTTGCTAAGACCCATCCTGCTGTAGTATTAAAAGCAGGCTTAGTAGACGGCGGAATTGCCGATGCAGCTAAGTTAGCAGAATATGCAACTATCCCATCACGCGAAGGATTATTAACTATGTTAGCTGGTGGAATGATTGGTATTGCAAGAGACTTATCTATTTGCTTAAATTTATATGCAAATCAAAAAGAAGAAAATTAACATTCAATTAAGGGAGGATTTAGAAAATGGCTAAATTAAAAAAAGAAGATTTTATCAGTAGTTTAAAAGAAATGACATTATTAGAAATTAAAGAATTAGTAGATGCAATGAAGGAAGAATTTGGTGTTGACCCTTCTAGTGTTGCTGTTGCTGCAGCACCAGCGGGAGCAGCAGCAGAAGATGCTGGGCCTAAGATGGTTAATGTAATTCTAGCAAATGCAGGAGCAGCTAAAGTTGCTGTAATTAAAGTAATTCGTGAAATTACAGGTTTAGGTTTAAAAGAATCTAAGGATTTAGCAGATGCTGAAAATAGTGTTATTAAAGAAAACATTTCTGCCGAAGAAGCTAATGATATTAAAGCTAAGCTTGAAGAAGCTGGGGCAACTGTTGAAATTAAGTAATTTATCTGACATATAGTGTAAAGCTATATGTTTTTTTTAGAAAAAAACAATATTTTTATTGACTATGATGATATTTTGCTGTATATTATTAGGTACGAAAGGAGCCAACTATATATTTTTGTTATAGTTGGTTCCTTTATTCTTTTAGGGGAATCGTTTATGGGACAATATTTTAGTAATGAAAATTTAAAAAGTAATATAAAAAAATATGAAACGAAAATTGCAGACATTGCTTTTTCTTTCTACACCGATGATGGTGTGTTTTGTAAAGATTATTTAGATTTTGGAACAAGACTTCTATTAGAGGCAATCAGCGACGATACACTTACAGGAGAACTTCTAGATGTTGGTTGTGGATATGGACCTATAGGGATTTTTGCTTTAAAAAATTTTCCTGTTAAAGTAACCATGATTGATGTTAATCGAAGAGCTTTGCACTTGGCTAAGAGAAATCTGAAAGAAAATCAAGTAGAAGCAGACGTGATAGAAAGCAATTGTTATCAAAATATTGATAAAAAATATGATGTCATCATTACTAATCCACCAATTAGAGCAGGAAAAACAGTAGTGTATCAAATCTTGTTTGGTGCTAAAGATTACTTAAAAGACCTAGGAAAACTCTATTTAGTTATTCGTAAAGAGCAAGGTGCTAAATCGATAATTTCCGACTTAGAAAAACAGTATAATGTAATTATTCGGGATAAGAAAAAAGGATTTTATGTGATAGAATGCAACTTACCATTGACTTCTTGAAAAAAATGTGTTAATAATATAAATTGGTATTGTGTTATTTTTTTTGCAAATAGTGTTTTTATTAAACGAAATACATGTATAGGGGTGAATATAATGAAAGTTTCTAAAAACCAAGGTACATATCAACCAAAGGAATATAAATTTATTGATTGTGGTGAACATCGTCAAAGAATTAGTTTCTCTAGAATTAAAAATACATACGAATTAAAAGATTTGCTAGAAGTACAGAAAAAATCTTACTGGGAATTTATTGATAATGGAATAAAAGAAGTATTTAGTGATTTATTTCCTGTGGAAAATTTTTCTGGCACACTAGAAATCGATTTTGGAGATTATCATTTTGATGAACCACGTTACTCCATTAAAGAAAGTAAAGATCGACAAACGACATATTCTGCTCCATTGAAGGTAGAAGTAAGATTATTTAATCATGAAACGGGAGAAGTAAAAGAACAAGAAATCTTCTTAGGAGACATGCCGATGATGACGGATAGTGGTACTTTTGTCATCAATGGTGCAGAACGTGTTATTGTATCACAATTAGTGCGTTCTCCTAGCGTGTATTTTAATCGTGAAATAGATAAAAATGGTCGTGAACTAATTACATCACAAATTATTCCTACTCGTGGTACATGGCTAGAATTTGAAGTGGATGCACGAGATGTATTATATGTTAGAATTGATCGTACAAGAAAAGTAACGTTAACAACTTTATTACGTGCTTTTGGATTATCAAGCGATGAAGATATCATCAAATTATTTGGCGATGATGATTATATTAAAAATACCATTGCTAAAGATTCAACCAAAAATACAGATGAAGCCTTAATTGAAATTTATGAAAAATTAAGACCTGGAGAACCAGCTACTCTAGATTCATCCAAAAACCAAATTATTACTCGTTTCTTTGATGAGTTTAGATACGATTTAGCCAAAGTAGGTAGATATAAATTTAATCGTAAACTAAATGTGCTAGATCGCCTATTAAATCAAACGCTTGCTCAAGATATTGTTGTTGATGGAAAAACTATTTTAGGAAAAGATACCGTAGTAACAAAAGAAATTTTAGAACAAATCAAACCAGTATTTGAAAATGGATATGGTGTTTTCGAAGTCCCTATCAATACAGACTTAGATGCATTTAATCGTTTACAAAAAGTTACGATATACGATCCTAATAATAAAAAACAAAAATTTAACATTTTAGGAAATGACCAAGAGATTAGCGTAAAACGTTTAACTATTTCCGATGTTTACGCTTCTGTTTCCTATTATTTAAACTTACTTCATGGTGTAGGAAACTATGATGAAATTGACCATTTAGGAAATCGTCGTATTCGTCAAGTAGGAGAATTATTACAAAATCAATTCCGTATTGGTGTATCGAGAATGGAACGAGTAATTCGTGAGAGAATGACTACTCAAGAAATGGAAGAAGTAACACCGAAAACATTAATTAATATACGTCCAGTTACAGCGGCCATGAAAGAATTCTTTGGTAGTAGTCAATTATCTCAATTTATGGATCAGACGAACCCCATTGCTGAACTTACCAACAAACGTCGTTTATCAGCATTAGGACCAGGTGGACTATCAAGAGATAGAGCAGGTATGGAAGTACGTGACGTTAACGCATCACACTATGGAAGAATTTGTCCTATTGAATCTCCTGAAGGACCTAACATTGGATTAATCACCTCATTAGCAAGTTACGCTAAAATCGATGAATATGGTTTCATTATGACACCATACCGTAAAGTTAATGACTGCCAAATCACTGACCAAGTGGATTATTTGACTGCCGATGAAGAACAAGACTTTATTATTTCACAATCTACCGTAGAAACTGATGAAGGTAATCGTATTATCGAACCACAGGTAAATGCAAGATTTCGTGGTGAAAATATTTTAGCTAAACCAGAACAAATTGATTATATCGACGTATCACCTCAACAAGTAGTATCGATTACCACAAGTTGTATTCCATTCTTGGAACACGATGATGCAACCCGTGCCTTAATGGGTGCTAACATGCAGCGTCAATCTGTTCCATTATTGAAAGCAGAAGCACCAATTGTAGGAACAGGTGTTGAACATATTGCAGCTAAAGATAGTGGTGTTGTTATTGTTGCCAAAGCTGATGGTATTGTAGATTACGTTGATGCTAAGAAAATTGTGGTTAAAAATAAAACAGGCAAAGATACATATTACCTAGCAAACTTTGAATTAGCTAACTCTGGAATTTGTAACCATCAAAGACCTATTGTAAAAGTAGGTGATCAAGTGGTAGCAGGAAAAACCATTTTAGCTGATGGGCCAAGTACTGATATGGGAGAACTTGCCTTAGGTAAAAATATGGTAGTAGCATTCATGACCTTTAATGGTTATAACTATGAAGATGCCGTTATCTTAAATGAAAACTTAGTAAAAGATGATGTTTATACTTCACTTCACCTAGAAGATTATGAAATGCAATGTCGTGAGACAAAACTAGGACCAGAAGAAATTACTCGTGATATTCCAAATGTTAGTGATGAAAATGGTATTGTTACCATTGGAACAGAAGTTAAAGAAGGCGATATCCTCGTTGGTAAAGTTACCCCAAAAGGAATGGCTGAATTAACATCAGAAGAAAAACTATTACATGCTATCTTCGGAGAAAAAACGCGTGAAGTTAGAGATACATCATTACGCGTACCTCATGGAGGAGACGGAATTGTTCACGATATTAAAGTTTACTCTCGTAAAGATAATGATGAATTACCTGCAGGTGTTAGTAAAGTAATTCGTGTTTATATCATTCAAAAACGTAAAATTCAAGTAGGAGATAAAATGGCAGGACGTCATGGTAATAAGGGTGTAATTTCCTTAATATTACCACAAGAAGATATGCCATACCTACCAGATGGACGACCTGTTGATATTATGCTTAATCCACAAGGTGTTCCATCACGTATGAATTTAGGACAAATTCTAGAATTACATTTAGGGATGGCTGCTAAAAACTTAAATGTTCATGTAGCAACACCAGTGTTTGATGGAGCTCATACCGAAGATATTTCTAAGTTAATGAAAGATGCTAACATGGATGCTGATGGTAAAACGGTTTTATACGATGGTAGAACAGGTGAACCATTTGATAACCGTATTGCCGTTGGTGTGATGTATATGATTAAACTACATCACATGGTAGATGATAAATTACACGCACGTTCTACTGGACCTTATTCACTAGTTACACAACAACCATTAGGTGGTAAAGCACAATTCGGTGGACAAAGATTCGGTGAAATGGAAGTTTGGGCATTATATGCTTATGGTGCAGCTCATACTTTACAAGAAATCTTAACCGTAAAATCAGATGATATCAATGGACGTGTTAAGGTTTACGAAGCTATTGTAAAAGGACAAGAAATCAATCAAGCAGGTGTACCTGAATCATTTAGAGTATTAATGAAAGAATTCCAAGCTTTGGGATTAGATATTTCTATTATCAATGATGAAGGAGAACAATTAGACTTGAAACAAATTGAACAAGATGAAGATCGTGAAGAATTGGGAAGTACAATAGATAATAACATGGACTTACCAGCAAGTGATCCACCGATTGGGGATTATGATGAATCAGATATAGACGAAGATGATTTAGAAGATGAAGATGAGGATGATTTCGAAAAGGAATTTGAAAACTTCTCATTTGAAAACGGGGAAGGGGAAGATGATTAATGATAGAAGTAAATAGATTTCAAGCGTTAAAGATAGGAATCGCTTCTCCCGATAAGATTCGTGAATGGTCTTACGGAGAAGTAAAAAAACCAGAAACAATTAATTATCGT
>CASRZP010000055.1 GCA_949440065.1 uncultured Bacilli bacterium
GTATTATCTATTTTGTGATTAACGTAATCATATAATTCTTTGGCATCATTAAAATGATAAGTAGCATCTTCTAAATTTACTTTTATTATTTGATTATTTTTTATTCCATTTTCTTTTAAATCGTGGATAAATAAATCAAATAAGGTAGACTTACCACAACGTCTAATACCTGTTACTACTTTAATTAAATCTTTGTCTTTAAATCTTTTTAATTGATCAAGATATTCTTTTCTCTCTATCATAGATCTCACCTCCTAATAATTATACACAAAGATAGAATATTGATCAAGTTCTGGAAAAATATTTCCAAAGCTTTATATTTTGTCGTTTTTTGGAAATTAAATTGAAAGTCATATTTTTTATATAAATTAAATGGATGCATATTTCTTGGTAAAAAGAAATAAAAACAAAGGTTATCATCAACATAATGACTATTTTTTTTAAAGGTGCTATAATGATGATGCAACAATGCTAAAAATGATAATTTATATAAATGAGGGGAGACGTAATTATGGCGTTTGATTTTAAGAAAGAATATAAGGAATTTTATATGCCAAAGAATAAACCTAGTATAGTAAAAATCCCTAAAATGAATTATATTGCAGTTAAAGGAGAAGGAAACCCAAATGATGAAAATGGTGATTATAAAAAGACTATAGGTTTATTGTATGCTATTGCTTTTACCATAAAGATGAGTAAAAAAGGATCCCATAAAATAGATGGTTATTTTGAATATGTTGTTCCACCATTAGAAGGTTTTTGGTATCAAGAGGGAAATAAATTAGGAATTGATTATCATAAGAAGGATACGTTTAAATTTATTTCCGTTATCAGGTTACCAGATTTTGTAACAAAAGAAGATTTTAACTGGGCTATACAAGAAGCAACGAATAAGAAAAAGCAAGATTTTTCTAACATATGATGAGGGTGTATGTGTTCAATGTATGCACATTGGTTCTTATGATGATGAACCAAAGACCGTAGAGTTAATGCATGATTTTATAAAAGAAAATGGATATGCGTTAGATATCACGGATACAAGATTACACCATGAAATCTATTTAAGTGATCCTAGAAGGTGTGACGTTAGTAGGTTAAAAACAGTAATTAGACATCCCATTAAGAAAATAAAATAGAAGAAAAGTAATTCATTGGTTACTAATCTCATTATGTGCATTTATTATCATTATTTTTATTCTTATTACCCAGTCCTTATTTCCATTGGGATTATCATGAACTGGAAAATGCTGTTTTAGGTGTTGTCTTGCACTCGTTTAAATGGATATTGATAAGACATGCACCAATGCAACAATAATAAGAATAATATGGATAAGGAAGAAAATTTAAGACCAACGACAATATTTACTACCAAAAGCATATGTGCTATAATCAAGACAAAAGTGAGAAAAAAATTTTCTAAGAAGTAAGTCAATGAATAAAGAAATAAGTGTATGTGGATCTAATTGTAGTAAGTGTTACTGTTTTGAACAGAAAATGTGCCAAGGTTGTAATGCTTGTTGCGGCGTTGTATTTCACTGTCATGGTAATGAGTGTCCAATATATCATTGTTCTGTTACTAAACATCACTTTAAAAGTTGTTTAGAATGCGATAAAATTCCTTGTGATATTTGGAAAAGAACAAGAGATCCTAAATTTAGTGATGAAGAATTTGAAAAAAACATCAATGATAGAATTAACCTATTAAAAGAACAATACATAGCAAATCACTAAAAATATCCAAAGTAAAAGAAGATAAATTGCTATCTCCTTTTTATTTGATTAAATTTTATAATATGTCCATCTTTTCCATCCAGTATTTTCCTGTTCTTACCATTTGCACAGAATAACCCATTTCATTATCATACCATGCGACAATTTTTACTAACTTTTTCCCATCTACTTCTAAAACATTAGTTAATAACCCATCTACAATAGCACCATAATGGCTACCAATTACATCACTCGATACAATTGGATCAAATGTAATTTTTATCGTTTCATTTTGATTTTCTATAAATGCTTGATTAATCGCTTCTATAGTAGCATCACTTTTTAACTCTAATACCAAATCAATTACAGAACCCGTAGATACAGGAACACGCATAGCAGAACCTTCTAATCTTCCCTCTAATTCAGGAATAACTTTGCCAATCGCTGAGGCAGCTCCAGTGGATGCTGGAATAATATTAGCACTTGCTGCTCTTCCACGACGTGCCTTAATTCCCTTTTTATGAGGAACATCTAAAACACTTTGATCATTCGTGTAAGCATGAACTGTGGTCATATAACCTTTTTCAATTCCAAACTTATCATTAATGATTTTTAAAACTGGTGCTAGACAATTGGTGGTACAACTAGCACTAGAAATAATTTGTTCATCACCACTTAACGTTTCCTCATTTACATGGTACACAATAGTTTTCACATCACCCTTGCTAGGTGCTGAAATAATGACCTTTTTAGCACCTGCTTCAATATGAGCATACGCCTTATCATAAGAAGTAAATGCCCCTGTACACTCATATACCACGTCAACGCCCAATGCACCCCATGGTAATTCCTTAGGATCTTTACAAGAATAAATCTTAATCCGATGATTTCCTACAATTAAATAGTCATCTTCAAACGCAATCTCATCAATCTTATAATTTCTATGATTGGTATCATACTTTAATAAATACGCTAACTGCTCAGCATCTGTTAAATCATTAATGGCCACAATTTCATAATCATTATCTTCTTCCATTAAACGAAAAACCAACCTACCAATACGACCAAAACCATTAATTGCTACTTTTATCATAAATCTATCCTCCTAATGTTATTTTAGCAAACTTTACTGATGAAAGCAACTTCCTCCAATAAACTCACGAATAATTGACTCTTTTGGAATGTCCTCTGACGGAATAGGCAAGAAACTTCTTAAGAAATTAATAAGTCTTTTCGCCTCATCATAATACTCAGAATTCACATTTACAGAGTACAACAATGGTTCTACATAAGTTTTTAATATCGATAACTCATAAATTAGTGCTGTGTTAAAGGTAGCATCTGCTTCATCTTGATAAGGAAAGATATATTTTTCTTCCCCCATTCTAACCGTAGGCCAATTCTTTAAAGTGGCTTCTACACTATAACCACGTGTACGATAATCTCTTACAATTCTACGTAACAAACGGTTATCTGCTGTTGATATTCTATTATGTTGATCCAAATTTAACTCTGCTAAAGCTGATAAATATATACGATACTTGTTTTCTTTAGGAATATTTTCTAAGATTCTATTATTTAATCCATGAATTCCTTCAATCATTAAGATATCGTTTTCCTCTAATTTCATCTTACTTTTATATTCTTTCTTTCCTATATAAAAATTATACGTAGGAATTACTACTTCTTCTTGGTTAAATAGTTTACCTATTTGCTCATCAAAAAGGTCTAAATCTATGGCTTCTAAACACTCATAATCTGGTTTCCCATTCGGAAGTAGTGGAGTTTCCTCTCGTTCAACAAAGTAATTATCCATAGAAATCATCTTAGGATTTAATCCTAAACTTTGTAGGCACATCTTTAATTTTGTACAAGTTGTTGTCTTTCCACTTGAAGAAGGTCCTGCAATTAAAACAATTTTCACTTTATCTTTTCTACTAGCAATTTCCTTAGCTACTTTCAATAGTTTTCCATTTTGCATAATCTCATCCATTCGGATTAAATCGCCAATTTTTCCTTTAGAAATCACATCGTTTAAGTCAGAGACATTTTTCAAATGTAATAATTCAGTCCATTCCCGATATTCTTTATAGATTTGATAGATATTTTCACGTTTTGTGTACTCACTGATTTCATTTTCCATATACACTGTCATAAAACGTAATAGAAAACTATTTTCATCAAAGTAAGTTAAGGCAAAAGGAGTAAGACTAGAGGTGCTTACTGGCATATAAGTAAAGAAATAATCATAACGATTTTTTAAGCGATATAGTGTGACCGTTGATCTTGTCATGTATTTATATAAACCTAGTTTTGATTCATCGTTTTGACGAGTAAAGTAGTTGATCGCATCCATTCTTGATACATTCACTTTAGCAATATCTAAATCTTGTTCTACTAACTCCCTCATTCTATTTTCAATATTTTTCATATCATTTTCTAAAATAGGAAAGTTGGTTGTAATGTATAAACCTTTATCTAAAGAATGTTCTACAGTAATATTTTTTTCTTCCCCATACAAATCTTTGATTACAGTTACTAATAAAAAAACTAAACCACTAACATAAGCACGATTTGCCATTCTATCTTTTAAATCAAAAAATTCAATGTAGCACGGTTTATTGATTTCTTCCGTTAACTCACTATAGCTTCCATCTACCTTGGCTAAGATAATCGGATAAGTGTAATCTTGTTCAAAAGATTTACTAATTTCTAATAAAGTTAACCCCTTTGGTATTTCAATTTTTTCATCATTGACGATGACAGTTAAATTTTCAATCATGTTTTTCACCCTATTCTATTCTATAGTTTAGTATAACAAATTTATTCTTGTTTGTCATCACAGATTTTGTCGATTGAATTTTGATTACTTTTATTTTCTTTCTTTTACAATAGTAATAGGTGATAAAAATGAATTTAGTTCCTATGGTGATTGAAAGAGAAAGTAATAATGAGCGTAGTTATGATTTGTTTTCTCGTTTATTAAAAGAGCGAATTATTTTGCTTAATGGTGAAATTGATGATACCAATTCTAATTTGGTTGTAGCCCAGTTATTGTATTTGGACTCGATTAACCATGATACGATTAATATTTATATTAATTCTCCTGGAGGTTCTATTACCGCGGGTATGGCTATTTATGATACGATGCACTTGGTGAAAAGTAAGGTTTCAACGATTTGTATTGGTATGGCTGCATCCATGGCTGCTTTTTTGCTAACTAGTGGAGAAAAAGGGTTACGGTATATTCTTCCTAATGCTGAGGTGATGATTCATCAACCTTTAGGTGGTGTTCAAGGGCAAGCAACGGAAATTAAGATTGCTGCTGAGAGAATTTTGAAGTTAAAGGAAAAGCTAAATCAAATGTTAGCAAAGAATACGGGAAAACCTATTGAGAAAATAAGACAAGATACAGAAAGGGATCACTTTTTAGATGCTAAGGAAGCACTAGACTATGGTATCGTGGATAAAATTATTGAAAAGGAAATCAATTAGTCTTTGGTTTTTAAACATAAAGTGATTTTTGATGGTGTTCTAATCGTACGTTTATCATGATGCCTTGTAGACATCATAATTTTAGGTCACTATAAATTATACAAAATAAGAAAATGAAAATGACAAGATAACTACAACAATATTTACATGAAAGAAATTTAAGTAAAATTTAAAAATTAAACAGTAATTTGCTAAACTTTCTACAACAATATAAGTGATAGGTTTATTATCTATGCCTATTACAGCAACACATGATAAAAAGTATAGCAAAGGACGTGATAATACATGAAGAAGAAAATTGTATTATTTGAAAACCAAGAAGTGAAACTTGAAGTAAATATGAAAGATGAAACGGTATGGTTATCTTTAGAACAAATGGCTAAACTATTTGATAGAGATAAATCTGTTATTTCTAGGCATATTAAAAATGCTTTAGAAGAAGAATTAGATAATTCAGTTATTGCAAATTTTGCAACAACTGCAAAAGATGGTAAAACATATCAAGTGGATTACTATAATTTAGATATGATAATCAGTGTGGGTTACCGTGTTAAATCACACAACGGAATTATTTTCCGTAAATGGGCAAATAAAATTTTAAAAGATTATATGATTAAAGGCTATGCAGTTAACCAAAAGAGGTTAGAATATCTCGAAAAAACAATTAAACTAATAGATATTGCAGGAAGAATTGATACTGATTTAAAAGGAAGCGAAGCCCAAGATATCATCAAAGTTATCAATACTTATTCAAGTGCCTTAAATTTACTTGATGATTATGATCATAAAAGAATAGCTAAACCTCACGGAACTACTAACAATGATAAAATAACTTACAAAGAATGTATGAATATTATTAATCAACTAAAGTTTGATCGTGATAGTGATTTATTTGCTCTTGAAAAGGATAAAGGTTTACAATCTATTATAGGTACAATTTATCAAACTTTTGATGGAAAAGGTTATATTCTACCATAGAAGAAAAGGCTGCTAATTTTTTGTATCTAATAACGAAAAATCATACCTTTATCGATGGTAATAAACGAATAGCAGCTACCCTATTTATCTATTTTTTGAAATTTTATCGTATCCTTTATCAAGATAATAAACAAGTCATTGATAATCATACACTTGTTGCCATCACGCTATTGATTGCTCAATCTCATCCTAAAGAAAAAGATATACTTATAGATTTAGTTATGAACTTTTTAAGAAACGATAAATCATAAAATAAATATAATAAATACACAACTCCTAACGTTAAAAGAAAAAAGCTAAACTAAAAGTTAGCTAAAAACACAAAAGAATTTATCAAAAAAGCAAAATTAGTCTTTGCTTTCTAAACGTAGAGCAATTTCTTTAATTTTACGAAAACGATGATTTAGTCCTGATTTGGTAATTTTTTTTCCTGTTTCCATGGTAATAATTTCGCTTAATTCTTGTAAAGAAGTTTCTGGATATTTTTCACGGTACACTAGAGCTTCTTTTATTTTATCGTCTAATTGCAAAGTATCAATATGATTTTTTATGGTTTCTATATAATGTAATTGCATTTGTGCTGTTTCTACAATTTTATCTATGTTTGCTTGTTCACAATTGTTTAATCGATTAGTAATATTTTTATGATTTCTTACAATTCGTACATTTTCAAAATAAAGTACCGCATTACTAGCAGAAAGAATTTTTAGAAAATCACTAATTTTATCGGCTTCTTTTAAGTAAACCATGTAACCTTTATCACGATTTAGAAGTTTAGCATTTAAATCGAATTGATTTAATAATCGTTGAACGACAATGGCTTCTTTTGGATAATCTAGAAGGATTTCCATGTGATACTGCGAAGTCTTTGGATCATTTACGCTTCCCTTAGTTAAAAATACACCTCGAAGATAGGAGCGAATATCATCATCGGTACTAATTAAGTATTCTTTTGGACTTTCTAAGTGTTGATTATCTTTATCAACTACTCCTAAGTCTTCTAAGATAAAATTTTTCTTATCTTTAGGAATCTTAATTAAATAAACAGGACTTTTTTTCGATGATGTGGTTTTACTAATAATTTCAGCACTAATTCCATATAATTCTTTCATCATAAGATAGATTCTTCTAGCAATCAGTACATTTTCTGTTACAAGCATATCTAGCTCTAGGTTAATATTATTGCGAATAAAACCTGATAGCTCACTAATTTTACTAGACCTGATGGTATCTAGTTTAGCAATTTCATTTTTGATAACTGTGGTAAATGACATTTAGTCCCTCATTAAATAAGAGAAAATAAGAGAACTTAACTTTAAGCTATCGTGACGTAAAGCACCATCAATTACTTTTAATAAATCACTTTCAATTAATTCAATATTCATTTTTTCTAAATTTTCATAATCAATATATACAGGATCTTTTTGTTCTTCTGTTTCATATTTTTTAGCAATTTCTTTTTCTATTTTTGTATTGCTTGCAATAACGACATCAATGGCATGAAATCCTAGATAATCATTAAGTAATTTTACATGATCACTAACACCAAAGCCATCGGTTTCTCCAGGTTGAGTCATCGCATTACATAAATACATTAACTTAGCATGACTTTTGGCTTTTTTTATCGCTTGTTTTACTTTTTTACAAATAATATTGGGAAGAATACTTGTATAAATACTACCCATGCTAATAATAATCAAATCAGCTTCATTAATGGCATCAAGAACTTCTTCTAGTACATGAGGCTCTTTTTCGTAAAAGATTTTTTTGAATTTGCGATGAGATTTAGTAATTTGTTCTTCTCCTTTAATTATAGTCCCATCAAGGCATTCACCTACAAGGTTTAAATTTCTATCTTCCGAAATAGGAAGTACTGTGTGTTTTACATCTAAAAGTTTACTTAATGATGCGATGGAATCTTTCAAGCTTCCCGTAATATCTAGCATTGCTGTTAAAATTAAATTTCCAACGGCATGACCATTTAAGTCGCTAGAAGTTTCAAAACGGTATGCTATCATTTTTTTAATGGGATCATCAATTTCGGATAGACTAGTAATGACTTTACGAATATCTCCTACTGCTGGAGTATTAAATTCTCTACGTAATGCACCAGTTGATCGTCCATTATCAGACACTGTAATTACAGAAGTTATTTCAACAGGAAAATCTTTTAGACCACTTAGCAAATAAGATAGTCCTGTCCCCCCTCCTAAGACAACGATTTTTTTATACATTTTTCATCACCACTAATATTATACTATATAGATAAAATTATGACGACAAAATTTGTTAAGAAACCTAGGAAATTTATTTAACAATATCTTATTATTTTTCAAAAACTAACTAGCAGAAATGATAACACTTCCAACAGAACCTGTTACAAAAGTTGTGTCACTTGTCCCAGTAATAATAGAATTCCAATCAAAAGCTTTTCCTGTTTTGTTAATGATTCGTTCTAAGGAAAAAGTTCTATCCAATGCATTTTCTTCAATAGATGTTACTGTTTCAGGAATTGTTAAAGAAATCATTTTCTTTGCAAGAGCAAAAGCAGATTCTTTGATAGTTACTACAGAATTGGGAACAGTTACCTCTTGGGCATTTCCACCATAACTAACTAGGGTTGTATAATCTTTGCTCCCATCAGCATTTCTTTGATAAATAAAAGCTTGCTGTTCAGGTAATTGATTGTTATTAAAAGCAAAATTTCCTATATGAGTTATACTATTGGGAAGGGTTATACTCGTTAGCTGATTAATAGCAAATGCTCCTTCTCCTATATAAGTTACACTATTTGGTATAATAACACTTGTTAATTGATTCCCATTAAATACATTATCATCAATATAGAGTACTCCATTGGGTATTACTACAGATGTTAAGCCTTTATTTTGAAAAGGACCCATGACAATTAATGCTCTACTAAC
>CASRZP010000056.1 GCA_949440065.1 uncultured Bacilli bacterium
ATCCTAACTAATAGTGAATTGACATTTTGCTCAGTTTTCAAAGATCATTCTGTTTCCTTCTCAGGAAAGCAAATTCAGTATATCAAACCTACTAAGTATTGTCAAGCATTTTTTTAACTTTTTTTCGATTTGACATTTTTTGTTAGTTTTTTTGCACCAACGCTTTTTAATATATCAAATTGAATTTACAATGTCAAGCACTTTTTTTGTTTTTTTTAATTTTTTTTCGTGATTGATTTTTTTCAATTCGATAATTTAATTCAAAAGATTGATTTTTCAAAAAACAAACCTTTATTGCTTTTTTGTAAAGCTCCTTTACTATAACAAAATAAAAAACATAAGTCAATCAAATTCTTATATTTTTTTATTAAATTGCAAAGGCACTTCCAAAGCAATGACACTAATATAACACCTTCTAAGAAGTCTGTCAATCATTTTTTCAAAAAAAAAGCACTTTTTTTAATTTTGTGCTTTTTAGGAACTAAAATTTCCATTTTCAGAGTCTTTTCTCAATTCTAAATACAACTTTAAATACTCCTCATTCTGCTTTTCAGAAAACATTGGTGCATGGTTTAAATAAACCTCAATCAATTCTTTCATAGCATGATTAATTACCAAATCTAAGTCGTCCGAATATTCCATTTTCTTTTTATGATATTGATATTCCAATTTATCTAAAATTTTATACTCCCCTTTTGGAAAAATTCTTAAATCTAAATCATAATCAATATATTTAATAGTTCCTTCCTCTATAATATAAGGAGTAGCAATATTGCAATAATAATAGATGCCATCTTTTTTCATTTGTGAAATAATGTTATACCATTTATTTTTAAAAAAATAGATAATAGCAGGTTCTTTTGTCCTCCATGTTGTCCCCTCAGATTCGATTACCTTAGTTTTATTATTACCAAATACAATGTAATCTTTTTTTACATCTAACACAACAGCTTCATCCCAAGAACGATGAATTTTACCATTATGTTTATAGCATTGTATTTGATAGTGGTCTCCTACACAAATTTGCTTCATTCAATCACCTAAGAATATTATACCATAGATTTGCTTCTATTATCATTTATTTTGAAAGCTCTTCTAAAGCCCTTTGCAACTGATCATCTGTTTCATCACTAGGATTTTTAGCATATTGATCGGACAATGAAACCTCTATATCAGGAGTAATCCCTTTTGTATCATTCACCCAATTACCTTTAGGCGTAAGCCACTTTTTCGTTGTTAATTTATATTTATCACCACTAGTTAAGGTTTTCAATTCTTGAACAGTCCCTTTACCATAAGTTTTTTCGCCAATTATAGTAGCACCTAAATTTTCTTTTAAACTAGCAATTAATACCTCAGATGCTGATGCGCTAGATGAGTTTGCTAATAAAACAAGAGGATACTCTCTATTTTCTTTCCCACCTGAATGAACTTTTGTACGTTTTCCATTTTGCTCTAATTGATAAGCAATATGATTGGAATCCATAAATAAGTCAATCATGTCAGAAACGGTAGTTAAATGACCACCTGTATTATTTCTAACATCTATAATTAAAGAATCTATTCCTTCATCCTCCAACTTTAACAATTCCTCTTCAAATTGTTTTGATGTATTATTAGCAAAAATAGATACATAAAGATAACCTATTCTTTTGCCATCTTTTTCAAATTTCTTAGAGGTTACTGAAGGAATCACTACACCCGATTTAGAAACCTTTATATCTAGTTCTTTACCATTTCTAGATATTCTAAGCACAAATTGTTTTTTAGAACTTTTTAAAACTTTTTGACTAAAGTCACTAGTAGTTAGTTCCTTTACACTTTCTCCATCCACAGATAAAATAATATCATTTTCCTTTAGTCCTGCCTTATCTGCTGCAGAATTTTCAAAAACAGATGCAATTATCATATTATTAGTAGAAATATCTTTATAGATAGAAATCCCTATTCCACTATAACTTCCTTCTAAGTTTAGATTGAGATTACTATAATCATCATCATCCATATAAACAGAGTAATCATCCCCTATTTCTTCTAAAACACCTTTTAGTGCTGCTGACAATAGTTTTTCCTCGTCTACTTCTCCATAATAACTTTGAACAATACTTTGATATTCTTTAATAAATTCTTGTAACGCAGTACTGTTATCATCAGATTGTTTCTGTAATACTTTGGGATTATCCTTCATGCGGGAAAAAGAAAATCCTGCAAAAAAGCTAAAAACACAAGTAATAAGCACTAATATAACAACTTCTTGTACTTTAAAATCTTTACTTCTATCTTTCATTATTTGTTCTAATTCTTGTTTTGTTTTATCATCCATTTATATCGTCCCCTATTAAATCATAACATACTGCTTTAAAAATGTCCATTATAAGTATTATGATTTTATTTTACTTAAAATATCCCTTGCTGCCACTAAGCCAGTTGCTGCAGCCGTTACAATATTTCCAGCTTTTCCTGCTCCATCTCCTATAAAATAGATACAATCATTTTTTAATTTAAAATGATTGTCAGTTTCTATTTCATTGCTAAAAAACTTAATCTCCGGTCCATACAATAACGTATCATCGTTACTAACTCCAGGTATTATTTTATTTAAAGTTTCTAATCCTTCTATTATATTAGTAATAATTCTATGAGGTAGTACTAAAGCCAAATCACCTGCAACGCAGTCTTTTAGTGTAGGTTCAATAAATCCTTTATTAAGTCTATGCCACTCACTTCTTCTAGCACTTTTTAAGTCTTTTAAAGACTGAATAATTGGTTTTCCATCTCCCAATACATTAGCAATTCTTGCAATAGACTCTCCATAAAGTCTTGTATTTGTAACAGGTTGTGTTAAATGCACTTTAGAAATAAAAGCAAAATTAGTATTATTACTTTTCACATTTTTTAAAGCATGCCCATTTACACATATATATCCATAATAATTTTCTTTAGCAACAAATCCCCCTGGATTTGTACAAAAAGTTCTAATTTCATCTCCATAAGTCTTTGTTTTAATGAAGATAGTAGGATCATAAATAATATTTGTAATTTCTTCCATGATATCTTTTCTAACTTCTACACGAACACCAATTTCAATGCTTTGAGAAAGATAAGGAATATTGTATTTATCAGCTAACTCTTGGACCCATTTAGCCCCTGTTCTTCCTGGTGCCACTATAATATTTTTTCCTTCTATTGTCTCTTTCTTTTTTCCAACTTCATAAGTTATCTCATGACTTTCTTCACTAAGGGTTTGAATATCTGTTACATTTGCTCTATCAATTAAAGTCACACCTTTTTTTTCTAAATAGTCACAGATTCCCTCAATATATTCTGGTAAGTGATCACTTCCTAAATGTTTTTGTTTAATCAAAAGAAGGCGTGCACCAGCAATTGCTACCTTTTTTCTAATAGCAATTGCTTCATCCATATTACTAGGATATACTTCTGCATCCATATGAAATTTGTTAAAAATTTCTTCCGTTTCATCAATTAACTGATAAGCTTCACTTTCACTCATATATTTCGTTAAATCACTTTTTCCTAAAGTAGGAATAAAATTTAACTTACCGTCTGAGAATGTTCCTGCCCCTCCATAACCAGCCAAAATAGCACATGGATTGCAATTTTGACAAGGAATTTTCTTCTTATTCATTGGACATGTTCTATTTGCTACTTTAAACCCTTTATCTAATACAGCAACTTTCATTTTTTTGTTTTTTGTAATCAATTCATAAGCACTAAAAAGCCCTGCTGGACCAGCTCCTACTATCACTACATCATACTTTCTTTGCATACTATCACCATATTTATTGTATCATAAATTACTTTCATGTTATAATTTTTCTGGTGATACTATGAAAAAATTTCATATGATAGATGAAAATTTCCTTTGTGAACACTGTCATCGAAAAGTGGAAAAACTAAATTATAGTGCTAGAGATCATTGCCCTTACTGTTTTTATTCAAAACATGTGGACATCAATCCTGGTGATAGAGCTAACCCATGTCAGGGATTACTAAAACCTATTGACATAGAAAAATTTAAAGATACTTATAAAATAATTTATCAGTGTGAAAAATGTGGAGAAATTCATAAGAATATATTAGCAAATGATGATGATATTGATATCTTAATTCAAATATCTAGTACAAAATAAAAGCATATTTTAAAAATATGCTTTTTTAATTACATATACCTAATTCTACTTTTAGTGTGCCTTTTTGATAACTATAAGAAACTCCATCATTTTTAGTTGCGTAATCATCTCCAAAAACCTGCTTTGCAAAAGTTTCATCTAATGCATCATCCGTTACTAATTGTTTTATAGTTACACACTTTTTTGTAGCATTTTTATATTTTGACTCATTTTCTAATAGATAAGAATAAGCACTTTCTTCAATTAAATTTTTTTGCTGTTCAGATAGTTTTCCTGCATTGTTATTAAATTGATTCAAAACTTGAGGAAGAGCGAAAGATGCAAGCAATCCTATAACAATAATAACCGCTAATAATTCTACTAATGTAAACCCTTTTTGATTCATAAACTCACTCTCCATGATAATTTTATTATAATATAAAGTACATTTTTTTTCAAGAAAAAAAGATGTCTAAAATTTCCAAACATCTTCTCCATTACTTTGTCCATTCTTATTTTCTTCTAGCATAGTAGAAATATCGTTTACAGCTATATCAGTAGAAGGATTTTGCGCATTCATTGAAGCATTCTCATTTGTAGTATTAAAACTAGCAGGTCCATCTATTGGTACTGCTAAATTTTCTCCAGTTTCTGTTATTACTTCTGGAATAGCTGCATTTGCTTCAACTGGAGTAGTTGGTGTAGATGATACCATATTCATATTATAAACTTCCGAAACAACACTCATATTATTTGGTGTACTTGTTGGCATCATTTGATTCTCACTCATTGTTTCTTGTGGTGGCAAATTAACAAATCTATTCTCATGTTCTACGTTATTTTTATTAGAACCTTTTCCTTTTTTCTTCTCTACTGAATAGCCAATTAAAGCCATTAATATTAATACACAAAAGAATATCAACCATCCTGTATTTTGTATAATAAAATTTGATATATCCATTTCTCCCACTCCTTATCCTATAGTGACATTTTATCACTAAATAACGTTTTTTACAACGTCCTATAACAAATATCTAATTTTTCATTATTCAGAAAGATAATCTTCTCCCTTAAATGGTTCAGTCCTAAGAAGATTAGGATAATCTTGTTGACGAAGCACTTCAAACAATACTAATGCCACACAATTAGATAAATTTAAAGATCTAATATAATCATTAGTTGGTATTCGAAAACACTGAGATAAATGTTCTTTTAATATTTCCTTTGGTACACCTGTACTTTCTTTTCCAAATATTAAATAAATATTTTCGTTTGTATCATGGAAATCACACTCTGTATGTGGTCTTTTACCATATCGGGTCAAGAAATAAAAAGACCCTTTATTTTTACTTAAAAAATCATTCCAATTTTCATAGACATGATATTCACAATGTTCAATGTAGTTAACACCACTTCTTTTAATACTTTTCTCATCCAAAGAAAAGCCAAGCGGCTTAATTAAGTGAAGCTTGGCATAAGTACCTGCACAGGTACGCATAATATTTCCTGTATTTTGAGGAATCTCTGGTTCATATAAAACGATATTAATCACAGTCAACTACCTCATTTCGTCTTAAAAATTCTGTAACATTTGTCATATTCCATTCTGATTGATTATAAGTGTCTACTAATTCTCCATCTTGGAAAACAATTAAAATTGGTAATTGCCCATAGTTAAGTGTTAAATTATAATTTTCTTGAAAAGATTGTAAACTATTTTCTTTCTCCTTAGAAATATCTACATATACAAAATAAGAATATATGTTTTTATCCGTTAAATATTTTTTAAATTCTCTTTCTGTTTCATCCATAGCCTTATTTGTTTTATCTGCAATATACAAAACAACAGTAGGATTTTCTAACACATAATTTTCTATATCATCTTCTTTTATTTCTGTCAAAAAAGAAATCATGAAAGAAGTATATTTATTTTCGTGATGTTCATTATATAAATTACAGCAATAATAAGTAAGAAATACGGTTACTCCCACTAGTAATATTAGCAAGAAATAGTTTTTTACTGGAACTTTTCTCATTTTCCCACCTCATTATCATTATACTATAAAATCCGTTTTTTTTAAATCATTTCTTTTAAAACTCCTGTGGATCTTGAATTTCCTCCACTGTTACATAAGGAAGAACAACTTGTTCTTCACGTGCTAAATCTTTAAACTTTTCTCTAAAAGCATCTAACTCTTTAACACGCGAATCAGGATAAATTCTTTTACTATTTTTAATAGCATTATATACATCTAATAAAGTTACCTCTGATTTATTTTGATACAGAGCTTGAGAAAAAGCTGCTGTTAAAACAGAAAAAGAAATATCTGGATACATTGCTCCTAAACCATAAACACGCTTAAATTCACTAGTAGCTTCTACAATTGACTCTACAAGTAATCTTGTTACATAGTCATTATATTTAAATTTAATGCCTGTTTGATATTCAATTTTAGGTAATGATTGTATCAATACTTCTACTGTTGTTGGAATGTCTTGCTCCCTTACATCTACACGATCAAAACGTCTTAAAAAAGCTCTATCACGTACAACATAGGTATTGTACTCTATATCTGTAGTAGCACCTATAATTTTTACCATACCTCTATCGATAGCTGGTTTTAAAATGTTTGCTAAATCCATAGGGCCTCCATCTTTACTACCAATTAAAGTATGAATCTCATCAATAAATAAAATAATTTTATCAGCATTTTTTAATTCTTCTACCAAAAGCGAAATAATCATTTCTTCTTTTCCTTGATATTGTACTTTTCCCACTAAGGCAGCAGAATTTACTTTAATAACTCTATATCCTTTTAAACGTTCTGGTACCTCACCACGAATAATACGATAGGCAATTCCCTCAACAATGGAAGTTTTACCAATACCAGCTTTACCAACTAGAAGAGTTGATTTTTCTGGCGTCAGTAATATCATAATAGATTTACTAATTTCGTCTTCTCTTGCTATAGCAGGATTTGTAATATACTGTTTTGCAGTTAAATCTTCTCCATACATTTTAAGAATGCTTAGTCCTGTATAATCATATAAAGGTCCTGGCTGATTCATTAATTGTTCACTATTATTTTCCATGTTATCACCAATTTTATTATATAATAGGGCAAAAAAAAAGGAAAGTACTTTTCCTAATTTTTCTATTTTTTATAAATGATAAGTTGTTCAGGTAGCAAATAAATTTTCTCATTATCCTGAATTAAAGAGCTTTGAGTAGTTCCTAACTTTTTAGAGACATCTACTAATGTTTCTCCATCTTTAGTAATATACATCCCTATTCCCTCTTTTGGTATTAAAAGTTCTTGTCCTGGATACAAATAATCATCTTTTTCTAAACCATTAGCATTTAAAAGAACATCTACACTAGAATTATACCTACGAGCTATTTCATATAGATTATCACCTTTTTTTATAATATAAGTTGTAAAATAATCATCTTCCACTAATTTAGGAACTACTATAATAGATCCTGGAACTAACATAGTCATTCCGTTTATCTGTTGTAAGGTATCTACCTTTGTATGAAATTTATTAGCAATACTTTCCCAAGTATCATTTTGTAAGACTTGATACGTTTTATACATACTTCACCTCATTTTATTATATGTTTTCGCATACAATATTGTGAAAGGAAGATAGAATGAAAAAAGAATTACCTAAAATATATCACAGTCCTATTTCTAAGCCAATTCATAATAATAAAAATGTATTTTATGGAAGTGAAGAAAGGACTTCTAAAGAAACCTCAGTAGAAGAATTATTTCAAATAAATCAAGTATATCGTACAAACGTTAAAATTAAAACGAAAGATAAAGTAATGGAGAAAAAGATTATCGGAAGAACGCAAAATAATCTCATTACTTTTGATAATGAGATTATTGCTATCGCTGATATAGAGAATATAGAATTACTATAAGCACTCTACATAAGTATCAGATAAACATCTTAAGCAACATACACAATTTAAATTCATTGTAAAGAAAGAATTTGTTGAAACATATGGGAACTCACTAGTTGTATCTGTGTTAGGTGCTAAAACGCGTAATGTACAACAGCAACCATCTAATTTTTCTACGCGGAAAACATTAGAACATGCCGCTCCTTCTACACCACATACAGTATTGTCCTTTGTTGTTGGCATACTAAGTGGTGTTCCATTACATAAATATAACATAACTGGTCTTGTATTGCAGTTTAAAGAATTTGTTCCACATCCTAAAAATCCTCTATCACAAGTATCTAAGCAGGTTTCTGCTGTACATGCATTTTGTTGCAAAACATTTATGATAGCTAAAATTTCAGCAATACATCTACAAGATTCTGTATCTGTATTATTACACATATATAATCCACCCCTTCTGTTATAGCATATTCATATACATTAAAAGAGTGTGAATAAATAACCTAGTTTTAAAAATGATAAAAGAACATCTTTAGAAATGTTCTTTTTTGTGATAAGTGTTAGTATTGATTATTTTAGGAATTTCTAGTAAAATGAACTTAGAGATGAGGTTGTATATGAATAAAGACTGTATACAAGAAAGAGAAGAATATATCATCCAAGAAAATCAAGATGGTACTAAAATTACCGTTCGAGAATTACAACTAGAAATATTAGACATCATGGATGAAATTCATCGTGTTTGTGTAAAAAATAATATTGAATATGGTTTAATTGCTGGTTCTGCACTTGGAATTGTAAATTATAAAGGATTTATTCCTTGGGATGATGATAT
>CASRZP010000057.1 GCA_949440065.1 uncultured Bacilli bacterium
TACATTTTTTAACGGTATCATCATAGATACACCCCCTTTGAAAATAATGATGATGCCAATATAACAGACTTTTTTTCCTTTGTAAAACCAGCCTTTTAACAAAACTTCAAACAAAAAAAACATCAATTTTTTCTTTTTCCTTAACGAAAAATTCCTAATTCATGCCTTTTTCTTCTTCAAAAACCTTTTTTACTACTTTTTCATTTTTTTTCACTTTTTTTATTGACTATATTCTTTTTTCACTTTTTTCCTTGCTAGATGATAACAAAAACCAACTAACCATTGATCATACCATCTATCTAAACCCTTTTTACATTCACATTTCGATATGCCCAACAAATGTGTAAAAAGAAGATACTGCTTAATCGCATACCAATACTTACCTAAAGTTATCTTTCTATTGGGAAAATTTAATAACTCTAAAAAGTAATGATAATATCCCTTAGGACACTTAGTAAACATTTGCTTGATATTTTTGGTATACCCATCTAATTCATATATCCCCCCTACTAAATACTCATTTATACATACAATTCCTTGATACTTCTTATCCATCTCATGATACATCCTAGATTCGGTAATAAATTTCTCCCCTTCTTCTAAGTGATGAATAAATTTCTTTCTTGCACTTTGCTTAAACACTAAGGCAATCTCACCTTGATATCCATCTTTCAAATATAATTCATACATCGA
The DNA here is from genome assembly GCA_949440065.1 of uncultured Bacilli bacterium. Lineage (GTDB taxonomy): Bacteria > Bacillota_I > Bacilli_A > RF39 > UBA660 > CASRZP01. The sequence goes on from CASRZP010000057.1 coordinate 694, forward strand.
ACGCACCATTCCACTTTGTGAAAAAGGAATAGACACCCCGTTATCCACTTTTCTTAAAAAACCAAGTGCATACACTCCTTTATTTTTTTGTAGCAGTTCTTTATAACTATCCAATTTTTCTAACACATCATCAAGTAGATAATCATCAGAGTCCACTTCTAGGATATACTCTCCCTGACAAAGAGGAATTCCATGATTTAATGCTTGCATTTTTCCTTGATTTTCTTGATAAATATAAGTAATATTAATTTTCTTTTCCTCTTGCCATTTTTCCACTAAACGCTTAGTATCATCCATCGAGCCATCATCAACGATTACCCATTCAATATCACTTTTTTTCTTTTTATTTTTTAAAATACTCTTATACAAATTAGGAAGTAACTTTGCCCGATTATAAGTAGCAGTAATTACACTTAGCATCATTTCACCTCTTCTATTAAATGAATTACATCATCTAGTAACTTCTTATTAGAATAAGTATCCATCACTTTTTTCTTAGGAATTCCCTCTTGAATCAATTTCTTTATTCCATCCTTTATCCCCTCATGTGAATTTTCGACAACAAGACGATTAGCATAACTTTCTACCACTTCTTTCGCTGCCGTATTGGTTACCATAATATATTTTTCTAAAATTTTAGCCTCTACCAACACCATACCATACCCTTCATATAACGAAGGAAGCAAAAATACATCTGCCTTATTGATATAAGGATAAGGATTTTCCTTTTTTCCTAATAAATGAAAGGTATCATTCACTTTTAAATATTCAATTTTTTTCTCTAACTCTTCCTTAAGTAATCCATCTCCAATCACATAAATATGATGATTGAACCCTTCTTCGATTAACTCATAATGAACATCTAATAAACGAGAATATCCTTTTTGTTCTGTTAATCTAGCCACCACTAGAAAATTTAGATTATCTTCATCTAATTGCCAACTTATCTTTTCTTTTGACTTTTCTACCACTTTTTTCTCATCCAAATAATTATAAATCACGAATTTCTTTCTATCATTTTGATAAAAATCTTCAAACGACTTCAAATTATCTTGGGATACAAACACAATTCTTGGATACTTTTGATAAATTTCTTCATACAACTTATACTTTCTCTTAGCCATTTTTCCTGTACCAAAAACTTTTTTTATGTCATTATGAACCCAGGCAATATCCCCAACAGAAGATAATAACATAGTCACTGGTCCTTCTAAAAATGCTATTTTTACATCATAACCATCAAAATAACGCTTTACGATTTTTTCTCTACTTCTTTTATTTAATATTTTTAACGATAACATTTTCCTTTTGATATACGAAGTATGCTGATAACTCGCTGGATAATACTTGACTAACTTAACCTTACTTTCTAATTCCTTTTCAAATTCCCCTTCCCCATAAAGGGTAAAAATCGTCACATCATATTTTTGACATAAAGCATTCGCTAAATCTACTAGTACTCGCTCTGCACCACCTAAAGATAGACTAGTAATTCCAAAAATAATTTTTTTCACTTTAACTTACTCCTTTCTTCCTTTAACAAAACCGTTGCTAAAATAATCATCAACATCGAAGATACATTAAAAAACGTGTATCCAGCAAAAAGGGAAAAGAAAAGTCCTAAACCTAGTGTTGCTAAAGAAAGATAATATTCCACATTAATTTGCTTAAACTTCTTAAAAAACATTATTACACCTAAAGTAAACTCTTTAACATAATACCATGCATAAAGTAAAAATCCTAAAATACCAAAATTGTAAAGTATCGCTAGTAATTCCATTTCAAAAGTCATTTCTGAATAATTGGTGAGATGACCATTTCCTACCAAGAGATAAAATAAATGATGTTGATTTTTTATCAGCGACGTGTGATAAATAAATTGTAAAGCACGTCTAGAACTATTAGGAATGTGATAACGATTAGCTATTTCATACATATCTAACATCGAACGTTGCACTTCCTTACTCATCACTTCTTCACGCATTTCTCCTTTTTTTATGGTTTCAATAAACACGAGGGAGTCACCTGTTACATGAGATACCTCTCCTGTCCAAGGGTCTATCACTTGATTGGCTTCTTCCTTCATATGGGATAACCTTTTTAACGTTGTCGTTCCTAAGAAAAAGACACTACCTATCATGATGAATAAAAGTACAACCATTAACACCATCGATTTTACCTTAAATTGCCACTTTTTATTTTGCAATTTTTTAATAGTAAAATAGAATAAATAAATGATAACTACTAAAGGAAAACCTAATAATCCAGTCCTTGTTCCTAACAAGAAAAGCAAATAAATTCCTGTAAAAAGTGCCAAAAGCCATCGCAACTTACTTCCTTTTTTATCAAAAATATAAGGAAATAACAGTAATAAACTAAGAAGTAAAATAGACCCTAGAGCATTACCTGATGCAAACCATCCTTTAAAACCTATCCCGTCAATATAAGTAGATGATGAACTTCCTGTTAAAATAGAAGCAAAAATTATCATGATATAACCCATTAAATAAAAGAAAAGATATTTCTTTATTTCACCTAAACGATCTTGTTTTCTAAAATATGAAATAAGTACTAACATCACCATCATATAGCTATAATTCAGTAAATATTGCATTTCATGAAAAATAGAACCATAGCTACTTTCTCTATGTAACTTAGTGAAAGCATATAAATGAAGTATGGCATATAGTCCATAGAAGAAAACACCTAAAACCATTTTTTTCCTGCAAGGTTTTTCTTTAAGATAAAGATAGATAAATAAAATACAAGGAATGACTGGACGAATAATGGTAGATGGAGATATCATCGCATTGGGATAATCTTTTCTAAAAAGAAAACTAAAGGCATCCAAAAAAGGAGATAACACGAAAAAAGCATAAATCAAGTACTCCATCTTAAAGTTTATCTTTTTCATTATCATCTTCCCCATATCATTAAATAAAGCTCTGGCCACATTTTGATTAAACACTTTTTCACCTTATGACCAAGGGTTTTACTTTGTAAATATTGATAAGCTTCTTCCTCTTTTAATTTTGCTAAATACTCACGTTTTTCTTTTCCATTTAAAATATTTGCTTTCAAATACACCGCGTTAGTTAGATAGCTATAAGCACATTCTTTTAAGGACTCACTAATTTCTAAATCTACTTTAATGCTTGCTAATAAATCATGATATTGCTCTAATACATCATAAGCTCTTTTCTTTAAATTTTCTATATTCTTTAATGTGGTAATGCTGTTTTCTCTAATACAATAATAATAGCCAATGTAGGAAATAGAACTAATGGTTTTGGCTTTTAATATAATATATGGTGTTAGTCCAAAGTCCTCATGATATGCCCCTACTTTGTAAGTAAAATGATGGTTGACAAAAAATTCTCTATTATATGCATAAATCCACGCTGGTTCAAAGTATGGTTCACGAATTAATAAAGGAAACGCTACATCAGAAGAGCGATTAGAAAAAACACATCCTGAATAAGTTAACTTATTTTCATTTTCCATCTTAGCTAAACGATAACGAATCACATCTGGGTCATGGTCTTTGATTAGTACATCATGTAACTCAGATAAAAGATTTTTTCCCAAATAATCATCGCTATCTAAAAAAAGGATATATTTTCCTGTAGCTTTTTTAACCCCATAATTTCTAGCATCACTTAAGCCCCCATTTTTCTTAAAGAATGGTTTAAAACGTTCGTCCTTTTTATGGTAGGACGCCATAATTAAAGAAGAAGAATCACTACTTCCATCATCTACCATAATGACTTCATATGAATTGAAAGTTTGATCTTTTATACTATTTAGGCATCGTTTTAAATAAGCTTCTACATTGTAAATGGGTACAATAATTGAAAATTCCATGTTTATCCCTCCTTATTCTTTAATGATTTTATCCCCAAAATATTTTAATATAACATTGGATAGTAGGTACAATGGATAGTTTAAATGACGAAAGTATATATGCATTTTATCTTTTTTTTCTAATAAATAATGGTTCTTTTTCCAATTTGGAAATTCTTGATTTAATAAAGTCCACCCTTCTTTTAAAATCGCTTTACGCACACTTTTATCTTTCACTTGACTAATACGGTAACTTGAACGTCCTAAAATCACATGTAAAAATAAATATTCGAGTTCTACTTTATACTTTTCATCAAAACCTTTTTCTTGATAAAAAGATAATACATTTCTTAAAATAGCAAATATCTCTTTTACTCGTTCATTTTGTACCCTAGTAATGGATGAATTTCTCTGTAAGTAGTGATATAAGGGCTTATTTACTTGACCATAGGAGTCAACAAAGGGAAGAAATTGATACGTAAAACCAATATCTTCATAACGTAGTCCTACGTAAAATTGTAATTTTTCTTTTTCAATAATCGATCTTTTATATAACTTATTCCAAGAAACTACTCTAATTTGATGAAAATAATCGTCTAAGTAACTAGCAGAATCTATTCTTTTTTTATCTACATACTCCCAATAAAAATCACATTCTACTAAATCAAGATTCCCTTCTTTTGCTTTTTGATACATTAACTCAAGCATATCCATTTCCACATAATCATCACTATCAATAAACGCAACATATTCTCCCTTAGCTTTTTTTAACCCTGTATTTCTAGCACCACTTAAACCTTGATTTTCTTGACGAAAATAACTTATTCTTCTATCCTTTTTTTGATAAGATTGAGCAATTTCACTCGATAAATCCATTGATCCGTCATCTATTAAAATAATTTCAATTTCTTTTAATGTCTGGTGAACAAGGGAATCTAAGCACTTTACTAAGTAAGACTCTACTTGATAAATGGGAACAATTACACTAACTTTCACCATATGTTATCACCTACTATTTACCTATATCTATTACTAGTATATCAAATGCCTTAGATGAAGGACAAGAAAAAGACACATATTTGTCGTCTTATATGACAAATTTAGACAGTATTTTTTAATTTAAGAAGTGTATCTAGATTTTTTTTCTTTTTATTGATGAATTCTCTTGAACAATATTTTCATTTCTTTCACTTTTTTAGAACGGATTTCGACAAATTATCTTTTATTTCTATTTCTATTTTACCCTTTTTATTATATAATTGTTTTATAAGATAGAGGTGATACAAAAATATGAACAATCAAAATAAGAATAAAGATAAAAATAAAACTACGTCCCATGAAGAGGATAAGCGAATTTTAGTGAAAATAATGTTAGGACTTACTCTTTTCACTACCCTTTTCTATTTTATATACACGATGATTACTAGTAGTCATGTGGTAAGTCAGTTAACATCGATTATTCAAGCTGCACTAATTAGTATTTTTGCTATATTCTTTTTGTTTATCGGTATGCAAAAAGGTAATGCTAAACAAGATAAGTTTATCATTGTTGCTGCTTTTTTACTCACTAGCTATAGTGGTTTCAATTTATTAACTAGTGCTAATATTTTAAAATTACCTAGTCAAAATGTAGTATCTAATTTTACTTATAAAACGTTAACAGAAGCGTTGCAGTGGTCAAAAAGTAACAACATTGAACTGGTTCAAGTTTTTGAAAATAGTGATACGGTGGAAGCATATCATATTATTAATCAAGATGTAGAACCAGGAACTTTACTTAAAAATGTCAAAACGATGACGGTTACGGTATCTAGTGGACCTAGTTTAGAAAAAGATGTTTTAATTCCTAATATGATAGGATGGAATGCTGATGATGTATTAACTTTTATTAAGAAGAATTATTTATCTAATGTCGAAGTGATTTTTCAGTATTCTAATCAAGTGAAAGATACGGTGATTCATCAAGAAGGTTCTGGAGAATTAAAGCGTTCTGATAAAATCATTTTAACTTTTTCTCTAGGAGAAGAAGGAAGTTTAGAACCAATTAAAATGGTGGATTTATCAAAACTTAGTTTATTTGAAGCAACTTTCTATTTAAAAAGAAATGGTATTCCTTATGAATTAGCTTATGAATATCATGATAGTATTGCTAAGGATTATATTATTAGTCAAAGTCTAGCCAAAAATGAAACAGCAATTCCTTTTGAAACAAAGATAGTATTAACCGTATCTAAAGGAGCTAAGATTGTTGTACCTGATTTGTATAAAATGAGTATTGAAGATATTACCCAGTGGGCAAGTGATAACAAATTAAAATTACAATTTGAAGATCGATATGATGATTCTACTGAGTTAGGAATGCCTCTTGAAATTAATGTGAATAAAGATGATGTTATTGAAGAAGGTGCTACGATTAAAGTAGTGGTATCCAAAGGGAAATTAGTCATGCAAAATTTTGACTCATTGCAAGAATTTAAAGAATGGGCAATGAAATATAATATCACTTATCAAGAAAATTATGAATTTAATAACCAGTATGAGATAGGAAAAATTGTAAAGTTTTCTCATCAAAATGGGGAAACCATCAAAAATGATGATACCATAACGGTGACAATTTCCCAAGGAAGTCCTGTCACTGTACCAAAATTCATTGGTAAAACAAAAAGTGATATTCAAAAGGAATGTAATAATTTAGGAATTACTTGTACTTTCATTTATGGAGGATATACCGAAAGTATTAAAAAAGATGTAGCCACAGGACAATCTAAAGGAGCTGGTGGAAACATAGTGAAGGGAACTAGTATTTCGATTACGTTAAGTAGTGGTATTATTGAAAAAGTAAAAGTTCCAAGCTTTTTAGGAAAAAGTAGAAATGAAGTAGAAAGTCAATGTAATGCCAATAATCTAAAATGTACTTTTAGCTATCAAAATGGATTTAATGATAATGTGGCAAAAGATCATGTAGTCAGTCAATCGGTGAATGCTAATACCACAGTAAATGCTGGTACAACGATTCATATTACATTAAGTAACGGTGGAGCTATTCGGTATAATGTGGTGATTCAGCAAACATATTTCACAGCAGGAAACCCAGAACAAAGTAAATCGACTCTCCTATCCAAATTACAAAGTGCTTGTCCTGGAGTAACATTTAATATCGAGTTTAGAAAAGTAAATACTGGGGCAGGACTAATTCATCCTGATTCTCCAACAAAAGCTGGAGCCAACACCTTTATTCAAGGAAAAACTTACACCATCATTATTGGTAGTTATTAAAATAAAATAGACACGCAAAACGAGTCAACGTGTCTTTTTATTATTCATTGATTTTTAACATAGTTTTTGATATGATAAGTAACATTACTGGAGGTTAACAACATGAATTTTAAAGCAATATTAGAAAAAATATTTTCTATCCATAGAAAAGAAAAAATAGAAAACTTGGCTAATTTGAATACATTTGTCACTATACCATCCCGTGAAGAGTTCAAAGACAAACCTGAAGTTTTAATTCTTCTAGACTCCTATAAGCAAAAATACATTCAAATTTTATCTAGTAAGCGTATCATCATGAGTTGCGATTTAGAACTAGAAAATCTTTATCCATCTAGTCAAATGCTAACTCAATTATTACATCAACTGATTAACGAAGAAGACTGCTCTTACCTTTTTTTAAAAGTTTTCTATTATCAAGTTGGAACTAAAAAATTAAAATACGTCAGCAACATGAGCAAATTAAAAGCATATTTATATGACTTAAACCAATTATATTTAAAAACTAATCTAAAAATAATTGCTTTACAAGAAATTTTAAAAGAAAAATGTTTCTTATCCCCTTTAAAGAAAAATAGCATTAAGGAAGAAATAAATAACTTAACTTACACCATTTTAATTATGGAAAATCAAACTAGAGCAATTCATCTAGGAGTGAATAAATATTTAGATGCATACACGAAACTTAACGATGAAGAGTTCGTTTCTGATCAAGATATGCAATGCATTATTCAAGAAAAATGTCATGAATCAAGAAAAATGATTTCCTTACTACTGCCTAAAGAATTAAAAGAATTAAATATTGATGAAAATAGTATTTCTAATCTTGTTTGGTACTATAAAAGTGTAATAATTCATTACAGAAATGTGATTGAATATTACAC
>CASRZP010000058.1 GCA_949440065.1 uncultured Bacilli bacterium
ATAAGTTTATAAAAGATAGTGCACATTAATTGTGCACTTCAGAAAAAAATCAACATTTGTTTTTTTTTTGTCGTTTTTCTTTATAAAACACTTGCATTATATGAATTCTTGTGATATAATCTTGCTTTGTGCGGTATATGCAAATTGGTAAAAATATTTAATAGAAAGAAGGGGGATATTCTATGGAAAGACTATCTGCAATATTAAAAACGAAACAAAATAATATACAGGTTTCATTTAGCCAAGATGATATCGTTGGGGTAACTATCGCTGGTTCAAAAGTCCTTTATTTAGAATTAAAAGGGGGAGTTAGACATAAAATTGAGGATTACTTTCATTTTCGTCGATTATATCATGAGAAAAATTCCATTGAAAAAATAGAACGTTATTTATCAAAATCTGCTTTATTTTTTCACCATCTAGCTTATAAAGAAAAAAGTACTTTACAAGATAAGCAATCTTTATCATATGATTATAGTTCCTATTATAAAGATTACGTATCTCATATTACCAAAGTAGCAATAACATCCTCAAAAGGAATTACCTTGACGTTAGATGATGGAACAATTTATACCATTGATAATTATTTTCGTTATCGAAAAAATCCTGTTTTTCAACCTGTTATTGAAAAAATAGACTCTTATTTATCATTAGAAGCCTTAAAACGTCGCCGTTTAGTCTATAATAACGAGCAAGGAGTACAAATTGTAACGAAACACTTTCCTTATTTAGAAGAATATGCATCTCACATTAAAAAAGTAGTGATATCTACACCAAAAGATATCAGCTTAACTTTTGGCGATGGAAGACATGAAACGATAAGAAACTATTTAGAATATAGAAAATCATTAGCATTTAAACCAATGATAGATAAAATTGATGCTTATTTATCTAGTGATGCTTTAGCCTTAAATCGTTTAATGTATAAAGGAGAAGCTGTAAAGGTAAATATTACTAGAAATTTGGTGAATTTACTTCAAACAAACATTAAAGAAAAATTGGCACTAGATACTGTTGATAAAAATATCATGACAAAAAAGATGTTAAATGTTTTAACAGGAACAATGGCTTTTACTGTTTTACTTTCTGCAGCATCTTTAGTAAAAAAAAGAACACTTGATCGTTATTATGATGGTGTATCGCAAAAAGTATTGTCAGATGTTGTTATGTATCAACCAATGGCTCCGTTAAGTAGTAAAGATAATAAATCTAAAATCATTTTTGAAGAAGAATTTTCTCCTTTAATATCCAATAGATTAGAACATTTTTCATTAGCATCATCTCAAAAAAACATGATTACGATTACGCCTCAACCAAAGAGTACCATTTTAGATACTCTACCAGAAAAAAGTGCAATTAATCAAAGTTCATATCAATCACTTCGTGCTGCTTATCAAGATACTATAGATTTATCACAAGAAACATATGGAATGTTAGCCACTATAAAATTATATAGTACAATCTTTGGCTTAGAAGAAGAAAAGTTAGAACAAGCTATTCGTGAAGATACCGATACCATGATAAATGCAGTATCTAATGAAGTGGGAATTATTCAAGTGGCAGCAAAACAATATCTTGCTACTAATTCGCTAGATTATCCAGTAGATAAATCAGCTCATCAATTAACTCGTGAAGAAATTAATGAACTAATCATCATGTATGGAAAAATATTCAATTTAACGAATGAAGAAATTGCTTATGCAGTTGCTATACCATATACAGAAAACCCAAGAATAGAAACCAATAACATCGGCGGACAATCTCATTTAAAAGATGACGTAATGATTGCTGATATTTATCAAAATATTGATATTGGTGTTATCCAACATATCCGATCTGTTTGTAAAAACTTAGAATTAGCTAAAACCGTAGCAGAATATTTTCCTCATGCAAGTAGTGGACATACTTATTTATATTATATGAACACTAGTTACTGTCCAGGAAATGCACCAATTGATTTAGTTTATAAAACGGATGAAGAAGGAAAACCTTACGCTAGATATGAAGTTATTCCTACACCTTCATTTGAAGGAGGATTTTGGTATCAATGTGTAGAAGAACACCTAGCACATGTTTACCTAGATTATCCTGAATTATTACCAGAAGGTGGATTAGAAGAGTTATATACAAAATTTCCAGCATTAAAACCATATATGGATTATCTGCAACAAAACAATCAAGCAACCACAGAAATGAAAAATGTGGCAAAAGAAAAATCAGAATATGTATATGTACGTTAAAATTTGAAATGAAAAAAAATAGCAATTTAAGAAAAAAATTATATATAATAATGTTACCTTGGTATTGGGAAGTAGTAGGTGAATAGATATGCTTAAAGAAATCATTGAAATGTATTTAACGGATATTCTTTTTATCCTTTACTCTTGTTATATTAGCTATTTAGTAACTAGCATTATGATGAATCATTTCACACTAAAATTAAAGCGAAAAACTAGTTTTTTGCTTGTTTTAGCGTTTACCACTTTTTCCCTTTTTCTTTTGCTTAACCCTATGGAAATATTACCAAATGAAGGAAATGGATATTTTCTTTGCTTATTATTAAGTATCTCTCTTTTTGTTTTACCTTTCGTTTTCATTGTGAAAGATGCTATACCAAAACGATTATATATTTCTTTATTGTTATATTCCATATTATTTTTTACCACGCGTTTTTTTGTTAGTTTATCTATCATTTATCCTGTGTTTCAAGATAAAAGTTTATTGATCGCTTGGTTTATCTTTCCTGGATTAATTTTCTTACTTACCCATTTAGCTGATCAGATGTATTTTTATCCATTAATGAAGAAATATCAAGTAGAAAATGAGAAAAATGATGATTTACCTTCTTTAATTTCTTTAGTATTTTTACTTGTTACTGGAATTCTACTTCCCTATCAAGCCTTAGTAACTTCTAGTGTCTTATGGATTGAAGGAATATGGATAGTAGCCATTTATGGACAATTTTTTCTATATTTTATCTTACAAAAGAAATTGATGGATGAGCGTCAATTAATGAAAATATCGATTGAAGGTATAGAAAATAGAACCCAGATAGTGCATTCACTCTTACAAGATATTACCAAGATTCAATATGTTGATCAAGGAAGAAAAGAACAATTAAAACAAGTGCAATTAATTCGTTCTTTATTAAATAAAAATCATATTTCAATAGGTTCATTAGAAGACTATTTTAATAAGTTAGAACACGTTTTAGAAGGAGCTATCATTTTATCGTATTGTCCAAATCAGGCGATTAATGCCTTTTTATCTCGTTATGAAAATACGTTTTTTAAAGAAGAGATCGATTTTAAATATCATTTAGATATTCCTAGGATTTTACCTTTTAATGAGTTAGATTTTTGTCTACTTCTAGGAAAAATATTAGATAGAGCGATTCTTTCTTGTTCCAAATTAAAAAAAGAAAAAGTTATTTTACTTTGTGTTACTTCCTTAAAAGATGAGTGGACGATTAAATGTGAATGTAGCACTCCAAAGGATTTTACGGTAGAAGAGGGACATTTAATTAGTTTTAGTGAAGATTTAACTTTTGATGAATTTAGTACAAAAACTTTAGAAGATGTGGTAAAAAAATATAAAGGGAAATTTCATTTAGAAAAAAATGATGTGCGTCTTTTGATGAATTTAACACTTTATCCCAAGAAGAAAGGAACAACAGAAGAAAGTGTGGAAAAAAAATGGGAAAATGTGACTTTAGAAAGTTCGGATATAAAAGCTTCTAGTAATGAAGAAAATAATTAAGTGACGACATATGACAAAACTGTAAGATAAAAGGCTTTGTTTTTTTGCTATAATGGTAAAGAAATGGAGTTGTTGTTTTTGGATAACCATATTCTTATTCGTATATTATCTTTTTTAGGAATGGTTTTATTAGGTGTTATTTTCATTCCTGTCATTGTCTTCTTTATTTTCAAATGGTCAATTCGCTTTAAGAAAAAAGAAGAAAGCAATTGAGTAAATGGAGGATTTTTTATGCGTCGTATTCTATTTGTTGTCAATTATCTACTGGCTTTTTTCTTAATGGGGTATTTCTTTGTAGCTAATCTCAATTTGGTGGAACAATTTCTTTTAACATTAGGGATCATTATTAGTATTTTGCTTGGTTTTTATTTAGGAAAGGAAGAAGTTTTACCTAAGAATTATAGTGCATTAAAGTATTTTAGTGTTATCATTTTAGGTGTTTTCTATTTTTTAGCGGTGTTATCTTATACTTTATGGGATCCTTTATTTAATCGGGTAGTGCCCGCTACTTTACGTGTTCAATTTATTCCAGGAAAAACAATTTTTACTTATGTTTTCGCTTTATTTACAGGAACCAAGTCGTTACTTACTATATTTTTAAATCTAGTAGGAAACTTTTGTATTTTTATGCCCATGGTATTTTTTCTTCTTTATTTGTTTCCTCATTTAAAAGAAAAATCTAGAGTAATTCTTGTTGTCTTTTTAACTGTTTTAGGAATTGAAATATGTCAATTTGTATTTGCCGTTGGTACGTTTGATGTAGATGATTTGCTACTTAATGTTTTAGGTAGTTATGTGTTTTATCGCATTTTATTATATATTAAAACTTGCCAAATAAAGTAGTTATTGTTACAATAATAATGTAAGGTAAAGGTGGTGTTAATGATGAATTTTGTAAGAAGAATTTTTAACATTACTTTTGTTAACCCTAGATTAACTAGAGGGGGCAGCATTTAAAATAAGCTATTTCCATAGAAATACAAGAGTGGGAGAATACTTTCATTCTTTTTATGTATTAAAAAAATTATATGTTAGTTAACTTAGCAGTATTTATCCATTAATTAGGGTATGCTATAAAAAAGAATAAGGAGTTATCAATATAGAAAAGAAAAAAATAATTTTATCTGTAGTCATGTTATTATTGTTAGTCGTTGTAACGATTGGCGTAACTTATGCAGCGTTCACTTTTTCAAAAGAAGGAACCGTTGAAAACACAATAGAATCATCAACAGTAATGTTAACCTACACTGAAGGAAAAACAGGAATCATTTTAGAAGATGCTTTACCACTTTCTGATGAAACAGGAAAAATTTTAACTGGAGAAAATAGCGTCTTTGATTTTACGGTAACAGCAACGCTTGGAAAATCTAGTTTAATCGGATATGAAGTTACCGCGGTGAAAATACCAATTAAAGATATGTAACCCTTATTAGATAATGAAGTAAAACTTTATTTAGAAAGAGCGATTGATCCTGATATAACATATCAAAGTATAATGGAACCAGTGAATTTTATTCCAAGGGACAATCAAACCGAAATAGGTTCCCCAGTGGGAAGCATGATTTTAGACCAAGGAAATTTTACACAAGAGGGAACAACCATTCATAACTATCGTTTACGCATGTGAGTGGATGAAAACACGGAAATTACAGATGTGCAAAAAAAGTATGGAATAAGAATTAATGTGTATGCTAAACAAGATGTAGCAGTAGTAGAGGATAATCGTAATCCAAGTATCACCAATATTTATGCTTATGATCAGGAAAAAGGTTCACCAACTTTTTGTGTAACAGGGGAAGAAGCAACTTGTGTAGAACTAAAACAAGCTCCAGAAACTTATGAGGCTGGAATCATTATTAAATATAAAGTAAATGATACCGAGGAAAAATATTTTCATGTTATGTTTGATGAAGGAGATACCCTAACTTTACAACAAAGAGAAAATATAATATATGATACCGCGTGGTACAATACTAATGATGACTATGTGATTGATGATAATACAAATTCTTTTACCTGTCCAACAAATATATATACTTTAGAAGAAAGAATAGCGAAGGCAAGAATGATTACTATTCAAGAGGATCATAGTTTAGGATGTTTAGGATATGTGAATAGTGGATTATCAAATGAAACTTGTCCTGTGTGGATGTATAATTATTTGAGTAATTCTGTTAGCAATGGCGGAACCATCAATCAAGCAAATGGAGAATATGGATCAAATGATGGCTATTGGACATTATCTGCAAATTCATCTTCTGAATTAAGTGAACGTGTTTGGCATATTGTTTTTAATGGTAGTGTAGGTATTAGTACACCTTCACTTAAATACTATGGAGCCCGTGCCGTAGTAGTAATCGAAAAAAATAAGCAAAATTGAATTCCTTGGGGAGTTCTTTTTTTAAAAACTTGCATAAATTCGTGGTAAATAGTCCACCTTTATGGTATAGTAAAACTATTAGTATAGAGGTGATTATTATGTATTTGATTCCTAAAACTTACAAAGAAGTAATTTACTATATCTTAGTACCATTATTTATTGTGTTAATGATTTTTGGTTTTATCTTATTTCTTACCAATAGAAAGAAAGATAAAAATAACGATGTAGAGTACACCTATAAAGTAAACTATTGGAGTAGTGTTATTGGTATTATCTTTGGTGCTATGTTATTTGCTGTATCCATTGGTTTTTGTGTACTATTTATTCAACGACTACACCTTTATGAACTAGCTGATAAATTTAGCGTTCTTGTTGTATTTCTTTTTATCTTTCCCTTTATCCCACTTGCTTTCCTTATTTATTTCATCATAAAATTTATTAATACTCTTCGTCTAAAGTTTAAAATGAATTATCATAAAACTTCACTTTCTACTACCCCTGTATCAAGAGAATAAATTGTTGTAAGTAAAGATAAAGTTGCAGCAATAATCGTTAAAGTAGAGGCAACTAACTGGATAGTAAGAAGAGAATAATCCATTTCATATTTCTTTAATAACTTAAAAGTTAAAAAAATGGTATATCCAAAATAGATGACTAACCCCAATGATATTATTCGATTGATTAAATTTAGTCCTTCTATTTCATCACTAGTATGGGAATGAGATAGCAAAGTAATGCCATTTTTTGCTTTTCTAAAATTTCTAATTGTTCACTTTTAAAATTTTCTTCCATATTACTATATAGTAAAAAAAATATTGATTATTACAAAAAATATGGAATTCATCTTTTCAATGTAATTGTTCTATGTTAAAATATTAATAGAAAGTAAGGTGCTATTGATGAAAGAAGAAGAGAAAAAGAAAAATTATAATATTCCTCCATTAGTGATTTACTTAACTATGTTTTTATTAGTATTTATTATTATTTTACCTCCAGTGTTACGGTTATTACTTCCTGATGAAGAACAAGAAGTTGACCTACCTCAAGATAGAGTTGCTTTACTAAATTGTAATACTACCCAAGATTTACCTGATTATACATTAGAAATTAATGCTCGAGCAAATTATTTAAACGAAGATTTAACTAAGATTGTGTTAACCTATAACCTTGCTATCAAAGATACGGCGCCCCTTGATTTTATGCCTGATTTAGGTATAGAAGGTTTTGAGGCTTTAAGTGATGTTTTAGTAGAAGAAGATGAAAATATTACTAAAATCACTATTACAAAAGATGCTTTTGTCAATAATCCATCGAATGTTTTATTAAATCAATACGATAAAACCCAAAGAGAACAGCAAAGAGATTTTGAAAGCTTAGGATACACTTGTAGTGTTACCACAAGTTAAGTAGAAGGTAGGTGCTAATAATGAATTTATTAAAAATAGTTTTTGGCACAGCTAAAGTTTACCCTAGATTAACTAGTGGGGGTATATTTTAAAGTTAATTGCTATATATTACAAGGACGAGAAGATGTTATCTCGTTCTTTTTGTTGTGTTAATTCAATATTAGTTAACTTTTAAGTTTTTTCGACAATATTAGGATAAACTAGTACGAGATAATAGATAAGAAGGGTGAATAAGTATGAAAACAAAAAAACTAATTTTACCTATAGCGATGTTACTTTTATTAATTGTAGCAACCATTGGAGTAACTTTTGCTGCATTCACGTTTACGAAACAAGGAACTGTAGAAAATACATTAGAAACTAGTACTATCATGTTAAATGAAGAATATCCGATGAGTGATGAGAAAGGTAAAATTTTAACAGGGGAAAATAATGTATTTGACTTTACTGTGCAAGCTACTCTATGAAAAAGTAATGTTATTTCTTATGAAGTAAGCGCTGTAAAAATTCCTATAATAGCTATGACACCACTTTTAGATAATGAAGTAAAACTTTACTTAGAACGAGCAATTGATTCAGATGTCACTTATCAAGAAGTTTTAGTTCCATCAAACTTTGTGCCAATAGAAAATGAAAGTGAAGTAGGAACACCTCTTGGTGCCATGATATTAGACTCTGGAGCATTCTTTAACGAAGGAACAACAATTCACAATTACCGTTTACGTCTATGAGTAGATGAAAGTACAGAAATTCCCAGTGGAGAAGAAAGAAAATACGGTGTAAAAGTGAACGTATATGCTAAACAACTTTTAAGTGATAGCTTTACTGATGAAGCATGTTTTACCTTTGATTCTACAACAGGAACGATTACTGGATATGATGATAGTTGTCCCAAAGATGTAGTGATTCCGTATACAATAGAGGGAGTTTTGGTTACGACTATTGGAAAGGGAATTAGAGGTGAGAATGGATTTGATAGTAAACAATTAACATCAGTAGTTATACCTAATAGTGTAAAATCTATCAACAATGGTGCATTTTTTAATAATCAGTTAACAAATGTAATCATTCCAAATAGTGTAACGAGTATTGGAGTGTTGGCATTTA
>CASRZP010000059.1 GCA_949440065.1 uncultured Bacilli bacterium
AGAATGATTGATAGACCAATGCGGCCATTGTTTCCTAGTGACTTTAAAAACGCTGTACAAGTGGTTAATACGGTATTATCTGTTGATCAAGATTGTTCACCAGAATTAATGGGGTTATTTGGATCAAGCTTAGCCACATGTATTAGCAAGGTTCCTTTTGATGGACCTGTAGCTGGAGTAAAAGTAGGACATATTGATGGAGAGTTTATCATTAACCCAACACCAGAACAGTTAGAGCTTAGTGATATCGACCTAACCGTAGCAGGAACAGCTGACGCCATTAACATGGTAGAGTCTAGTGCTAGGCAAGTGAGTGAAGATATTATGTTAGAGGCTTTGATGTATGGACATGAGGCGATCAAAGAATTAATTTGCTTTCAACAAGAAATTATCAAAGAAATTGGACAAGAAAAAATGGATTATGAGCGTTTAGTCATTGAACCATCATTAAAAGAGGAAATCGAAAAAGAAGCAACAGAGGCCATCAATCAAGCTTTAAGAATCAAAGATAAATTAGAAAAATATCAACGATTAGATGAAATTAAAGAAAATATAGTTAAGCATTATCAAGAAGAAAATGAAGAAGCGCTAAAACCTGATCAATTACAAGAATTATTAACGAAGGTTCGTTTGGTATTAGAAGAAATAGAATATAACGTATTTAGAAAAATTGTTGTCTTAGAGCATACTAGAGCTGATGGTAGAAGAATGGATGAGATTAGACCTTTATCAACAGCTATTGATTTATTACCAAGAACGCATGGTTCAGCCCTTTTTACTAGAGGACAAACACAAAGTTTAAGTATTACCACTCTTGGGGCTTTAGGAGAACATCAAATTTTAGATGGGCTTAGCTTAGAAGCAGAAAAACGCTTTATGCTACATTATAATTTCCCAGCATTTTCAGTAGGGGAAACAGGAAGGTATGGTGCTCCTGGTAGAAGAGAAATTGGACATGGTGCTTTAGGAGAAAAAGCCCTTTTGCAAGTTATCCCAACGGAAGAAGATTTTCCCTACACCATTCGTGTAGTATCAGAAATTTTAGAAAGTAATGGAAGTAGTAGTCAAGCAAGTATTTGCGCTGGATGTATGAGTTTAATGGCAGCAGGAGTTCCGATTAAAGCACCTGTTGCGGGTATTGCTATGGGATTAATTACCGAAGGGGATAAATACACCATTTTAACGGATATCCAAGGAATGGAAGATCATCTAGGAGATATGGACTTTAAAGTAGCAGGAACAAAACAGGGTATTTGTGCGTTACAAATGGATATTAAAATTAAAGGAATCACCAAAGAAATTTTAAAGGAAGCCCTAGATCAAGCTAAAAAAGCTCGCTTAGAGGTTTTATCGGTAATGGAGAAAGAAATTAGTGAACCAAGAAAAGAAGTTAGTAAATATGCACCAAAGACATTAACATTCATGATTAATCCTAATAAGATTAAAGATGTTATTGGAAAAGGTGGTGACATGATAACCAAAATTATTTGTACAGCAAGTAATGTTACTAGTGTTACTGATGTTAATGCTGTAAAAGTTGACTTAGAAGACGATGGTCGAGTAATCATTTATCATTCTAATCAGGAGATTATCGATAAAACAGCAGAAATGATTAAAGACATTGCCCGAGAAGTAGAAGAGGGAAAAATATATGAAGCAACCGTCATCAAAGTGGAAGACTTTGGATGCTTCGTTCAAGTATGGCCAGGATGTGAAGGTATGGTTCATGTATCAAAATTAGCCCATGATCGAGTAGATAAGGCAAGTGACATCGTCAAAGTAGGAGATGTTATCACCGTAAAAGCCATTGGAGTAGATAAAAAAGGAAGATTAAACTTCTCAAGAAAAGATTGTATTCCACCAAAAAAAGAGAAATAAGCTCTTTTTTCTTTACAAAAATTGAAAAATCCTTTATAATACAAAGAAAAAACAGGGGTGTCGTATGGAATTATCAAATGAACGATTATATCAATTTGCAGTAAAACATCACTTAGATGGAATAAAACAAGCAAAATCTCGCCATTTACTTTTGAAAGAATTTATTAAAATAATGAAAAATATGACAAAAGAAGAGTATGAAAAGTGTACATCTTTATGTATTCGTCATCGAGAGTATCAAAAAGAGGAATTACGTATCTTGGCCATTATCGTAAAAGATATGAAAAAGTACAATGATTTTTGCAGCGGAGAATTCTTAACCAAAGATGAAGAAGTTCCTTCCTATTTAGAATATATTTTTGATCAGGCCATGAATTTTGCTAATTTAGAAGAATTCCTTGCTATAAAAAAAGAAAGTGAAGAAGAAAAAGATTTTTTAGAATTATTAGAAATTTATCGTGCTTATTATGCTACAGAGGAAGAAAAAGAAAAGTATGACAACTGGATGCGACAAACGAACTATCTTTATCGAAAAACACCTTTATTTCTAGGTTATGAAGCTTTTCAAGCCTATCTATTAAAAAAAGATAATCCTAACGCTGTTGAAGAATTTATCAAACGAAGTTACTTAAAGGAAAATTTTCCTATTCAGCGATATATTGCCAAATATTTACCTTTTGCTAGTAAACAAGAATTAGAAGAATATAAAAAAGTTTGTTCTAATGTATTACTGGAAAGTAGAAGTACCATTCTTTTAAAAAAGTGGTATCAATGGTTAACTTCTATTGATATAGAAGAAATGCCCAATTATGAACAACAATTTTTAAAAAATGAAAACATTTCATCAAGATTATTTCGCATTATCTTAGTATCGAATAAACCTTGTGATGAAATAGCTTATCAAAAATTATACCAAGAATGCCTTGCTTTAGAAGAAAAGTATCAAATGATTAACGAAAAACGAAAAGAAAAAGAAATGGAACAGTTGATTTTATATTTAAAGAATAATCAATCTTATTTATTTAAAGGAGAACCTTTTAGTGTTCTAGACTTCTTTTCCTTAACAGCGTTTTCTTATAATGAAGTACGACAAGATGGATACTTTGGGGAAACCATGTTTCGTTTTTTCAAGCCATATCAAAAGTTATATTCCATATTACTAGCCGTACAACCTTTAGATTATCAAGATAAGCGACCATATTTTATTACGAAAAGGGAAGATGTTAGCGATATTAATACACTAGAAATAGATGGTTTTTACCCTCTTAGCGAAAAAGAACAACAAATGATATGGAATTATATAGAAAAAGTTGTCTTTCCTCGTCCGCTGAACCTTAAAACATACTTGGAAATAGCCAAGGAATTGGTTGGTCATCCTGACTTTTTACAAGAGTATCAAGTATTAGAAAAAAATAGAAAATAAATTCTTTACTAAATTTTACTAATCTTTTGATTGTTTTCTTCATATAGTGTATTAGGTGAAGAGAATGAAAAGAAAACTAACGGAAATTTTTGTCGTTATCGGGATTGTTTGCTTTAGTTTTTACTATACTGATCGTGCGGTAGATATTGTAAGAGAAAATGATCCAATGATGAAGGAATTAATGGAAAAATCTAAGGATTATGAAATTTTATCCAAAGATGCAACCTTTACGGATAAAGGAATAATTCCAGGACTTAGTGGCAAACAAGTTGATTTGAAGAAGAGTTTTGAAAATATGAAAAAATATGGTGGTTTTAAAGAAAGTCTTTTGGTGTTTGAAGAGGTAAAACCAGGGGTATCCTTAGAAGAGTATTATGATCGTTATGTGATTAGAGGAAATGCTTTAAAAAATAGTGTTTCTTTAGTATTTAAAGTGAATGCTAATGATGATGTGAGTAAGATTCTTAGTGTATTAAATGAAAAAAATGCTCGGGGTACTTTCTTTATTGATGGAAAGTATTTAGAACAAAATCAAGAAATGGTATACCAACTAGCAAGAGATGATCATGAGGTAGAAATCATGAGTTATGATGGGGGATATTCTAAAAAGAAAATGCAGGAGTCATTTGATTTATTAGAGATGGTTTTAAATCAGCATAGTGGATTTTGTTATGCAGAGTATGATCAAAAAGAGGTTTTAGAACTTTGTAGTAAAGAACAACGACATACGATTATCCCTAATGCCATTGTATCCAATTATCCATTTTCAACGGTGAAAGGTTATTTAGATAAGGGAAACATTATTAGTTTTTCCATCAATTCTCAAGTAGAGGAAGAACTTCCTATAATTATTAATTATATTCAGCAACGAGGTTATCAAATGATGCGTTTAGATGATTTATTAAGAGAATCTACTTACGAAAAATAGGGTTTGCTTTGATAGAAAAACTTGATAGAATTATCTTAAAGATAGGATGTGCAAGTAATGAAAATTAACTAGGGGGGAGGGGCAGTATTTAAAATAAAACCCTTTAATATCAAGGATGAGAAGCAATTCCCATTCTTTTTATTGCTCTAAAAATGTAGTTTAAAAATCAAATATAGAATAGATAGGAGCAATGAAAATGAAAAGTAAAAAATTAGTCATGATTTTAATGATAGGAATTATTGTATCAGGTGTAGTATTATTGTATAAATCGTTTGCATTGTTTACCCAAAATCTGATAAGTAAGTCAGCCATAACGATAAAAGTTGGAACAATGAATGAAACAATCAAAATAGATGGAGTAGTAGGAAATACCTTAACCGTTCCAGCAGGAGGTAGAAAAACATTCACGGTAACGTTAGAAAATTTAAATGGAGAGCAAGGAAAGTTTTTGTTTTACTATATAGGAACATTACCTACAGGAGTAAAATTTGGTTACTTAGAAGAATCAGGAAAAAATACACTCCTGGAACAAATGGAATAACTTTAGCAAAAAATGGAAAGCAAACCTATTCTTTATATGTAGCAAACACCTCATCTTCTAGTGTCACGATTACTTTGGGTAGTTTAGGAGGCTTAACTGCTCAACCATTATCTATACCAAGTGATGGTCACATCATAGAAAAAACTTCAACATCCAATAGCAATATTGTCGCTGTATATCGATATGATCAAACAAATGCTAGCACTAAGTGTATTACAGGAGAAGAGTCCACATGTATTAAAATTAATCCTCCACAGACGTATACCGCGGGAACCATTGTAAAATATAAAGTGAATAGTAATACCGAAAAATATTTCCATGTTATGTTTGATCATGGAGAAACGCTTACTCTACAACAAAGAGAAAATATAGTGTATGATATAGCATGGTATGCATCAACTAACGATGGTACTAAAGGTCCAACAACAATTTTACCAGTATTAGAAGCAGCAACTAATGGATGGAGTAACGTATTAGATCAAACCTATACTCTTGGAACAACCGTATTTAAGGATAATCCATATACTGGATGTGATGGTAGTGTTGACACTTCGCTTAAATGTCAAATAAACAGATATACACTACCAGAGCGAACAGCCAAATCAAGAATGATAACTGTACAAGAAGCTCTTGCTTTAGGATGCAATTTGAATCAGAAAACATGCCCAATATGGATGTATAATTATCTATCAGAATCTACTAAGTATGGAATAACCGTAAACCAAACAGGAGGACAATACGGAAGCAATGTAGGATATTGGACCTCATCAGTGAATTCAAATCAGCCAGCGTTTGCTTTTCAAATTTTCCACATGGGTTTTGTGGGAAACGTTTATAACGTAACAGGTACTATGACAGGTGGTAGAGCAGTTATAAAAATTCAAAAATAGTTTGAACCTTTTATCCATATGAAAATAGAAAGTCATAACTTTAGATGTGTTCATAACTTCTTTTATTTGTTATTTTGTAAAAATTCACTTGTGTATTTAGTTTTAGAATGGTATAGTAATAGCAAATAGAAAACAAGATGAGCGGAGGTAAAATGATGAACTTAGAGTCGTATTTAAAAGAACATACTTTATTGATTGTACCAGATGGCAAGGAAGAAGAAATTCTACTTGAATTATCGACTTTAGATTCCATACATGATGTAAAAGTATTTACTCGATCAAAGTTAGTAGAAATGTTATCTTTTACCTATTCTATTGATACCATCATTTATTTAAAAGAGAAGTATCAATTAAAACAAGAAGTGTGCGAAGTTTACCTAGATGCTATGCGTTATGTAGAACAAACAGAGAAAAGCCCAAAACTTAAGTTACTTTATCAATTAAAAGAAGAGTTAAAAAGTAAAAATTTATTAACGATGGTTCCTTTAATTTCATGGATAAAAAATTATTCAA
This sequence comes from uncultured Bacilli bacterium, assembly GCA_949440065.1. GTDB lineage: Bacteria > Bacillota_I > Bacilli_A > RF39 > UBA660 > CASRZP01. The sequence goes on from CASRZP010000059.1 coordinate 6,174, forward strand.
TAATATTTTATGGTTTTATTGAATTAGACAGTTATCTATTATTTATCCAAGAAAAATTGGCGAAAGAAACAAAAGTCAGTGTCGTTTATCAACCTAGAAAAGAAGAAAAAAAGCTTCCTGTTTATGCTTTTGATACTATCGAAGAAGAAGTAGTCTTTGTAGCTAGTGAAATGGTAAAACTAATACACGAGGGTAAGCGTTTTCATCAATTGAAGTTAAGTAATATTACCGATGAATATTTTCCTATTTTACCTAGAATTTTTAAAATGTTTTCTCTTCCTTTGGGAGATATTGAAGAGGTAAGTTTGTATTCTATTTTGATGATTCAAGATTTTTTAAATGAATTAAGAAACGTTAAAGATCTAGAACAAGCCTATTTATTTTTTGAAGAAAAATATCAAAAAAATGAAGAGTTTCCTTTGATAAGTAAAGAGTTACTAAAGATAATTGAAGATTACCTTTTAGTAGAAGCACCTTTTTCTTCGTGGTATCCCATTTTAGAAAACAAGATAAAAAACACCAAAAGAAAAAAGGTTTTCCATCAAGAAGAAATTACTACTTTTGACTTATTTCAGGATGTAGCCAAAGAAGATGATTATATTTTCGTCTTAGGAATGAATCAAAATGTATTACCTAAATTATATAAAGACGAAGAGTTTCTTCCCGATCATCTAAAGAAAAAATTACATCTACCTTTAACCGTGGAGTTAAATAAATTAGAGAAAAGGAAGTTGACCAATGCCCTATATCGTCTTTCTCATGTTACCATTTCTTATAAATTAAAATCTTTTTTTGATGAGTATTATCCATCTAGTTTTATTGATGATATTCCTCATGAACTATATCAAAAAAAAGAGTCCACTTTGGAATATTCTCATGCTTACAATCAATTATTATTAGCCAAAGCGTTAGATGATTATAGTAAATATGGTAGCATTTCACCTATATTAAAAACTTTGTATTCACATTATAAAATTCCTTATTTAACTTATCAAAATCAATATCAAGGGATCAACTTAGAACACTACTTAAATACGATCGATCATAAAATTACTTTATCTTATTCGTCATTAAACACCTATTATCAATGTGCCTTTCGTTTTTATTTAACCTATATTTTAAAATTAGCACCTTATCAGGAAAGTTTTAGTAGTTTTTTAGGAAATTTATATCATGATATATTATCTAAAATGGATAGAAAGGACTTTGATTTTGAATTAGCATACCAAAATTTCTTAAAAGATAAAGAACTATCCATTATGGAAAAATTATTATTAAGGCCTTTAAAGAATACTTTATTATCGATTATGGAAGTCATTAAAAAGCAAGATGAGTTAATTTTATATCGCGATAGACTTTATGAAAAAAAGTTATTTGTAGAATTTCCTCATCCTAAAATAAAAAAGACTTTTATGGGAATTATCGATAAGGTCATTTATCAACAACAAGGTCTTGTTACCAATATTGCTGTTGTTGATTATAAAACAGGAAACCCATCGATTGCTCTTAAGCACATGAACTTTGGTTTTGACTTACAACTACCAAGTTACCTTTATTTATTAAAAAAATCATCTTTATTTCAGGATGATATTGAAGTAGCTGGTTTTTACTTACAAAAAATACTTCCTAGTAGTTTGAAAAAATCTAATTTAACACTGGATGAAAAAATGAAAGAATTAAGGTGGATAGGGTATACTACTTCTGATATTGCTCGCTTAGAAGAATTTGATAAAACATACTTACAAAGTGAGTTAATTCAAGGAATTCATCTTACTAAAGCAGGAGTTTTTCCCAAGAATGCTAAAGTGTTATCAGATGATTTTATGGATGATTTAGTGAATTTAGTAGATGAGAAAATAAAAGATGCTTTTGATAAGATAGAACAAGGAGAATTTTTGATTAATCCTAAGATTATTGATGGCAAAAATCAAAGTTGTAAATTTTGTCCATTTCAAGATATTTGTTATGTAATGGAAGAAGATAAAGTATATTATCAAACAAAAGGAGATGATTTTAATGGCGTGGACAGTGGAACAACAGTTAGCGATTGATAAGGAAGGAACTTCTATCATTGTATCAGCAGGAGCGGGAAGTGGTAAAACGGCTGTCTTAACCGAGAGAGTAAAAAGAAAATTGCAATCAGGTATCCATATTCATCAACTTTTGCATAACTTGCAAGTGAAGTAATAAGTCCGATATTAGGTCCTTCTGGAGATTCAACTGGACATAATCTACCATAGTGTGATGGATTAACGTCACGAACTTCCATTCCCGCTCTATCACGAGATAATCCTCCAGGCCCTAATGAAGATAGTCTTCTTT
>CASRZP010000060.1 GCA_949440065.1 uncultured Bacilli bacterium
AAAAAGAATGGGAATTGCTTCTCATCCTTGATATTAAAGGGTTTTATTCTAAATACTGCCCCATAGTTAATCTAGAGTTAACAAAAGTGCATGAAAAATGACTAAAATTATTTTTCTTTATCACACACCTCTTTTCTTACTTTATGCATACATTTTAACATAGTTTTTTATGTACTTCAATTATTTTTATGTATAAAGATGAAAAACATCATTAAAAATGAATAACATATTTAACATGATAATATTCTATAATATAATTGTTTGAATAAGTTGTTTCCTTCAACACATTTCCATTCGATGGTACAGCAATTAAGGCACTGATTTCTAATAAGGAAATCACACCAAGAAGTTCTACTATAGTAAATCCATTTTGTTCTTCCGATTTTTTTCTGTACTCATTTTTTTCATTTTCTTTTGTACCAAAATGTCTTCATCGTATAAAACAAAAAGATAGAAAAAATAATGACATACCCCCACATGATGATGGTATATACACTACCATTGGTATAACGTGCAAAAATCGTAGGAAGACTTTCTGGAATATACTGATCTATCAAAGCCTTAACATCAGGTAAACCTAGATTATTTTTAACAAATGTTAAAATTCTAAGTAAAATATCTACGATGGCTACAAAATACACCACACTGCTAAAACGTCTAAAAACGAAAATCACAGCAACTAATAAAATTAATAATACAATAACATCAACACTCATTTTTATCCCTACTTCTATTTTTTATTTTTATCATTCAAAATCAGCATCCTCTTGAACGTAAGAGTTCTCTTTATACAGTAAGTGTTCTAATTTATCCACTAAATATGTTAACTCCTCACGCACACTTCCATCTTCTGATACAATTTCAAAACGATAATATTTATTTTCTACTTCTTCTACAAATTGATAAATGCCATTTTCAAGAGGAACTTTCTCATTTAATAGGGCTAAGGCTTGCTCTTTGGTTAACCCTTTTTTCTCTTCAACTGGTGGATTATCGTTTGGTTGATTGGGTTTAACCTCACCTTTTTTGAAAATCGTTAGGAATGCTCCTATTAATATGAAAAGAATAGCAATACTTAAAATAATAGTCATTTTCTTTCTCATAAGATTCTCCTTTTATTGGTAAAGATACTCTATATTAGTGGTATTCATTTTGTACTGACAACTATCAGATAGTCAACTTTGTTAATAGTAATCACGATAGAAGTTTTCATAGATCACTTTTATTTTTTAGTGATCAAGTCTTATTCTATTCATACATACAAACTTTTGTTTCACTAATGTTGCTGTAGGTACCTGCCTCATTTTTAACGCGTAAATATACGGTATGGCATTTCCCTGCCTCTGTTTCCTTAATTTTCAAACTACTCGTTGACCATGAAGTAGTAGTGCCGTCTGAAAGCGTATATTTATGATAGAAAGTAATATCACTACAGCTTTCTACCTCGCAATCATGAACTGGATCAGTTACAGTATGTACTGCTCTAAATCCTGTGCTACTACCATTCTTATATGCAGAAACCCGACAGCTATTCACACCAAAGAAGGCAATATCTAAAGTGGTACAAGTCATTCTAAAAGTCCATGGTGAATTTTCATTACGTGTTTTGGTAAGATTAAAATATGGGGTATAAGGTTGAAATCGATCTACTTTAACGGTTTTTACTACAGTTGTTTCATTACCTACATTATCACGTGCGTAAATAGTTACACGGTAGCGATTAAAGTTAACCACATCACTAGAAATCACTTTTCCATTACTTTGGAAGTGACTAATAGCTTTCGTACTTTCATCCCATTTTTTACTAGCTACTCCACTTAGAGAATCACTAACGGTAACGGTAGCATTCTTACTTGTTGCACTCCAAACACTTGGGCTATGTTCACTAAAACTAATCACTGGGGGTGTCTTATCAATTTTCATGGTATAAGATAGTGCTTCTCCTCTTCCTTTATCATTCACTCCTCGAACATATATGGTATAGTTTCCTTCGGCTACTTGTAATAAGTTGTTTCCTTTTGTCCAAGTTCCATTAGGATTTGTGGTGTATTCATAATAATCAACCTTTCCATTGGAAGTAAACTCTTGATAAATAGATTCTTTCGTCCATGTTCCTTCTTGATAAGTTGCTCCAGTAGAACTTCCAAGACGTAAAATAACACTTGGTTTTTCTGGAATATTTGGCTCTACAATGATAGTTCTAGTATCAATGGTGATGTTTCCACTTTTATCTTTTGCTGTATAGGTAATCGTGTGAACTCCTACTGGCAGAGTTGATGTATCAGTAATATCTGGATACACGGTATCTATTCCACTATCATCATCTTTTGCCGTAACGCCTGTCATGACATCATAACTATCTCCTTGGGTAATGGTTACTTCTTTTGGACTTATTACTAATATAGGTTTGGTAGGATCTACTACGGTGATGATTGTTTTTGCTTTAGCAATTTTATAAATGTATTCTAAGGTATATTTTCCTACCTTGCTAATATTTACTGTATTACTCACTGGTGCTAAATCGTTAACTAATATTTCTCCTGTTGATTTTCTTTTTACTTGTGCTAATGGCACAGTAAATGGTTCATTTAAAATATGTACGCTATCTTCTTTAGGTACTATGATATAGTTATTTTCCGGATAATACTCTTCACTACAGTACTCTCCTTTTGTTTTGTAATCATCGCATATCACACACGTATGGTATTTATAATTTTCTGTTTCTTCTTTATAGACAATGACATATCCCGTGCAGGTTTTATTGTTCTTATCGACAATTGGATCCATATATCCATCGTTTACTAATTGTTCAATATCCACCATCGATGTTTGTCCATACTCTTTAGGTAATAATGTACGATTAGCGTTATAATAATCTTTAGCCCCTAGCTGTAAGGTATTCTCATTTGTCGTATAGTACGCTACTGTTGTTTCTTTTAGCACATTTCCAATGGATGGTACAGCAATGATAGCAATAATTGCTAATAAGGTAATTACTCCTAACAACTCTACAATCGTAAAACCTTTTTTATTTGTTTTCATCTACATCACTTATCTTTCTTTATATTAATCATAACAAAAGCAATAATTTTTTTCAATTAAAAATATAGATTTTCTCGGTTCTTGCACTTTTAGGGGTGCTAGTTCAAGATTATGTTTTATAGAAATGTTAAGAGTTTGATATTTTTAGCATTTTTATTAGTATAAAAGATGCTAAAATTTTGATTAGCACCCCTTAATGTTTAAGAACCTCATTTTCTTTGCAAAAACTTTTCCAATATATATTTTCATTTACTATTTTAAATTTAATCTTCTTTTAAAATGATAGATAACATTTCTTGATGAATATCATCAATGGTACGAATTTGCTTTTTCTCTTTGTCTTCACATTCAATTACCGTCCAATGATATAACTCAGATAATTCAATATAAGCATCTTCTGAACGCTTTAAATGTTCCTCATTCATTTCCGCATCATCTAGAACCTCACGATTTTTCTTTAGTTCGTAGGATAACCAAGAAGGAACATGTAAAAAGATGGTAAGATCAGCTTTAGGAAGTTCTAAAAGCCAATATTCCAGTTTATCAATCCATTGATAAAAGTAAAAACGTTCATCTTTATTTTCAATCTTACTTCCTTGATGAGCCATGTTACTACTAGTATAGCGATCTAGAATAACATAATAGCCTTCTTCAAGATATTCTTTTACTTTATTAATATTGTATTTTCTATCTGCGGCAAAATATAGTGAGGTAACTTTTGCATCTACGTTAGCATATCCTTCACTAAACCAGCATGATGAAATATTAGGGTTTCCTAACACTGGTCCACCTAAAATTTTTCCTGTTGGTGTATCATACATGGGAAAAGTTAAGCGAATAGCTTTCTTTCCTTTTTCTTCTAAGGACTTTACTAATAACTCTGTCTGTGTAGCCTTCCCTGAACAATCTGTTCCTTCTACGACAATTAATTTTCCCGTTTTCATTTTCCCACCTCAATTTTATTTCTATTTAAGTATAGTAAAAAACATATATTTTGTCAATTTATTACATGATTAGATGAATCAAAAGGAATCAAAATACATTTTCTACTGGCTAGATAATCACACATGTGAACGAAGTTTTCGTATTTTGTTTTAGGAACAGGCAAAACCTCATTTCCATCATAATCTTTATTCCATGGTCCCATGTGTGATGCTATCACTTTACATAAAAAAGTTAATTCTTCTTCATTTAACGTAAGATTGGCTTTTTCTTCTTGTAAGAACTTCCCAATTAGTAAAGGATGATCAAACTTGGTATATTTCTCTTGTACTTTTCCTGATTTTAGTCCATCGTGAATCATTAAACCAAAAATCATTAAGTCTTTTTCATTTTGACTATATTTATCCCCGATTATTGGATCTGATAATAATTCAAAAGCAATTCTAACAGCAGCTTTCGTATGACGTAGTAGTCCACCCTCTCCTAAAGCATACTCTGGATGATACTTTCCTGTTGAACTAGCAGGCACCATGTAAAAATAGTCTGGCAATTGATTAAGTATATACTTAGCTGATTCCTTTATCCTTTCGTCTTTGATATAAGTTAATTCTTGATTAAAATGTTCATACTTCTCCATTTTTTGTACTCCTTACTCCACAAAACGAGTTAAAATCTCGTTTGATATATATAAATAATGATAGGATATCGATAAATAAGTTCCATCATCGATGAATACCTTTTTTTCTATCAGATCATCTATGTTAAAAACATCTTGAATATTTTGATGGTATTTTAGAAAAAATTCTCTTTTGTTTACGCCTTCTATTTTTCTTAAACCCAAAATCATTTCATAACGCATTTTATCAATGTCGTTTAAAGTTTCTTCTTCTTTTTCAAAGTGGTGGTAATACGTTTTTAATTTTTTTGTATTAGTTGATCGAATATTACCAAGATACGATGCAGCACCTAACCCAAAGCCATAGTATTCCTGATTGTTCCAGTATACCAAATTATGTTTAGATTCTCTACCTTTTTTTGCATAATTACTAATTTCATATTGATGGAAGCCATTTTTTTCTAAGGTTTGATGAATCAACTGATACATTTTTACATCTACTTCTTCTTTAATGGGTTCAACCTTTTCTAAATAAAGCTTCGTCCTAGGCTCAATCATTAATGAATAGCATGAAATATGACTTACCTTTAAAGAAAGTAATTTTTCTAAGTCGTCTTTTAATTGTTCCATAGTCTCATTAGGTATCGCATACATCAAGTCAACAGAAATATTGGTAAAACCTATTTTTTTCGCTAAAGTAATTTTTTCTTTTATCTCATCATAGGAGTGATTTCTTCCTAAAGTTTTTAATATTTCTTCTTGAAATGATTCAATTCCTATACTTAAGCGATTGACTCGATGTTGATGCCAAAGAAATAGTTTTTCTTCTGTTATATCACTAGGGTTTACCTCGATAGTAAATTCAACATCTTTACTTAAGGGAAGGCTATCGGTAATAGAAAATAAAGTCTTTGTTTCCTTTAAGGAGAGACAACTAGGCGTTCCTCCTCCTAAATATAAGGTAGTTAGCTCATCTTTTATATTCGCACCCTTTACTTCTTCTTGTAATCTTTTAAGGTATAAATCAATATTTTGATACGAATATAGAAATTTACAAAAATCACAGTAAGAACAAATACTTTGACAAAAAGGAATATGAATATAAGCACTTCTAACCATTATTCCATCTCATCCATACTAAGAACACTTAAGAAAGCTTCTTGAGGAATTTCGACACTTCCAATTTGCTTCATCCGCTTCTTTCCTTCTTTTTGTTTTTCTAAAAGTTTCTTCTTTCTTGATACATCTCCTCCATAACACTTGGCTAAAACGTTTTTCCTTAGGGCTTTAATGTCAACTCTTGCAATCACTTTAGCACCAATGGAAGCTTGAATTGGTACTTCAAACATTTGTCTTGGAATAATTTTCTTTAAGTTTTCTACTACCACACGCCCACGTTGATAAGCAAAATCTTTATGGACAATCGTACTTAAGGCATCGACTATTTCACCATTTAGTAAAATATCCATCTTGACTAAGTCACTTGGGCGATGATCGATTAATTCGTAATCAAATGATGCATAACCTTTCGTGTATGATTTTAGTTTATCGAAAAAATCGTAGACAATCTCAGATAGGGGTATAAGGTAGTAAATGGTAACTCGCTTCTCATCAATGTACTCCATACTTTGATAAGTTCCTCGTTTGTTTTGACATAGTTCCATGATTGAACCGATGTATTCACTTGGCGTATAAATACTCACCTTTACATATGGTTCTTTAATGGTTTTAATTTTTACTCGATCTGGCATTTTAACGGGGGAATCGATCCATTCTACTGTACCATCCGTTAATTCTACTTCATAAATAACAGAAGGGCTTGTTGCAATTAAATCGATACCAAATTCTCTTTCGATTCGCTCTTCGATAATATCCATATGAAGTAGTCCTAAAAAACCACAACGAAAACCAAAACCTAGTGCCTTTGATGTTTCTGGTTCAAAGATTAAGGAAGCATCATTTAGTTTTAGCTTTTCTAATGCTTCTTTTAAATCATCGTATTTACTAGATTCTATTGGGTATATCCCACAGTAGACCATAGGTTTCATTGGCTTATATCCAGGTAATGGACTTAAGGCTTTATTGTTATTTAAGGTAATAGTATCTCCTACTTTAACATCGGAAATACTTTTAATGCTAGCAATCAAATAACCAACTTCACCAGTGGATAATTCACTCACCTTTTCTTCCTTTGGCGTATTAATTAATAACTCAGTAACTTCATAGGTAGCATTAGTCTCCATCATTAAAATGGTATCTCCTACACGAATACTACCATTAACTACACGAATGGACACTTCTACACCACGATAGGAATCAAACAAACTATCAAAGATCAACGCTTGTAAAGGAGCAGTCTTATCTCCAGTAGGGGCAGGAACTTTGTTGATGATTTGTTCAATAATATTGGTGATTCCTATTCCATTTTTGGCACTAGCTAAAACGATGTCTTCTTTTTTAAAGCCTAGGGTTTTTACCAATTCTTCGCTGACTCTATCAGGATCAGCATTGGGTAAATCTATTTTATTGATAACAGGAATGACGGTTAAATCGTGTTCCATGGCAAGATACAAATTTGCTAGGGTTTGTGCTTCTATTCCTTGTGCTGCATCGACTACTAAAATAGCTCCTTCACAGGCTGCTAAACTGCGACTTACTTCATAAGAAAAGTCAACATGTCCTGGGGTATCAATTAAATGAAGATAATATTCTTCGCCTTGATATTGGTATTTTAACTGAACAGCGTTTAATTTTATGGTAATGCCACGCTCTCTTTCAATATCCATATTATCAAGAATTTGCTCTTTCATCTCACGTTTGGTTAAAGCACCTGTTTCCTCTAGAATTCTATCTGCTAAAGTGCTTTTTCCATGATCAATGTGAGCAATGATGGAAAAATTTCTAATATTTGACTGCTTCATGTTCTTCACCTAACACATATTATACAAAATTTATTCAAAAACTACTACATCTTTTGTAATTTTTCGTAGAATTTGACGAAATACAAAAAAATGATGAAAATAGCAAGGGAAGTACCAATGCCTCCATCAATCATTGAACTATATTATATTTAAAGATAATTTATTTCTTATTTTTTAATCATTACGATAGCTCTTGCACCACTATTTGTCCGCGTAATTGGACGTCCGTCATATGAATAACCGCCAGAGTAAATTATATTCCACGCATAATTTGTATAAACAAAATTAACTGAACTTGTCCAATAACTATTATCTATTCCATTTACTGTTCCCCCATTACCAACAGATCCATCTAAATAATTATACATCCATATTGGACATGTAAATTTTGCATTTTTACAACCTAATTCTGTTGTTTCTTGTACAGTTATCATTCTAGCTTTAGCATTTCTTTCTTCTAATGTATAAACATTTTTAGAGCAAGAAAATGACACATAACTTGAACATCCTGTAAATGAGTTATCTTTAAATATTGTTGTTCCTAAAGCATAAGTTTGATCTAACACATTTATCCATCCTTTTGTAGCGTTTTCTAATGCGAGTAATATGGTAAGAGGACCCTTGGTGACATCAGCATCTTGATACCATGGTGTTTGATTTACTGTATTTTCTCTTTGTTGTAAAGTCAAAGTATCTCCATTATCTGCTAGTACATGAAAATATTTCTCCGTTGTATCGTTTACCTTATATTTGATGATAGTTCCCGTTGGATATGTCTCTGGTGCTTTTCTTAAACTTACACAGGTTTCTTCTTCTCCTGTTACACAAAAATTATCTGCTCCTGTGGTTTGGTTATAAGTAAACACTTTTTGAATATTTAAATTTGTTCTACTAACTGGTTGTTCCACTGGTTCTGCATATATATCTTGTTTTGCATACACGTTAATCTTGATTCCATATTTTCTTGCTT
>CASRZP010000061.1 GCA_949440065.1 uncultured Bacilli bacterium
TAGTTAATTTTTGGTTAACAAAGCTTAGGCAAGTATCAAAATGATAAAAAGTCTTTATAAAATTCATCTTTTAACACTTCCCTTTCTATTTTTCATATCTATATTTTAACAAATTTCTACTTTCATTTCAATACCATTTTCATCATTTGCTTTTAACTTCCTAAAAGTAAACGAATAGTACTTCCTTTCGCAATTCTCTCCCCAGCTTTTGGACTTTGCTCAATTACTTTTGTTCCAACACCAGAGTATTCTACTTCAAAATCGCTCAATGCTTTAGTTGCTTCTTTTACATCCATACCAATCACATTTGTAACTTCTACATACACATCATCGTTCCATTGATAATCTTTCTCAATTCCTCCTTCTTGTTTTTCAATGCCTAAGGCTTCAATAATATCTAATAAAATACGCCTTGCAATTGGAGTGGTTGTGTAACTTGATAAAAGAGCTGTATTTTTAGGGTTATCAATAGCAATATATAAAATTGCCTGTGGGTTATTTGATGGAACGATGCCAACGAAAGACATAATGTAATTATTGACTAAATAATGACCATTTTCTACTTTTTGGGCCGTTCCTGTTTTTCCTCCGATTCGATATCCGTCAATATAGGCAGCCTTTCCTCCACCTTTTGCTACAACACTTTCTAAGGCATAACGCATAATTTCACTTGTTTCTTCACTTATCGTTTTCCTTACCAATTCTTTATCAAATGTTTTTACAATACTATTGGTCTCTGGCTCTAAAATATTCTTAACTACAAAAGGTTTATATAAATTACCTCCATTTAATACAGCAGAAACAGCAGCTACTTGCTGTATTGGCGTAACGGATACTCCTTGACCAAAGGCCGTTGTTGCTAGTTCCACAGGACCCACCTTCTCTAATGGGAAGATAATTCCTGTTCCCTCACCATTTAAATCAATTCCTGTTTTGTTACCAAAACCAAATAAATCAAGATAGGAAAACAATTTTTCCTTTCCCAAAAGTTGTCCCATTTTCACAAATCCTGGGTTGCACGAATTTTCTAAAACCTGTAAAAACGTTTGATGCCCATGTCCTCCTGCTTTCCAACATTTAATTCTAGCATTTTCTACTTGCACAGAACCTGAATCATCAAAAGTATCTTTGAATAAATCAACTAATCCTTCTTCCACTGTAGCGGCAGTAGTAATAATTTTAAATGTTGAACCTGGCTCATATGATGCCCATATGGGAAGATTTCTTGATAATTCTTCCATAGTATAATTTTGATAATTGTTAGGATCATAATTTGGTCTAGAACTCATCCCTAGTATTTCCCCGTTATTCGGATCAATGACCACAGCTAATGCCATATCAGGTTTAAACATATCCACAACATTATCTAACTCTCGCTCTAGAGACACTTGAATTTTATAATCAATCGTTAACTGCAAATTCATCCCGTCTTGTGGTTTTAAGTAAACATCGGATAAATTTAAATTTCCCCCCTTAGCATCCGCAAAGTACTTAATCGCTCCTGCTTCTCCTGTTAAGTATTCATCATACTGTAACTCTAATCCCGCTAAACCTTGATTATCAATTCCAACGTAGCCTAAAACATGGGATAAGCTATTTCCATAAGGATAATAACGTTTCGCTTCCTTGACTAAATACACTCCAGGTAAATTTAACTGTTCAATCTTATCTGCCACTTCATAAGAGAGTCTTCTACCTTCTGGATGCACCCTTTCAATAGAAGTTTTCTTAGTCACATGCTTATCCATTTCTTCTTTACTAACACCTAAAATTTCTGCTAGTTTTATTGATGTTTGTTCTTTATCTTGAATTTGATTAGGGATTAACACTAAACTAGTAGTCGTTAAATTATCCGCTAGAATAACACCGTTTCGATCTAAAATCAACCCACGATTTGCTTCAATGGGTAAATCTCTACTCCATAAATCATTAGCAAGACTCGATAAACGTTTATAATCAATCAACTGAATATAAAATACTTTAAAAATAATTAGAAAAAACAACAAAAAAATAATAATCATTACAATTTTAATTCTTGCATCTACTTTTTTAGTAAACATAAGCCACCTCTTGTAAAGTATATGAAGATAAAAAAAGAGTAATTCGCCAAAAATTACCACTAATCATCTTTTTCTATAACTATTTAAAAAGTCGATGAACTAAAATCTGTTCCTTAGACATAATTTCATATTGTGATTCATACTATCTACTTTTTTGTAATACTTTTTTAATTAATGAGATTTCTTCTAATACATCATCTACTTGTTCTTGATAGACTTTATTAGAATATCCTCCATCAATATCATTTCTTAATGGTTCTTCTTTTAAACTAGCTAGATAAATTTTCATATTTTCTAAAGTACCTGATAAACCATTGTTTTCGATTGCTAAGTTAAACTCTTTCTCCTCATCTTTTTGATCAGATACAAAATGATTTCCTACTCTTTCCATAATCATTTTGGCTAGTGCTTTATGTCCATCGCTAGTTAGCCCGCCTTTATCTATAGCATAAGGACAAACGTCTTCCAATTCTTCCATGGTAATACATAAAACTTGATACTTCTTACATAACTCTTTTAATTTTTCATTATATTGATTGATTCCGTCAATTAAGATTTCATTTTGTAAACTTTTTAAATTTCTAGGAACAAAAATAGAAGTTGTTACAATTTGACTATTAGCGTTAGTTGCTAAAATATTTTTAAAATTATTTTCTATCTTAGCTATTACTTGATTGATTTCTTCGATATCGATAATTTTATTTACCGTATACATATATTTCATAGATAAATTTCCATTACTATCATATTGTTCTAAGTCATATAACCCATGATAAATATTAGAAAACCAATCATTTTGTCCAGAATTATAAAGTATAATAGGTTGACTACTAGTAGCAAGTAGTTCTGTTAAATGATACTTTTCTAAGGTCTTATCTATTTTTGCTAATTCTAAATGGGATAGTCCTTTTAAGATTGACGGATAATCTTCTATCCAATCTTGTTCACTTGCTACTTTATTTAACGCAACAATTTCTCCAATGGTTAGATTTTGTAATAAGTATTGATCAATATAAGTTGTATCATTAAATCTACGAGAAGACAAATTCACGTTATTTACTTTTAATTTTCCATCAGCATTTAATGTATTAGCAATATAATCAGGATAACTAGTAGTAGTAAATATGCCATTAGTATTTAATCCTCGCTCATCATTAAGTGTAACAATTGTTAGTTCATCCTGGTATTGTGTTTGAAAAGATGCTAAACATTCTTTAGTAATATTTACCTTTCCAACTGAGGTAGTTTTACTAATGGCAAAGCCTGTAAGGGAAATAGTGGCAAGAGAAATTGCCATAGTTGTAGTCAAAAAAAAGAAGGTATCTTTGTCTTTATTTTTCATTTGTATCGCTCTCCTTTAAAGTAGCTCTTTTTTTAGTGCCTTCAAAGTATAGCATACGAGTAAATAAAAGTCAAATGATTTTCTTTCTTTTTTTATTCAGCAGTGATAATAATACTTCCTATCGTTCCTGTTACAAAGGACTCTCCTAAAGAATATCCTTCTAACACATTCGTCCAGTCGATACTCCTACCTGTTTTATTAACAATTTTTTTTAGCGGATTATCTAGAAATGAATATGATCCTATCACTGTTACATTTTTAGGAATCACTATATTTTCTATTTTATTAAATGCTAAGGTGTAACTAGCAATTTCTACTAAACTATCTGGTAAAATCACTTCGGTAACGCCCAAACTAGCAAAAGCCAGGGAACCTAATTTTGTTATTCCCCCTTTCATCACTCATGGGATATGCTTCATTTAAAATGATTCCCGTTTTACCTTCTGTATACGTTAACATAATCGTACTAGATTCAATTACGTTTTACACCATTCCTTCTTGGGTAAAGGTAAACGCTGCAAAAGTTACCCCAACGGTTATTACTATTAATAGTAAAATCATTCCTAATGATAATATCATCTTTTTCTTATTTTGCATATTTTAAAACTCCTTACTATTCTTTATCTAGTATACCCTTAAATGAAATAAAATTCTCAAATGTTAACTAGAATTTAATTTTTTCTTTTTAATCACATAAAAAAGAATGGAAAACTTGTCCCGTTCTTAAAACCATGGTGTGATAACTTTATATTGAAAGCCCCCCGTTGACTTTTGGTTAATTTTTATATTTGAGATGTAGTATATTTCTTGGACAGTTTTTACAAAGGGTCTATTATCCATTTCTAGAGTGCTTTCCTCTACTTTTTTCATACATCCACCACTACTTTCCTATCTTTATACGTTTAATTTTATCATCTCTTACCATACATTTCAATATTTTGTTTACTTTTAGTAATTTTTCTTTTTTTATTTTCTAACTCATTTATCTTAAATAAAAGATTAACCTTCCTCATTTTGTTGTTTCATTGGAGATAACTCTAAAACAATTTCCATCGTATTAGTAATTGGTGTCCCTTCCATTATACTTTGGCTTACCACATACCCACTGCCATTTGCCTGATAAGGAACTTTTACTAAGTTAAAGTACGTTGCTACCTTTTTTAATGACCAGTGCATCATATTAGGCATTACTACTTCACTTC
Organism: uncultured Bacilli bacterium; assembly: GCA_949440065.1. GTDB lineage: Bacteria > Bacillota_I > Bacilli_A > RF39 > UBA660 > CASRZP01. The sequence goes on from CASRZP010000061.1 coordinate 4,605, forward strand.
CATTAGTGACTAAATACACTTCACTTCCAGAAGAGATGGAAGTTCCCTCCATTGGATACTGACGAATTACTTTGTTGCCATTTCCAATGATGATAGGAGTTAGATTTAACGATACTATTTCATTTTTAACTTGTTCAACATCTAAATTGATATATTTGCTAAGTTTTTCTACCTTTACTTCATGATCAACCGTTTCTAAATCAGTTCCTAGATATTTACTTACATTTTGCACCACATCTTTTACTGCTGTAGTAATTGGCTTAGCACTTCCTTCATCAGGTCGTTTTAGAGATGTATAAATAATAATTTCGGGATTTTTTCCTGGATAAATACCAGCGAAGGAGGAAATGATTTGGTTAGCTCCCCATAAGTAGCCTCCCCCATTTTCTGAGGCAATCTGGGCTGTTCCTGTTTTCCCAATTAAATCAAATCCATCCATTCGATAGCCTGATCCAGTGTATCCTCGCTCATTTACCGTAGCATCCATTAGTTCTAAAATCTTATTCACCGTATCAGTGGATGCCACTTGGGCAATTTCTTTTCGCTTGCCTTCTTCCACGACTTTATTGGTTTTCTTATCGATAATCTTTTTTACTAAGTAAGGTTTTAATAGCATTCCATCATTGGTTAGTGTAGTTAGGGCTTGAATATTTTGCATTGGTGTTGTGGTAATTCCTTGACCAAAGCCTGCATTATATATCTCCGTTTCATACTTAAAATTAATTTTTCCTGTTGCTTCCTTAGGAAGAGTAATTCCTGTTTTTGCTCCAAATCCTAGCTTTTTAAAGTATTTCCATAACATTGATGAGGTTAGACCATTATTGAGTAAGTTTACCACTCCAACATTACTCGAATATTTAAATCCTTGATCGTAAGTAATATACCCCCATCCATTACGATTCCAGTCACCAATTTCTGTTCCATCACTAGTAGTAAAAGTACCAGATTTAAAAGTATCTTCGCCATGATATACTCCGTTTTCCATCGCTGCCATATAAGTAAAAATCTTCATCGTTGAACCTGGTTCATAAGGAACGGATACGTTAATATCTAAGTAATTGGTTAAATTTCTAAGATTAGGGTCAAATGATGGGGTTGTACTACTTCCTAAAATAGCTCCAGTTTTAGCATCAGCAACTACCATAGTTAGCCATTCAAAATGATAATTAGCAGCACTATTTTTCAAAGCCTGTTCTAGGAAAAATTGAATGTTGCTATCAATCGTTAAATAAATATCTTTTCCATCAATTGCAGGTTGTGTCATTTCTTTGGTATTAGCAATTTTATATCCTCGCAAATCTTTTTGATACGTAATAAAACCATCAGTACCTGATAAGATATCATCATAATAAGCTTCTAATCCAAGTTCCCCTTTCATTACCCCATTTTCGTCTGTTTTAGCATATCCTAAAATATAAGATAAAAAATCTCCTTTTGGGTAATATCTTTTTTGGGTTTCTATAAAATCAATGCCTGGAAGGTTTAAATCTAATATTTTATCTTTAACTAGCTCGGTTAATCCTTTTCCGTTGCTCCCAAACTCTGTTTGATAAACATCCTCTTTAGATAAATAGGTTATGATTTGATCATAAGAAATATTTAAAATGGGAGCAAGTAATTCAGCTGTTTTTTCTTTTTCTACTACGTGCATTGGACGATCGGGATTTTCTGTTCTTTTCGGATCAAGGTAGGCAATAATGGTATAAGAAGATACATTTTGGGCTAGTACTTCCCCATTACAATCATAAATCGTTCCTCTTTTAGCAGGAATTATTTCTGTTTTTGTTGTTCGTTTACTAGCTAAAGTTGCTAAATTCACATCGTCTATTTTATCAAATAATGCTAACTGACTTAAACGTAGAGCCATAATAACAAACAAAAAAAGAGCAAAGACAACCACAAATTTGCTAATTTTAATCGTGTTTCTAGCTTCCTTTTTCTTTTTTTTCATGCCTATTCTCCTACAATTACTTTGATTCTATCATTATTATAACTCAAACCATTCTCTTTGGCAATCTCTTGAATTTTATCAAGGCTAGCTAATTCGTCAATTTTCATGGTTAAGCTTTCATTTTTCTTTTGTTGAGAAGAAATCTTCTTTTTTTGACGTTCAACCTCAAAGTTAATTTTTGATAATGTTGCTTTAGAAAAAACAATGGTAATCGGAGAAGATACTACCAATAAAATGGTAAGAGCATATACAAACTTTTCTAAACGACTAAACTTCCATTTTCTTTTTATTTTTTTCAATAATGAACCTTCTTCCTTATTTTATTCTTTCTATTACTCTTAATTTAGAGCTTCTTGCACGAGGGTTTTTCTCTAATTCTTCGCTAGATGGAACAATGGCTTTATTAGTAAGCATACGAAAACTTGGTAAGTATTCTTTAGGTACATTAGGTAATCCTTTCACTTTAGCATCAATCTCGGTGACTTCCTTAAAACGTTTTTTAATGATTTTATCTTCTAAGGAATGAAAAGTAATCACTGCTAAGACTCCTCCTACTTCAAGTAAATTCATTGCTTGATTAATACTATCTTCTAATATTTCTAACTCGTGATTCACTTCAATTCGTATCGCTTGAAAAATTTGTCTTGCTGGATGTTTTTCTAATCGATATTTGATAGGAACAGCAGATTTGATAATTTCTACTAATTCAAGAGTCGTTTCAATTGGTTTACGCTCTCGGTACGATACTATTTTACTAGCAATATTTTTAGAAAACTTATCTTCTCCATATTGATAAAAAATTCTCGTTAGTTCGCTTTTAGAATAAGTATTTACTACTTCGTACGCACTAAGTGAGTTTTCTCTATCCATTCGCATATCTAATCTTGCATCTTGATGGTAACTAAACCCACGGTCTTTATCATCTAACTGTGGGCTAGATACACCAAGATCAAAAAGGATCGCATTAACTTTAGTGATACCTTGTTTTTTTAACTCTTCTGTCATATAAGAAAAGTTGGCGTGAATAACTGTATAATTACTTCCTATTTTCTCTAAACGATTTTTACTATAATGAATTGCTTCAAGGTCCTGATCAAAGGCGAATAAATGTCCCCTTTTTATTCTTTTTAATATTTCACTACTGTGACCAGCGTAACCTAAGGTAGCATCCACCACAATACTATCGCTTTTTAAATTCAGTGCTTCAATTGATTCGGCTAATAATACACTAATATGCTTATTTTCCATAGCTTTCCCCTTCATCAAATAAATGTTCACTAATTTCTAAAATCTTTCCTTCTTGTTTTTTAATACTATCTTCCCATAAAGTTTTATCCCATAATTCCAAGTGATCCATTACGCCTAAAATCATAATATCATCACCTAATTTGGCATAAGTTTTTAAAAAAGAAGGAATAAGAATTCTACCTTGTTTATCTAGTTCAATTGTGGTGGCACTAGATAAGAAAAAACGTAAAAAGAAGCGAACATCTTGTTTGGTAAACAAAAGGTAAGTTAACTTGTCAATAAAATATTTAAAATCTTTTTCTTGATAAAGATACAAACACTCATCTATTCCTTTTGTTAATATCAATTTATCAGGTAAAATTTCCCGATATTTACTAGGAATGATGACACGACCTTTATCATCTAAATGATGTTCATATAATCCCATTAACATATTACTTCCCCCACTTTTTACCACATTCAACCACTACGCATATATCATACTA
>CASRZP010000062.1 GCA_949440065.1 uncultured Bacilli bacterium
GATCAAACATACATTAGGAACAACAGTATTTAAAGATAATGCTTTTACTGGATGTAGTTATGATGATACAAATAGGAAATTTAATTGCACAACCAATACCTATACGTTAGGTCCAAGAACTTCTAAAGTAAGAATAATATCTTTACAAGAAGCACAAGCTTTAGGGTGTACGAAAACGATAAGTTCCTGTCCTATATGGATGTCTAACTATTTATATCAATCTACTAAATATGGAGGAACAGAAAATAGAACTGGTGGAGATTATGGGATGAACTATAGTTATTGGACAATGACTGCAAATGCAGCTACTAATCTTGCTATTTGGCAAGTAAGATATGATAGAACAATTAGTGAATCTTATACTTCCAGTAGTGGTTATAGTGGTAGGGCTGTTGTCTCTATCAAAAAATAAGAAAATATAAGGTAAAATTAGAGAAGAAAGATATAACTTTTCTTTAAATTTTTAAAAACCTATTGTATAATTAATGTATAAGAATAGGAGGTAAAAGGTGAAGATAAATAAGAAAGGTTATACCTTAATTGAGTTAATTATGATCATTACGATTATGGGACTAGTGATGATTATTGTGTTTCCGTCAGTAATGTCCATGCAAAATAAAAATAAGAAAAAAGAGTATGAATATTATAAAGATACGGTAGAGGTTGCTTCAAAACTATATTTTGATTCTCATGGTGAAGATATGACTTCAAAGTACTGGCATGGATGTGTTTCTATTACTTATCAAGATTTAGTCAATGCTAATTTGTTAAAGCCTTTTGCAAAAGAGGGAATTACTTGTAATGAATCAAAGGTATATGTTAGTAAGAATGAAGATAAAGTAGACTATTATCCTTATATAAAGTGTAGAAAAACATCTAATAATGAAGTGGTATATGAAAGTAGTCCATATCCTGGTGCTAGTTGTAGTTTAACGATAGAGGATGCACCTGATGTTATGGATAGAAATCCCAATATATTAAATATATATAAATATGATCAAACGATCGGATCATCAACCTTTTGTGTAACAGGAGAGGAATCTACTTGCTTAGCGTTAAAAACCCCTGAGACATATAGTCGTGCTACTATTATTAGGTATAGACTAAATGATACTTTAGAAAGATATTTTCATGTGATGTATGATAATGGAAATACGTTAACCTTACAACAGCGAGAAAATACCGTAAATTCTGTGGCTTGGTATAAAGATGCTATGGATAATCGAAGGGGGCCTGTAACAGCGCTAGCAGCCTTAGAAACGGCGACAAGTGGGTGGAGTAATGTATTAGATCAAACATATACGTTGGGAACAACAGTATTTAAGGATAATGCTAATACAGGATGTGATTATTATGAGATGAAGTGTCGAGGAAATCAATATACTCTTGGACAAAGAACTGCCAAAGCAAGAATGATTACGTTTCAAGAAGCAATGGACTTTGGTTGTGGTTCAAATGCTCGTTCCTGCCCAGTGTGGATGCACAATTATTTAGCAAATTGTACTGATCGCGGTGGAACGGTGAATCAAGGTCCAGATAAAGGTTATTGGACAAGTAATGCAATTATTTATCAATATACCCTATCTTATTTAATATCTGATTATGGTTATATACATTTTCAAGGACCTAATGACGCTACGGTTGACGGAGTAAGAGCAGTTATCATGGTTGAAAAATAAATGGTAATCATAGTAATTAAAGTGACATGCTCCCACTTCTATAAGTGGGGGATTTTTTGTGAATTGAGTAAAATGTGCTTCTTAAGAGAAAAGAGAATATATAATTAAATTTTGGGTGTACGCATTGTTGTTATCAATAAGTAATGATAAATTTGTTCAAATTTATATAAATGTGGTATGATATAAATGTAGGTAATTCATTATATTTATAGAATGCGAAGTGATTTTTTTGAAGATAGATAAAAAACGTAAGCGAAAAACAAGAAAAATGACAAAAACTAACTTTATGCAGGGAGCCTTTATTGCGACATTAGGAATTGTCATTAGTAAGATTTTAGGAATTTTATATGTGATTCCTTTTTATCAAATCATTGGTGAACAAGGTGGTGCACTATATGGTTATGCTTATAATATTTATGCCATATTTCTTGGTATTTCTACAGCTGGCTTACCGTTAGCGATTAGTAAAATCATTAGTGAATACCATACTTTAGGATATGAAAATGCTAAGGAAGAGTCGTTTAAATTAGGAAAGCAAATTTCCGTTGGCCTTGGTATTTTATGTTTTGTTGTGTTATTTATTTTTGCACCACAGGTAGCTAGACTAATTATTGGAGATATTCAAGGTGGAAACACCATAGATGATGTTACCTTGGTCATTCGAGTAATCTCAACAGCGGTCTTAGTTGTTCCAGCCTTAAGTGTGTACCGGGGATACTTTCAAGGGCATAACTTTATGACTCCTACATCGATTAGTCAAGTACTAGAACAAGTTGTCCGTGTTTTAATTATTGTCATTGGTAGTTTTATGGCTTTAAAAGTATTTCACCTATCGTTAAAAACTTCCGTTGGTATTGCTGTTTTTGGTGCCTCTGCTGGAGCATTAATTTCTTGCTTATACTTAATTGTTAAATTAAGAAAAAATAAAAAGCAATTCGATAAAGAAAAGGAAGCCGCTAAAGTTGTTGAACCTGTGATCAGTAAAAAAGAAATTGCCATGAAACTTTTAATGTATTGCTTTCCTTTTATCATGATTGATATTTTTAAATCATTGTATAACTCAGTAGATATGGTAACCTTAGTAAAAACGTTAGTTAACGGGTTAGGTTATACCGCTATGGATGCTGAGAGTGTAATGAGTATTATTTCTACCTGGGGTTCTAAATTTAATATGATTGTTATGGCGATTGCCTCTGGTTGTATGGTAAGTTTAATTCCTAATTTAACCGCTAGTTTTGTAGAAAATAAAATGGATGATGTACGTCATAAGATTAATCAAACGTTTCAAATTCTTTTATTAGTTACTGTTCCCATGACGGTTGGCATTAGTATTTTAGCAAAACCTATATGGATGGTTTTCTATGGAAACAGTACCTTTGGTTCAAGTGTGATTGCTTATTATATTTTTGTCGCTTTAGCAACAGCGGCATTTACTTCAAGTATAACCATTGTTCAATTATTAAAAGATTACAAAATTGTGTTTATTAGTTTATTCTCTGGATTATTTACAAAAATTTTATTAAATATTCCTTTAATTTATGGCTTTAGTAAAATTGGTGTACCTGCTTACTATGGTGCTATTACAGGATCTATTCTAGGGTACTTAGTATCTACTGCCATTTCTTTGGTATATCTACATTATAAATACCAAGTGAATTATGAAGATACGGTAAAACAAGGGTTAAATATTTTAACAGCAACGATAACTATGGTAATTGCCTTATTATTAATCGGATACATTTTACCAACGTCATTTGCTAGTAGATTATTAAATATTCCATTAATCATTTTCTATGGATTAATTGGATGTGTAATTTATATTACTATTACTTGGAGAAGTAAGACGATAGAACATATTTTAGGAATGGATTTTATCAATAAAATAATGAGTAAAATTCCTATTATTAAAGACAAGAAACGGGGGAGGAGAATATGAAATTTTTAGAAATTACTAAAGAAGAATATCAAGAATTTTTAAATCAATATGAAAATCGTAACTTTTTACAAGATAGTAAGTTTTCAAAGATGAGAAAGCAACATGGTTGGGATACTTTATACGTTGGTGTTAAGAATGATAGTAAATTAATGGCAACAGCGATGTTATTTTATAAAAAAGCACACTTTGGTAAGTATGAGTATTATGCATCTCGTGGATTCGTTGGAAACTATTTGGATAGTGAGTTAATTTCTTTCTTTACCAAGGAATTAAAGGCATTTTTAAAAAAGAAGAACGCTTATGTTCTACGAATTGATCCTTATTTTCCTTTAATTGAACGGGATATTGAAGGAAATGTTGTTCCCGATGGGTATAATCATGAAAATGTGTTAGAGAATCTATCTAGGTTAGGTTATAAAAAGATGAAAGAGTGTGAGCAAGTACATTTCATGTTTGCTTTGAACACTGATGTTAGTGCAGAGGAAATTTTAAAAAATATGCGTGGATTTACGAGAAGAAACATTCTTAAAGGACTAAAAAATGGTGTAACTGTACGAAAAATAGAAGAAAACGAACTCCCTTTGTTAAAAGATGTGTTAGATAGTACTAGCAATCGTAAACATTTTGCCAATCGCTCGCTAGAATATTTTGAAGAGTTGTATCGTTTGTTTTCCCAAGGCGAAGCTAGGTTTTTGATCGCCGAAATTAATTTAGTCGATTATCTTTGCTCTTTAACGAGCGAACTAGATGAATGTAACCATTTAATTGCTAAAGTAAGCAAGGATAGTAAGAGAAATCTTCTATTAGAAAAATTCAATCAAATCAAAGAAAAAATCCATCAAGCAGAAGAAATTCAGAAAGAAAAAGGGAATAAAGTAATATTATCTGGAGGAATCTTTTTCACTTATGGGAATGAGGTAACTTACTTGTTCGGTGGAAATTATCAGGAATATATGTTTTTCGGTGGTGCCTATGTTTTGCAGTGGCATATGATTAACTATGCGATTGAACACAAGTATTCTCGTTATAATTTCTATGGAATATCAGGTAATTTTGATCCTAATGATAAAGATTATGGAATTTATGACTTTAAAAAAGGTTTTACTGGGCATGTGGAGGAGTTAATCGGAGAATTTGAGCTACCAATTACTTTATGGTATTACCTTTTTAACATCGTTCACAAGATAAAAAAATAAAACTTGATAAATATATGAAAAGGTGCTATAATGAAGGCACTTTTTTTAAGGGGGGAAAATATGCCAAGAATAAAAGTACTAACTACTGAAGAGTTTGATACTTATTTTGAGCGTTATAAACATGGGGATGAGTATGCTTTAGAAATTTTATTAAAACGTAACTTTAATTTAGTTCATCATATTATTGCTGTTTATTTTTCACAAGTAAGAATAGAATATGAGGATTTAGAGTCCATTGGTAGATATTTATTATATAAAGCATTAAAAACGTATGATAAAGATAAAAATGCTAAATTTTCTACTTATGCCTCAGTCGTTATTTATCGTGGTTTACTAAACGAAGTAGATAAAGTGTTACGTAAACAACCTCTTGCTTATGATAATGCTTTGTCTATATATGATGCTACTTATGATGATGTTGAAGTTTTGGTAGAGGAGACGATTGAAGATAAAACAAGCAGTGTAGTAGATTTTTTAGAAAGAAAAGAAGAATATCAAATATTGTATGAATTATTAGATAAGTTTTCCAAACGTGATCAAGAGATTATTAAATTATTTTATGGTCTTGGTTGTCAACCGAAAACATTGGATGAATTAATGAAAGTATTTCCACTTAGCCATTCGCGCCTTGGTCAGATTGTCTATAATGAAGTACAAAGGAAATATCAAAAATTTTATGGAAAGCAAGAAAAACAATCGATAAAAACTTTGCAAAAAAGCGAAAAGCCGATGTTTATTTGGAAAAAGTAGCAGAAAAATCTTGCTATTTTTTAATTTTTGTGATAAAATGAGAATAATTTTTATTGGCATAATGGTGCCAAGAATAAGGGGGAATAAAAATGGAGTTTATTAAAGAGCCTTGTCAAAGACTTTCTAATGAGGAAACCAATGCATACTTAATTAAATATAAAAATGGAGATAAGAATGCATTTGAAACTTTATTTAAAGGGAATTTATATTTGATTTCTTTTGTCATTAGAAGATATTTTTCTTCTGTTTATGCTAAAAATGGATATCATTCTATTTATGTGGAAAAAGAAGATTTAGAAGCCATTGGTGCTAGAGGATTATATGCGGCAATAACCAGTTATGAAGATGGTGATAAATTTTCTAGTTTTGCTACTACGGTGATTCATCATACGATATGTCGTGAATTAAGAAGTCCAAATCGTAAGAAGAATCATTCGATGAGAAATCAGTATAGTTTAAATAGTTTTATTGATGAGAATGATGATTTAAAAATAGAAAGAATGGATACTTTAATTGATAAAGATGTAAATATTATGGAAGATTACGAGAAAAAAGAAATGATAGATATACTTTATCAAGGAATTAATTTATTAGTAGGTCGTGAATTTGAAGTGATTACTCTTCGTTATGGATTATATGGAAATGAAAAGCATACCGAGGAAAAAACGGCTGCACTATTAAATGTATCTCGTCAAACGGTACGAAATATAGAAGCAAAAGTATTAAAAAAATTAAAAGATTATTTAATAATGGGAGATTTTTCTGAAGATATTATCATGCAAAAAGGTATGGTAAGTTCTATTGATGATGAAGAATGGATTGAAGAAATTATTGCTAGACCAGCTTATGTTCAATTGTTAAGTGATTTTTCTATGCTAGATTATCAAGTTCTTTCGCTTTATTTAGATGGATATACACAAACAGAAATAGGTGATTTATATCACTGTAAACAAGCAAGTATTGCTGCTAGAATAGGAAAAATTGAAAAGCAATTAGAGAAGGATGGTAAATTGTCACTTTATCATGAGTTGTTAGAACAAAGAAAACAAAAAGTTATGGATCGAAAACAAGCAAAGAAAAAAGTATATGTCTCTTATACTTGATAGTATAACAAGATCAAGGGGAGGTTATGATGGAAAAAAGAAGAACGTTATCAGAACAAGAACAGCGGCTATATTTTCAAAAATACCAAAGTGGAAATCAGGATGCACGAGATATTTTAATTTGTCAAAATATAGGACTGGTCTATAGCACAATCAATCGAGAGTTTAGAAGTTATTACGATAAAGAAAAAATCGAATACGCTGGAAAAATCGGCTTAATTCATGCGGTAGATCATTTTGATTTAAAAAGGAATGCCAACTTTTCAACTTTTGCTACGGTATGTATTCGTCGGGCAATCTTAAGTTGCATTACGCAAGGGGAGGAAATACCACCAACGTTAAGTTTGAACCAACTTCAAGATAATTCTTGCTTTGATGATAAGGCACGTTGTTTAGAAGATTTATTACCAGATGATAGTGTCGATGTAATTGAAGAAGTAGAAAAAGAAGAAACTTATGCCTTTTTATACCAAGCCTTAGAAAAACTACCAGAAAGAACGAAAAGGATAATAATCGATTATTTTAAATTAGGAAATCAACAATCGCACACTCTAGAGGAATTAGAAAAAATATATGGTATTTCAGATACTAGGATTTTACAGATTGTAAAAAAAGGGTGCCAACAACTTAGGACGTGTTTAGAATTTGAATATTCTTCTATCAATCATCAAAATTCTTCGTTATTTAGTTGCTTATCCAGTGAAGAAGAAAAAATTATGATTTTATATCTTAAAGGATATAGTAGAACGAGTATTGCTTATAAATTATCCTTGCCATTAGAGGAAGTTTCTAGTAGAATTAAAAACATTAAACAAAAACTTATCTATCTTGGTAGGGAAGAAGAAATGAAGAAAATGTTGAAATCACGAGTATTTTAACCCGTAATAAGGAAGTAGATGTATCATGGAACAAGAGAAAGAAGCCTCTTATTTAACAGAAAGTGAATTTGCTCAATATTTAACAAAATATAAAAATGGGGATAAAGCAGCTTTTGATGTTTTATATCATGCTACCATTGGGTTAGTGCACGCGGTGATTAAACGTTATTTTACCAGTGTTCCTATTCCTCATCGTGACTTGTTTGCCATAGGAGAATATGGTCTTTTTAAAGCATTGTGTTATTTTAATTTGGAAAAAGAAATTAAGTTTTCTACTTATGCTTATCGTTGTATTTATAATGAAATAGCAGGGTTTATTTATGAAGAGATGAAAATGACACATTATAGTTTAAACACCCAAATTTATCAAGACAATGAAGATAGTCCAACGTGGGAAGAACATATTATGGATAAAGTCGATATCATTTTGGATTATGAAAAGCAAGAGGAGTATCAAGTTTTATGGAAAATGATTCATGATTTATCAGAAGTAGAAAAGGAAATTTTGCTTCGTTTTTATGGTTTAATTGATGGAAAACCATTATCTATTAGTGCCATAGGAAGAGAGTTAAATGTTTCTAGAACTTATGTTACCTTGCGTAAAAAAGCAGCAGAAAAAAAGATAAAAGAAAAATTAAAAGAACGTGGTTTTGTTTATCCTGAGCGGAATAAAATTAATGAAGAAGAA
>CASRZP010000063.1 GCA_949440065.1 uncultured Bacilli bacterium
AGTAGCCTAGCATGTAAACGAGGATTGGCTCCTGCTAATAAAGTGGGAGTAGTTGATGCAGATTATCGTGGTGAGATCATGGTAGCGTTACGAAATGATTCCTTGATAGAACAGGAAATCGAACACGGAGAGCGGATTGCCCAAATTATTTTTACCCCTTATTTGAAAGCAGATTTTGAATTAGTTGATGAATTAGAAGATACTACCCGTGGGGTAGGTGGCTTTGGTTCTACAGGTACTAAATAGAATTAGATGAGTAAACAATATTCATCTTTTTCTTTTTCATGTATTTTTAATAAAAAATTTTTTTCTTTGTTTTATACTAGGAAAAATGGATATTTTAGATAGAGAAAAAAAGTAATTGATTTGGTAAGGATAAGCAATTTTGAAAAAGAAAATTTATCGAAAAAGTAAGGTTATTGACAATCGTTAAAGCCTTTGTTATGATGTGCTCATCTACTAAAAAGGAGGAGTTATCATGAAAAAAAATAAAAAATTATCATTCGTATTTTTAGGAATTATTTTTTTAATTATCGTAGTGATAGTGGCAGTTTCTGTATTTTCAAAATTAGAAGGGTCTCTTTCAAAAGTCAATATTGGTAAAGTGGAGTATTCATTAAAGAATTATCATCAACGGTTTAATATGCAGATATTAGAAGATTTTGTTTTACTGGGTGAAGAAGAGTATGAACGTTATACTGTGGGAGGAATACTTCCTAGTAGCGTCTTCAGGTTGCCAGATAAAAATTTATTTTTATCCATTCATTTATCTAATGATTTACTAGAGGATAAAGAAGAATCATTAGAAAGTTATATGAACCAATTTATTGCACAAGATGATAGAGAGATTAGAGCAAGTGGAATATTACGTCACCATCGACACTTTGTTTTACATATGGAATTATTTGATGAAAAGGAACAGACAATTACCCATTTAGTTATTTTTTCCGCAGATAAAAAAGTAACGCTTGTCGCCATTCATGTTTTGGATGATGAAAACATATTATATCAGGAAGCAATTCAGGGAATGTTGAATTCAATTACCGTAAAATAAAAATATTGCTTATTTTCAAGTAATATCAACATATTTGATAAAAACGTCACCTCAAATTTTAAGTTTCCTAATTTTACCAGTAAATTTGTGTGAATAAACTTGCTATGATAAAGAAAATGTTAACCAGATGAAAACAAAAAAGGGTAAAAAGAGGTGGCTGTATGGCAGAGAAAGTTTACAAATTTATTGATTTGTATGCGGGAATGGGGAGTGTTCGCAAAGGATTAGAAATGACTAAGAGATTTAAATGTGTATTAGCAGTAGAACCTGATCCTTATGCTAGAGCAGTTTATCAACATTTGTATAAAGAAAAAATAGATGAAGATATTCATTCGAATCAATTAAAAAAGAAGCTAAATGCCAATTATTATGATGTGTTAGTAAGTACTTGGCCATCTAATTATTGCTTTCGCTCAGATCCTGTTGCCATAGGAAAAAATCGACCTGGAGTAAATTCTAGTGTTGAATGTTTAAATATGATAAATCAAGTAAAACCAGTGGCATTTATGATTGTTAGCGTAGATACGATTCTAGATTATGATAAGGGAAGAGTATTTACTTCATTAATTAAAACCTTAGATTCCTATAGTTATCGTATGGTGGGAATTCATATAGTAGAGAACAAAGTAGTATATTCAAGGAAAGATATTGTTCGTAACTTTAGCGACTTTGGCTTGCCACATGATAAAAATTGTGTTATAATTATGGGGTTTAAAAAAAGGGGGATTAAAAAAAATTATCAATTTCCACCATTGCCAAAGAAGGGAACAAAAGTAATTTATCCCAATATTCATGCTATACTAGATGGTGGAGTAGAGCCAAAATTTTATTTATCAGAAACCTTATTAAATAATTTAAAAAAGAAAAATATGGATACAATAGAGTCCTTAATCATTAATGGAAGTAAGCCAAGGATAGTAAATGTTTTAACTGCAATAGGAATTTATAGTAAAGAGCATAATTTAATTTATCAACCATCTAAATCGTATATTGGGATGATTATAGGCAATAAACCAGCGATCAATAAAGAAGGTATACGCTTTTTAACACCAAACGAATGGGGAAAATTGCATGGGTTTGTGAATTATGCCTTTTTGTGTAATGGAGTTGATTATTTTTCCTTTCCTAGTGGAGTTAGTGATAAAAAGAAGTATCAACTTTTAGGGAACTCTTTTTCTATTTTAATGATGGAAGAGATAGGAATGTATATGGCACTACGATTAGATGATTTTTATTTATCATGAAAGAAACGTTAAATTTATCAACTTATTATTTGAAAGTATTGAATGACGATGATAGTGAGTTATTTTATCAAATACAAGCTTTAGATGAGCAAAAGCTTTGTTTTGGAGATGCTATTTTAGCGAAAAATTGTGAGCCTTATTTAAATTTTGCTGTGATGAATGGAATGAAAAATGAATTAGTAGGATATTTAGGTTTAACTCAAGTAGATGAGGAGTTTTGGAGTGATTGGTTACTATCCATTGTTATTGCACCGAAGTACCGTCATCAAGGCTTAGGGGATTATTTAATAAAGCAAACACTAAATACTTTGTTTAACTATCCTAATATTTGTCGATTATATGTTACGGTGGAAGAAAATAACAGAAATTCCATCCGTCTTTTTGAGCGAAATGAGTTTATGGCGTTTTGTGGTTTTTCTGGATTTGATTTTATTAAAATAAATGGAAGACGACATCGACTAAATCATTATTTATATACCAAAGAAATGTATCAAGAAAAAAAACAGACACTGCAAGGTTATCAAAAATTGTTAATCAAACAATAGTGGCAAATAATTGGCGAATGATTCTTACATTGTCTACATAAAATAAATTGGGTGAAGTATAAATGTCAATCATAGCTAGGCGAAGTAATTTAATTAATGTAGCAAATTTTTTAGAGTTAATTCATAAAAAGGAATTTATAGACGGGTTAAATATTGATGTTACGATAACAAAAGACAAGCAATTAATCATATTTGTTCCTACTATCATGGGAGGAACGTTATCTATAGAAACTATTCAAAGTTCTAATTACTGTGATTTAGGCGATTCAGGAATTTATTCATTAGAAGTTTTTTTCACCAATTTTATTGGATGGAAGAAAAAGATCTTGTTAAATATCATTCCCTTAATTAACCCACCATTATCTGAGGAAACAGCAAGTTATATTAGTAAAAGAAATAGTGAATATATTGACTTATTAACTAAAATTATTTCTAATTATCCTAGTTTAAAGATATATCTTAGTAGTGTCAATTATCGTCTTGTTGATCTGATGGAAAAGTCGCTTTCTCACTTTAAAATCGGTTTAGCAGTAAGTCCTGAAAATCAAACATATTTAGATGTGGATTATTATATATTACCGCCTAGTATGTTAGACGGAAAAATTATGAAGCAACAAATTGATTTGGGAAAAGAAATGATGATTTTAGTAATGGATGGAAACCAAATGTCAATTGTATTTCAATATTTTATTACAGATAAAACAGAGGAAAAGACAAAAATTTTCAAGCAATTAATTTTTATTTGCAGTTATCCTGAGATGTTTAATAGTGCTTTTATTCCTTTAAGTGCGAAAGAGGATCAAGAAAAATAGGAAAATAAAAGAACGGTTTAATCATTAATGCTTTCTATTTGCTATTTTTTATGGTATAATGAGAATGCTTAAGGAGGAGTTTAAATGCAATTTAAAAAATGTAAGCATTGTAACGCAGTGATTAACGTAATGAATGAAAATTCATTAAAAAATTGTGATCTTACTTGTTGTAATGAAAAGATGGAACCCATTATTCCTAATAGCGAAGAATGTGCAGTAGAAAAACATCTTCCTACTTACCAAATTAAAAATGATAAGTTAATTGTTCAAGTAAATCATGTAATGGAAGAGGAACATTTTATTTCCTTTATTGGCTTAGTGACAGAAGATAAAGAATTTATTGCTTCTTTAAATAAAAAGGATAGTCCTATAGTAGAATTTCCTTATGAGAAGGGTTCTATCATTTATGCATATTGTAATAAACATGGATTATGGAAAACGAAAGTTTCATAATTTATAGAATTTTTATTTTCTAGCCATGAGTAGCTATTTATAGGAAAAATAATAGTTACTCGTTTTTCGTTTTACCATATTAAAATTAAAGTTGTTACGTTTACAAGGAGGGATATTGTGACAGTAGAAGAATTTCAAAATATTTTAACGAAGAGGAATATATTATATACGGAAAATGGATCATATATATGCCAAGGATTACATTATCGATATGATGCAAATAACAAAACGGTACAGGTAAGAGGAAAGATTCCTTATTCTTTTGTTTCTAGATTGAAACAAGAAAAAAGAATTATTTCGTTACCAAGTGAAAATTATATTTCTAATGATCAAATGCTAGATTACATTAAAAAATCTGAAAATTGTCTATGGTTTGAGCAAGTCATGACACTAAAAAAAATGAGAGAATACTATATTTCCCATTTACCAGATAAAATTTATTATTCCTTAATTATGATTGAAGATGTCTTAGGTTTAATGATTTGGTTAAGTCAATGGAATAAATTCACTTTAGAACAACAAAAAAGTCAAGAGAAAAAATTAGTAAAAGAATTGAAAGTTGATTAAGATAAGAAAATCTCATATACAATTTTCTTAGTTTATGTTATGATAAAGAAGAAAGTGGTGAGATATGGAAAAAAAGAAATGGATAATTATCTTACTACCGTTAGGGATTGCACTTATTGTTATAGGTGTCTTCTTCATTCATCAACATTTAAAAGTGAAAAATGCCAAGGTGAATATTATCTTGAAAGATCCAATGGTTTTGGAATTTGCAACCACAAAAAAAGTTTCTGATTTTATTGAAGAAATCAATGGTACGATTGTAGATGATTATGTTATTGATTCTACTACTTTGGGAGAAAAAACGATTCGTTTTACCTTTATTAATGAGGATAAGATTAAAGTTCCTTATTCTTACCAAGTAAAAGTAGTAGATACTGTTGCACCAATGATTCGTATGGGAAATAGTTATACCATAAAGAAAGATGAAGATAGTGAGTTTTATAAAAATATTTTCTGTGGTGACAATCAAGATGATCGTCCTAAATGTTATATTGAAGGAGATTATGATGTAGGTGTGGTAGGAAGTTATCCTTTAGTGTTAAAAGCAGTGGACAAAAGTGGAAATACGAGTGAAAAAGCATTTACCTTAAATGTTATTGAAAAAATTGACAAACAAAAAACACCAACGGAAAAAAAATACACGCCTTTTTCAGAAATTCTCAAAGAATACAAAAATGAGCATACGAAAATTGGGTTAGATATATCAAAGTGGCAAGGTGAGGTTGATATGGAAAAACTCAAATTAGCAGGTGTTGAATTTTTAATTCTACGTGTGGGAGGAACTAGAGGAACAGATGGAGAATATTTTGTTGATGAACAGTTTAAGAGAAATATTGAATTAGCTAACTCTTATCACATTCCCGTTGGGGTGTACTTTTATTCCTATTCAGAAACCACGAAAGCAGCGATACAAGATGCAAAATGGGTAGTTGAACAATTAAAACCTTACCAAATTGATTTACCAATTGCCTTTGACTGGGAAAATTGGGACTATTTTAACGATTTTTCACTTAGTTTTTTCGGATTAACAGAAATGGCTAAAGCATTTTTATCAACAGTAGAAAAAGCAGGATATAAGGGAATGTTATATAGTAGCAAAAATTTTCTAGAAGATATTTGGTATCCAGTAGATTATGATATTTGGTTAGCACATTACACCAAAAAAACTACTTATCAGGGAAATTATCGTTTTTGGCAACTTTGCGATAATGGAAAAATTGATGGAATTCAAGGTGGAGTAGACGTTAATGTGATGTACATAGATTAAATAATAAGAAAAAGAGGGAAGTATATGAATCAAAAACAATTAAGAGTAGATTTTAGAAAAAAATGTAAAGAGGAAAAAAGACGAAGTTATCAATATACAATGATTGGTATGATTGTGACTTTTGTAGGATTATTTCTAGCTTTAGTGATTTTATTGCTAGATCAGTTTACTACTGTTTTCTTATATCCTTGGCCAATTATTTTGTATGCCATTTTTACCATTGTTGCTGTCGTCGGCATGGTATTAGAAGGAATGGGAGAGTTTAAGTTTTCTAAAGAATTTAAAACTCATGTAGCTAGTTTGAAACAAGAAAAAGTAAAAGTAGTAGTAAAGGAAGAAGAGAAAAAGCCTACTGCTGTTAAAGTGCCTAGTAAACCTTTAAAAACTTTAGTAAAAACAACACCAAAAGCACCATCAAAGGAAAAGACTACTAAACCAAATAAAGCATCTACCAAACAAGTATCCAAAGAGGAAAAGAAAAGTACTACTTCACCTAAGAAAAGTCAAACTTCTAAAAGTAAAACAAGTGTTAAGACAAGTTCTACTAAGAAATCAACAAAAACCACTAAGGCAAAATAGGTTTAATCTATTATCGTAAAATAAAAATAGGAATTTTAATTTGTTCCTATTTTATTGTGGATTGTTTTTTTAAAATTTTATTGTTTTCACTTTTTCTATAAATTTTAGATAACTGTTTAGTGGTATCGATTTCTAATATGATTTCTGAAGTTAAGAACTCGTCAATACTTTCTTTTTTGTTCATTGCCTCAGTCATCGTCATTAATACTTTAATCACTTCTTCTTCACTTTTTAGAAAAAAGCATATGTATTGATTTTCTGTAGGAAAAGCATGGTAGAAAATCGTTAACATTTTGCTCCCCTTAGTATAACTTAAGTTAAGATGACGATTATTGATTTCACTAATCACAAATTGATAAGTACCATTACTCGTACTATGATTTTCATTGGCACTATATCTCATTAGCCATAAGTTTTGATAATTTTCACTAGCATAAGTAAGTGTACTGCCTTGTCCATCTAAATCAATTCTAGTAATGAATGATAGATTAGGTTCACTCTGATAACTTAATTCATTTGTTACTTGATTCGCTTTTACGCCTTTAACAAAAGGACTTTTTTCAACATTTTGTAATAATCTAGATAAAATAAGTTTGTTTACTTTAAGCATATGAGAATGATAAAAACCTTGTTCTAAATATTTACTATTATCATTAACTTGTTCTTCATTCGTTTTACTAGGGTCACTATTAGCAAATAAAGTTAAATAAACTTGTTCATCTATGTCGATAGTGTCATCATTACTATTTTGCGTAAGGGAAAAGGTATTTAAATCTATTTCATTAGCATTCACTACGGTAAGATTCATATTAGAAATGACTAATGTTGTTGTTACCGTTGCTAATAATTTTAATAATTTTTGATTTTTCATGTAATCACTCCTTCATGTGGTAACTATCATAGCACAAGATAATTATCTTGTAAATTTAATTTTTAAAAAATCTTCTAGAAAAATGGTAAACTTCATATAGTATATAGAAAAAAGTTGTGACAAGAAATGAGAAAAGTGCTATAATAAATTTTGTCCAAGTAAGTTTACTTGAGAAAATGGTGTGGATATTTCATGAGAAGTTAGAGGTGAGAGGTATGAGATATCATCATCTTAGGTTTGATATTTGGCTGTGCTTACTGTTAAGCTTTCTACTAGGTTGTGGTTTTGGTAAGATAGCAGAAAGTATTTTACCTAAAAGGTATCAAGAATATGTTAAAGAACATCAAGTTCAAGAAGGAGAAATCGGTGGTGTTGCTAAAGAGGATACCCCTAGAGCAGAAAGTGTTGACGATTTGTTAAAATACGAAACATTTACGATTATCTCTAAAGGAATAGAGTATCGTAATAAAGGTGCTGGATATTATAAAGGCTACTATATGTATGCAGTAACGTTAAAATCAGGAGAAAAAGTAGCAGCAAGAATTAAAAATGATTCCGTACAACATATTGGTGATAGCATTTATAGTGGAGAGTCTATTCTTCCTTTAGGTCGTATTGTT
>CASRZP010000064.1 GCA_949440065.1 uncultured Bacilli bacterium
CAATCCTCTAATTAGAAACTATTTATAAACTGTCCAACTTTTGGGGTTCAGTTCACTCAAGCACTTTTATTAGTAAAAGACGATAAAATGATTATGGAGTGGTTTCTAATTCTTTGTCTTCTTCTTTATAGAAAAACTTATCAATTGGTATATCAAGAGCATCCGATATTCTTCCTAAAGTGGCTAAAGTAAAATATTTATGTTTTTTCATACTTTCAATATCGCAAATATAATCTCTTGATAATCCCGTTAAATCAGCTAGACCTTGTTGAGTTAGTCCTTTTCTTTTTCGGAAATTCTTGATATTTTGTCTTGCTATATCATAGTAATAATCATCTGTTTTAAAACTATATTCCATATTTTACCACCTAAGTTTATTATCTATGATTTTAGAAATTAAATATACGGTCTATTGGAACGTTAAATATAAAAATTAATTTTTTTTAGCTCTTTTTTCTCATGAAAAATTATGATATGATAATAATATAAGGTAGGGTGATTATATGTATCCACTAGGAAATCAGTTTATTATCGATTATACCAAGTCAATAGCAAACCCTAAAAATATAATCAAAGGACAAAAATTTAGAATTACGGTATTAACAGAACGTTTGTTAAGATTAGAGTATAGTAATAGTGGTACTTTTATTGATGCACCAACGCAATTTGCTTATCGAAGGGACTTTAAGCAACCTCTTTTTACTGTGCGTCAAGATAATAAGTTTTTACAAATTACAACGAAATACTTTTCTTTAGAGTATACCAAGGAAGCAAGTTTTGATGGGGGAAAATTAGATCCGATGAAGAACTTAAAAATAAAGTTGCAAAATCATGATAAAACTTGGTATTATCATCATCCAGAAGCAAGAAATTTTTACGGGATTAATATTGCTGTTGATACAAAAAAAGCACCTGATAAAGTGCAAAAGGCTTTGTATTCTATTGATGGATTTGCCAGTTTTGATGATAGCAATCATTTCGTCTTTCAACCAGATGGAACGCTTACCCCTCGTCCTAGTGGTGATATTGATATTTATGTATTTTTATATGAAAAAGATTTTCAATTAGCATTAAAAGATTATTTTTATTTAACGGGAGAACCTCCTTTATTACCAAGGTACGCACTTGGAACATGGTGGAGTAGAAATAAAAGTTATACGCAAAATGAAATTTTAGAAGTTATTGAAGACTTTAAACAAAGTGATATTCCACTAGCAGTGTTCTTGTTTGATAAAGATTGGCATGTAAGACAAATTGGTGAAGAAAAACTGGATACTGGATACACCTTTAACCAAAATTTATTACCTAATCCTGTGGAATTATTCCAAAAGATCCATGAGGAAAACATTAAAATAGGTTTAAACATTAATCCAAAACAAGGAATCTATCCACATGAGGCTTTTTATGCTCAGGCTTGTTCGTATCTTGGGATCACAGGAAATAAAATTATTATGTTTGATCCGTTGAACCCTAAATTTTTAGATATTTATATGAAAATATTTCTTCATCCCTTAGAAAACATTGGTGTAGATTTTTTCTGGAATGATTATGATTTAGAAAATTATCAATATTTATGGTTACTTAATCATTACCAATATTTAGACTCAGGAAGAAATCCTAATAAACGTAGTATGTTATTAGCAAGAAATGGACTTATTGCCAGTCACCGATATCCTGTTTTATATTCTGGAAAAACCGAAGTGTCATGGGAAATGTTACGGAAAATCCCTTTTTACAATATGAATGCTGCTAATGGTGGTGTATCTTGGTGGAGTCATGATATTGGAGGAAATCACGGTGGTATTGAAGAGAGTGAGTTATATATTCGCTATGTGGAACTTGGCGTATTTAGTCCAATTGTAAGATTTAATGCTGCTCGTGGGGTGTATTATAAAAAGGAACCATGGCTTTGGGATATTAAAACGAAGACAATTGTATCCAAGTATTTGAATTTACGTAGTCGACTTATTCCTTATTTATATACCGAAGCGTACAATTATTATAAAGATGGAAAGCCGTTAATTGAGCCATTTTATTATAAAAATGAATGGGTGTATGACGATGTAGTGTACCGCAATCAATATTTTTTTGGAAGTCAGTTGTTAATTGCACCAATTCTTGATCGAAAAGATACGGTCATGAATCGAACCATTCAAAAGTTTTATATTCCTGATGGAACGTGGTATGATTTTAAAACGGGCAAGAAATTTCCAGGAAATAAGAAGTATGTATCGTTCTATCAAGAAGAAGATTATCCTATTTTTGCGAAAAGTGGTGCGATTATTCCCTTAGCTGGAGTAGAGTCTAGTAAGTCTTATGAAAATCCTAAGGAATTAGAAATCCATATTTTCCCTGGACAAAATAATAGTTATGTTTTATTTGAAGATGATGGTATCAGTGGTAAGTATAAAGATGGTTTCTTCTTAAAAACGTTGATTGATTATAATTATTTAAAGAATAACTACACGGTGATTATTCGTTCCATCGAAGGAAAAAGTGGTGTGGTAGCACCTACTAGAGATTATAAGATTCGTTTTAGAAATACGAAATTTTCTAATCAAGTGAGTGCATACTTTAATGATCAAATTTGTGAGATTTCAACGTATATTGAGGAAAATGACTTTGTTGTGGATATTAAAAATATTCCAACCATTGGTCAGTTAACGGTAAATTGTAAAGGTAGTGACATTGAAATTTCAGCTGTTCGTTTGATTAACGAGGATATTAATAATATTTTATTAGATCTAAAAATTGATACGATTTTAAAAGAAAAAATTGCGGAAGTGTTGTTTAATAATAGTGATATTAAGAAAAAACGTATTAGTATTCGTAAGTTAAGAACCAGTGGGTTATCACGAGAACACATGAAATTATTCTTAAAACTACTTGAATATATTGAACAAATTTAGAACAAATTTTAGGACGTGAATTTATGGAAATTAACCAAAAATTAACTAGGGGGGAGGGCAGACTTTAAAATAGAGTTATTAAATAAGAAAATAAGAGCGTAAACTTAGTGTTACGTTCTTTTTCGTGTGTGGAGGAAAAGTAATGAAAAATAGAAAGAAGTATATCCTTTTTGGAATTATGGGACTAATGATTTTATTTGGTGGAATCTTGTTAGAAAAATCGTATGCTATCTTTGAAACGGATACGATTAGTAAATCAGCAGTGACGATAAATGTAGGAACAATGAATCCTATTTTAGGTCTAGATTTATATGTAAAAGCAGGTGAATCAGATACTTTTGTGGTAACACTTGAAAACGGAGAAGATGTTAGTGGAAAATTTTTACTTTATTATAAGGGAGTATTACCAAGTGGGGTAACATTTGGATACTTAGAAGAAGAGGGAATGGATGTGCCTTTAAAAGATGGAGTAGTTATAGCAAAAGGAGAAAAGAGGATGTACTCTTTATATGTCAATAACCAATCAAGTGTAGGTATATCTATCGACTTAGAAGCAATCGGAGGTCTATTTACTCAACCAATCACGTTACCGTCAGGAGGAAACTATATTGAAAAAACGACAAAACCTATTGTGTATCCTAATAAGTTTATGAGTAAAGTTTACCAATATGATCAAACTACGGATTCAAGTACATTTTGTGTAACTGAAGAAGAATCGACGTGCGTTCAAATAGAGGCTCCAGCGACATATTCAGTAGGAACAATCATTAAGTACAAAGTAAACAATACCGAAGAAAAATACTTTCATGTAGTAAGTGATAATGGAGATACTTTAACATTACAACAAAGGGAAAATCTAGTGTATGATACAGCATGGTATGCAGATGATCTAGATAATACTAAAGGACCTACCACCATTCTACCAGCAATAGAAAATGCCACCATGGGATGGACAAATATAATGGATCACACATACACATTAGGAACAACAACATTTAAAGATAATGCTTTTACTGGATGTAGTTGTGATAGCACAAATAAAGTGTTTAATTGTACAACAAATACGTATACTTTAGGGGAAAGAATAGCTAAGGCAAGATTAATATCTGTACAAGAAGTACATGCTTTAGGATGTACTAAGGATTTGCAATCATGTCCCGTGTGGATGTATAATTATCTAAACAATTCTACAGGCTATGGCGGAACAGTAGACCAAACTGGAGATATATACGGAAAAAACTGGGGGTATTGGACAATGAATGCGTATTCGTCCAATTCGTCTAATGTTTGGTATGTGAGCTACCACGGGATCGTGATCACCATCACGACTTCGAACACTCGCACCAGTGGGCGAGCTGTCATCGTAGAGAAGTAGGTTACAATGACAAATATTTGTTTGTTCTTGTAACATGATACGCGAAGTGTGATAGCAAAAGAAAAAAATCAGATAAAAAGGAAATAGAATAAATAAAGTAGTAAAAATGAAGAGTTAAAAAACACGAATAGCGTTTTTGTGAAAAGTCAAATCGAAGGGTTTGCCTTTTCACTCATATAAATGGGAATTAGCCAAAAATTATTTTAAAAACTACTTGAATATATCAATCAAATTTAGTATAATAATGCCAATCGATCTATTTTGTAGTAGTAATTTTCATTTTATTTAACTAGAGACCTTATGTTTGGTGGAAATAAGGAAATAAGGAAAATGAACTTGACAAAGCACATAGACTCACGGGTAAGTCCGTTATCACTTGAAAGATGCATATGATTTTCATATGAATTAAGGTGGTACCGCGGGTTTTTATTTAAAGTTCGTCCTTAACAGTAGTTAGGGAGGAACTTTTTTCTATTAAAAAGAAAGGATGTAACTATGGAAGAAGTTGTATTGTTTGTAATTAGTTTTATCATTATCTACTTTGTTTATAGCACTTTTGTTATTAAAAGAAAGAAAAAATATAATCCCAATAAAGTACCGATGGAAATGAAATTTTTAATTCAAAAGTACAAGCTAGATATGGATAAAATTAACTATTTAGAATTAGTAGATCGAGTAAGTTTGTGGACCTCATTTGATATGGCGTTATCCATATCCATAGTAGGATTCATAAAAAATATATATCTTCAAATACTTCTAGGAGTAATTTTGTTATTTGTACTTGTTTTTCTAAGTTACTCCTACATTGGTAGAATCTATAAAAAGAGAGGATTGATTAAAAATGTATAATTTTAAAGAAATTGAAAAAAAATGGCAAAAGTTTTGGGAAGAAAACGAAGTATTTCATGCGAAGAATGAAAGTGATAAACCTAAGTATTATGCGTTAATTGAGTTTCCTTATCCATCTGGTACTGGGTTACATGTAGGGCATGTTAGAAGTTACACAGCATTAGATGCGATGAGTAGAATGAAACGTTTGCAAGGGTATAACGTATTGTTTCCGATGGGATGGGATGCATTTGGTTTACCTGCAGAAGGGTATGCCATAAAAAATCATATTCATCCTAAGGAAGCTGTAAAGGAAAATATCAAAACCTTTAAAGGACAACTTAAAAACCTAGGATTATCCTTCGACTGGTCACGTGAATTTGCTACAACTGACCCAGAGTATTATAAATGGACACAATGGCAATTTTTGAAGTTTTATGAACATGGGCTAGCTTACAAAGCAAAAAAAGCGATTAACTGGTGTCCTCATTGTAAAATCGGTTTAGCAAACGAAGAAATTGAATCAGGTCATTGTGAACGCTGTGGCGGAGAAGTTATCCAAAAAGAAAAAGAACAATGGATGCTTGGCATGAGAAGTTATGCGGAAGAATTATTGGAAGGCTTAGATGATACACACTTTTTGGATAAAATTAAAAATGCCCAAATTAACTGGATTGGAAAATCAAAAGGAGCTTTGGTCGATTTTTCTATTCTAGAAGATAGTAATCAATCATTAAGAGTATTTACGACTCGTCCTGATACTTTATATGGGGTAACATTCATGGTTATTGCACCTGAACATCCATTGATTTTAAAAAATCAAGATAAAATCAAGAATATGGATGAGGTTGTTGCTTATCAAGAACAAACGAAACGTAAAAATGAGATGGAACGTGGAGATTTAAATAAAGATAAAACAGGTGTACGATTAGATGGTATTAGTGCAGTGAACCCTTTAACAAAAGAAAATATTCCTATTTTCACTGCGGATTATGTGATGATGGGATATGGGACAGGAGCAATTATGGCTGTACCTGCACATGATGATAGAGATTATGATTTTGCTAAGAAGTTTAATTTACCAATAAAGCGTGTTATCGAAGGGGGAGAAATTCCTTATGCTGGTGAAGGAGTTTTGGTGAATTCTGATTTCTTAAATGGAATTAGCAAAAAGGAAGATGCTATTGATAAGATGACAGAATATTTAACAGAACATCACTTAGGACAGGCGGAGACAACGTATCGTTTACAAGACTGGGTATTTTCACGTCAACGTTTCTGGGGAGAACCTATTCCTATGATTTACTGTGATGATTGTGGTTGGGTGCCAGTACCAGAAAAAGATTTACCTGTAGTACTTCCTGATGTAACCGAGTATGAACCTACAGATAATGGGGAAAGCCCTTTAGCTAAGATTAAGTCCTTTTGGGAAGTACCTTGTCCAAGGTGTGGTAAAAAGGCTAGACGTGAGACCGATACAATGCCTAACTGGGCAGGCTCATCTTGGTATTATTTACGATATATGGATGCCAAGAACGATAAAGAGTTTGCAGGAATGGATGCCCTAAAATATTGGGGAAAAGTAGACTGGTATAACGGCGGTATGGAACATGCGACAAGACATTTGTTGTATGCTAGATTTTGGCATCGTTTCCTATATAACATCGGTTTAGTTCCTTTTAAGGAACCATTTGATGTACGTGTAGCACACGGTATGGTTCTAGGGGAAAATGGCGAAAAGATGAGTAAGTCTAAGGGAAACGTGGTTAATCCTAATACGATTGTAGAAGAGTATGGTGCAGACACATTAAGAACATATGAAATGTTCATGGGTGATTATGAAAAAGAAGTTTCTTGGAGTGAGAATGGCTTAAAAGGAAGTAGACGTTTTATTGAACGTGTTTGGAAACTACAAGATATAGTAACAGAAGAGGAAGAATATTCTAAAGAATTGGAAACCTTAATTCACCGTACCATTAAGAAAGTGTCAGATGATTTTATTCATTTGAAGTATAATACAGTAGTGTCTAGTTTAATGATTTTAGTCAATGAGTTTGAAAAAATAGGAAAGATTAGTCGTAAGGACTATCGAACCTTCTTGATTTTACTTTATCCGATTGCTCCACATATTACAGAAGAGTTGAATGAAATTTGTAAGTTAGGGAAAGCACTTTGTATGAGCCTTTGGCCAGAATATGATGATGAAAAATTAGTGGACTCTTTATTTGAAGTAGCTGTTCAAGTTAATGGTAAGCTTCGTGGAACCATTATGGTAAATAAGGATGACGATGAGGAAGTCATGAAAGAGAAGGCTGTAAATCAAGAAAATGTAAAAAAGCACATAGAAGGTAAAGAAATCCTTAAAATGATTGTCATCAAAGGAAAGATTGTTAATATTGTCATAAGGTAGATTCTTTTTAGAATCTCCTTTTTTTCGACAAAGTTCGACAATATTTTTTGTTATTCTATCTTTGGGTGATGAAAAAAATGCGAGTAAAAGTTTTTGATGAGTCTCATGAGAAAGACTTAGAAGAAGTAGTAAATGATTTTTTATCGAGTAATAATATTGATGTTATTGATATTAAGTATCAAGTTAGCATTAGTGAATATGCAGAAGAACAAATTTATTGTTTTAGTGCGATGATTGTGTATTATCCAAAAAAGGAGATTGAAGAGTAGGAATTTTTAAAAAACTGATAAGTTAAATTGTAGTAAATATTGAAATAATGGTAAAGTTTTGTTAAAATAAAAATAGATAATGAAATAAGATAAGTAGGTTGTGGAAAAGATGAAAATTAACAAAAAATTAACTAGGGGGGGGGGAAGCTTATAAAGTAAAACCCTTTCATATCAAGGATGAGAAGAAA
>CASRZP010000065.1 GCA_949440065.1 uncultured Bacilli bacterium
TAGTGATACACTATATTCGCTAGAGCATCCTCCAAATAGACAGGCAATGGTTAATTTGTTCATGTTAAACACTCTCCTTAATGGTAATATCTTTAGGTAATTCGTAAGTTACTTCAACTTCTTCGTCGTATAATTTTTCGCAAGATGTTTCTTCTTTGTTTTTTCTATTAGTAGTAATTCTTACGACTTCTACATGTTCATAAATTTTATCTTGCTTTTTTAAATAACAAAAATTCTCGTTGATAATTTCATATTGTAAATCAAATGGTTCATTGGCTAAGATTTTTCCATACATATATTCATCATCAAAATCAATGACAATTTGAAAGGTGTAATTGGTATCATTTCTTACTTTTAAATCTTTCCATCCGCTATTAATGGTCGCATCAATTCCTTCTAAAGCATCTTTATCAGGGTTAGGAAGTGATTTGACTTTATGTCCATGTCGTTCAAGAACGGTTAAGGGACTCATTAAGAATAAATAATAAAGCATATTGCTTAAATGACATAGCCCTCCTCCTTTTTGTGGAACAATTTTACCATTGATTAAAATAAGCCCATCTTTAAACTTTCTTCCATGACGTCGTTCACATCTTCTACTTTTTTCTAACATTTGAGCAAATGAAAATATTTCCCCAGGATAAATAAGAAGATTCTTCATAGAATGACTAGCAATTTTTAAATTATCAATTTTATTCTTTTGGTAAACAATATCATATCCTGAATGTTCGTTTACCATTAGTGTTTTTGTACTACTAACTTCATACGGTAATAAATCCCCTTGTTTTTTAGCATAATGATTATGGTCAAAGTGCAAACCTAATAAGTAAAATTGATTTCTTTGCCAAGCACGTAAGGGAATAATAAAAGGAAAAATTTCAGTAATTCTTTTTCTTGCCATAAATACCCTCCATTTTTTAAGCACTTCTATTGTAGCACTTAATTTTTCTATTGTAAATTATTCCACTATAGAAAAAGTAGAACTTTTCATTCTACTTATCTAAAGACAGAACTTTATTATTCACTACTTTTTAAATATTCTTCTACTTTTTCTTTTGTTAATCCAGTTAAATCAACAATAGAATTAATATCTAATTTACTACTTAGACGCCTTATCATTTGTTCAATTCCTTGTTCAATTCCTTGTTCAATTCCTTGCTCTAACCCGTCTTTTAAGGCTTCTTCTTTGGCAAGAAAAACTTCTTGTTCTCTCCATGCCAATTCTTTATCATATGACTCTCCAAAAAACTCATCAGTAGCTACTTCTAATGACTCATTAATATAATCATTCATAATCTTATCTCCTTTTCCTAGCTCTATAAATATCGCTCTACTTCACTCAATTCCTCTTTATTGTACCACTTCTTTTTTAAATTGGGTATATATATTTCAATAAAGACTAATTTATCGTTATATATTTCTCCTGTGCTATCTTGATCACAATGAATATTAATAACTTCATCACGTCCTTCAAAGGCAAAGTTATTTATCGATATTTGAATCACTTGCGTATAAACATAATCTTCTCCGCTTTGGTTTTTCTTAGCAAACAAACGATGAGCATATTCTTGATTTCGCTCCATAATATATGGCTTACTATTATTATTAATTTCTAAATTAAGATAAGTTCCATTAATCATACCCACATAATCTGCTCGCTCTCCTTTATCTTTCATTTTTTCTTTATCTAGTTCATTCTTTCCTAGTTTTAACTTCTTCAATAAAGTTTCATAACTAACATCTAGAAAATAGGAAAACAACTTGCACGAATATTTCAAGCGATTCTCATTCATCATCATGGTTTTGAACATGGGATCGTACAAAAGTGTCACTTTCTTTCCTTGTTCTCTTTTTACTAGCTTAATACGATTTTTGGTATTAATTGCACGACTATAGATACTTGGGTTATCTAAACCTTTAATTTTAATCATAACATCATTCCTTTTCTATTGATTTTTTCATATGATTAAAGCGCTTTTTTTATATGAATGATGCTAGAATACCAAAGATAAAACCTTTTGTAAAACGCTACTTTAGCCTTTTTCTACCACCAAAAAAGAATAGATTTACCTTTTTCCTTAAAGGAATTTTCTAAATCTATTCCACTTACCTTTACTAAAAAAGGTTTTTTCAACCTTTTTTAAAAATTTTTATCCTCGTTTTAATATTCCATCCATAATCACATCTTTATCCACAAAAAACGTATTTTCTATATAAAATTTTTGTCTTGCATTAAAAAAGTACTTTGCTAGATAAATCTTATCTAATGAATAATGAAATCCTTGTTTCTTTAAAAAATGACAAGTAAACGTTTTGCACCCAATGTTTTTTATTTGACATCCCTTTTCCTTATCTAAATGTTCACATGTTCGATTATGGCGATAACTATGACAGCATCCATTTAAATAAGTATCCTTCTTAATATTTTTTTCTATCATGTCACAACGTCTTTTACATAAACCATCATGAAAACCACAAATATTTTTCGTCTGAAACTCATTATCTAAGTAATCACAAATCAAATCATATAAATAACTATATCGTTCTTTTTTATCTTCAACAGCTAAAATTTCATCTATCGCTTTCATTTTTTTCTCGATATCATCTTCCTGATTTTTTATTAAAAATGCTTTTGTTTTATCATAAATCTTTTGGTCTTTTTTACTTCTCATTTTAACCACCTGGATATATTGTAACATAGAAAAAAGAGTTTTTGCACTCTATCTTCCGTGTTCTTCTAAATATACAGTACATGAATCTACATTTTTAGATGTATCACAAGTAGTAGAATCTAATTGATTATTACATCCTACAAGCCCTGCTTTATTTAAGACATTATCTCCATACTTAGCAAGTTCTTCATGTAAGAAATTACTACTACATACACTTTGTCCTTTATCATTGTAATAGCAATAATCATCATAACTTAAATAACTTCCACGGCTTCTGTTATATTGTCTAACTTTTCGCATGACATCAGGTGTTAAAGTGATTTCATAATCTAAATCATTGGATGAATCATACTCACTATCAGATGTTCCATAAATTTTATATCCCTTTTCTTCTATTTCCTCGGTTAGGGTTACTGGTTTCACTGGATAATCATCATCTTCTAAGAAGGTTGCTCCACAACTCCAATTCCATCTAGGTTCCCTATCATTGGGAAATACATCATTTAAATCAATAGACCTAAAGACATATTGTACTCCACCTGATCCATCCTTACATTCATCTTCCATACAGAAAAATTTATTTTGTAATTTATAGGAACAATCTGCCTCTAAGTTTACTTTACAACTTCTACCAATGGAATTAGCACTTATTTTAATTCCATAACATCCATTTTGTGTCATCAAATCAGTATAATAATAGTTTCCACCTTTATGATAGTATGCTCGCTCATAAAAATCTAGTGAATTAATATTATAAACTACTTCACCTGTTCCTTTTTTGATGTATGGCGCTTTAATTATAAAAGCACCATTTTCATATTCTAGTTCTCCATACGTAAAATTCTCATCAAAATACTCTAACTGACCATAAGCAAAGGTATGTCCAATGTCTACACCATTTTGAATTTCTTCAATCGTTAAGCTTACTCTATTTGGATCTTTGGTAATGGTCGTACCTGAATATACTGGTTTAGTCAATTCAGGGTTTTTACATCTTGCAATTTCTGCATCAATTCTTTCTTTATTTCTTTTCCATTCTTCTAATTTTCTAACACGCTCTTCCCAAGCTCTGTGAGCGGACTCATAAGCAGAAGAATCATAAACAGAACGACAGTTACAAGAATAACTTCCACAGTCACAATAACTCATCTGACTAACTTTAGCACTTTCATCTACACCAGATGGTATCATACTAGGTTTAGCATTCCAAATAGATGTTTCATTTACCTCATTACTTTGAAAGAAACTACCTAATATTCCCCACGGTTTGATAATTGTATTAAAATAACTAGCATCAACACAGTGAGGTGCATTACCACCATTACCACAAGTTCCTCCTGATGATCCAGGTCTTTTATTTCCACTGCTACCTGATGAACCAGAAGATCCTGAACTAGAGGAACCTCCACTTGGCTTACTACTGCCTGATGATCCTGAACTTGAAGATCCTCCTCCTGAAGGTTTACTACTGCCTCCTGAAGGTTTACTAGACGGTGGATCATCGTCATCATCATCATCATCGTCATCATCGTCATCATCATCAGATCCATAATAACAACTATCGCAACAAGTATCACATACTGTTCGATAATAATCACTCTTTTGTGGTTCTCTACCAGGTTCTGGAGGACGTGGTCCTGGATCTTCTGGATGATGCACCAATGTACAAACATAATCGGTTTCAATATGAAAAGGAAAAGCAAAACCTACTCCTGCTAATACTCCTTCATCTCCTAAAACAGACCCAGGCATCACTAGTTTTGAGTTTTCTGTACATTCATAATGACAAGAATTATTAATATCCTCACGGTAAGAGCAAGAGTTGCTAACATTTTCTCCACTACAAGTATTTT
Organism: uncultured Bacilli bacterium; assembly: GCA_949440065.1. Lineage (GTDB taxonomy): Bacteria > Bacillota_I > Bacilli_A > RF39 > UBA660 > CASRZP01. The sequence goes on from CASRZP010000065.1 coordinate 4,526, forward strand.
CACTATCACAAGAATCGGCTGCTAAAACTACACTAGGAAGTAAAAATACACTTAACCCTAACCATAATATTTTTTTCTTCATCATCTCACCTACTTCACAACATATGGATCAGTACTTGTTCCACTACCTTTAATAATTTCCACATCACTTTTTACATTAATAACAGGTCGTGCTGTTGTTTTTATGTTACTATAATAATGAAAATTTGGTTCTCCATAATTGACATAACCGTTTCTAATAAAACCAGCATTCGATAAATAACTATTCATTACCCACACTGGATTTTGCATATAACTTGGTTGTGTTGAAAACATCTCTCCTATAGCAATTGTTCCAATTTTTGCAGAAATAAATTTCTTTTGTAACCCTTGATAGCCTTCATCAAAATCATAATTTGTAATATCAAAATCGGCATAATCTAACTTATCCTCGTTTAATCGTTTGATAAATTCATGATTTAAAAAGTACCCAATGTTACCTCCCCTGTCGGGATCAAACTTTGTTGCTCTAGTTTGATCAAAATCAGTAATCAACTTACTTTCTCCATCTTCATAAATATCTTGATTCAAAACTAATCTTGTTGTTCCATTTTCATTAATGTGTACAATTCTCCATAATAAATTAGAAAATTCAACGTATTCTCCTGAGGTATGCTCGTTTAACTTCTTACTTTCATTTTTCTTAGCCGTTAATAAATAAGGATTATCTTTTGTCCCGTCACCACCATAGATCAAACTATCCCTTTTAATCACAATCACTGGGCGTATATGCATTGGTGTATAATCTTTATAATTTGTTTTTTGAAAAACTCCTCCATCTTCTATTGTAATTTCTTGTCGCTCAAGAAAAGCAGCTAAATTATATTCATCCTCTGTACTAAGATAGTAAGATAGCAACCCAAAAGATGGTTGATTTTTATTTAAATAAGTTCCTTTATACTGTGTTCCTGTTTCACTAACAGATACATAATACTCATCATAAGTAATGGAACCAATGTCTAAAGTAATCTCGATATTCTTATCTTCATCCATAGCATTGACTAAAAACTTATTTCCTGTTTTTAAAATTTTCTCTGGATCAGCAAAGTTTTTCTTAAAGTAATCATTTAACCATTTAACCGTATCACTTTCCATATAATCTTTAATTTTTACTCCAGCCATTACTGTTGATACAGGTCCATCGGTTACCAACCTAATGTCATCTTCATTTAATTTCATAATCCTAAACATAAATCCAGAATACCATACATAATTGTTATCCACATAACCTTTAAACGTATTGGTCTCATCCGTATTTTTTTCTATTTCTTTCGATAAAAAGTGGCTTACTTGAATATTACGATAAACAACCGTTTGATTCTTTAGTTTATCCTCTACCGTATAACTCACTTCATAACTTCCTACTTTTTTAGTATCTACCTTGGATGCATCAATCACTACTTTATTCACATCTATATCTTTATCCACATTATCGATAACCTTCTTAACCCCTAACTCTTGATAAGGATCATTTAAATTTAAGACAATAGTACTATCTCCATTTAATTCTATCTTAGGTCCAACGTGATCAATTTTCGATTGATATTTTCCACATGACAAATAAGTAAAATATTTGTATTCATCATCTTCTTTTAACACTTTTACCCAACTAGAAGTATCACATACTTCCTTTTTTCCTGGTACATATAAAGCATCAAGATAGTTTTCTTTATATAATTTATCGATAAGAATAGTAACGACATCACCATCCTTTTTCGGTAATTCTTCCTCGTTTTCTCGATAGTAATCATGCGCTACTTCTAATAAATACTCTTCCATTTTAGAAAACATCAATTTTCCTCTTAAATAAAAGAAGTAAAATCCTAAAGTAAATAAACCTAATACCACCAAAACAATACCAATACGAACAAGAGTTTGATACTTAACTTTACTTTTCATCCTTCTTATCTCAAAGCCTTTATTTTTTTATCATTACTATAGTAAGTATAACATGAAAAAATATGAAAGGACAACAAATTTATTACAAATTAGCAAAAAAGACAATTTAAATTGTCTGACGAGCGTATACATTAATTTTTACTCCGTATTTTTTGGCAATTCCTTCCGTTAGAACCGTATTTTCATCTATCCACATACGTAAGCGATAATGATGTAGACTTGTTCCTTTGGTCGTGAAGCTTCCTTGATCTAGTACCATACTTCCACTAGGGGTTCCTATTTCACTTTGATTGTCTCTTGGTGTAAAATGAGATGGTGTCATAATTTTATTATATGATGTTTCTGGATCAATCATTTTTTCTAAATAAAGTTTAACTTCATTATCTTGTAAAGCTTCTTCTTGATTTACTGGGATTTTTTTAGCAGATACTTCGTATTGAATGGTCATATCTTGGGATAATATAGCTTGTATGGTAAAATCAAATACGTTATTTACCCCTGTCAACATCATCCCATTCTCATCACTCATCGGATAAGCTTCATTTATGGTAATTCCTGTTTTTCCTTCAGTATAGGTTAACATGACAGTACCTGTTTCTAGTACGTTTTCTACAAGTCCTTCTTTAAAAAAGGTAAATGATGCATACGTTATTCCTATTGTTAGAGTAATCAATGATAACAGTAATAATACAAATACAATACTTTTTCTTTTATTTTTATCTTTCATTCTTTTTCCTTCTTTCTTTTATTAATATGACCTAAGGAAGAAAGAAATATACTTATACTCTTTTATTTTTCGATAACAACCACTGCACGAGCTCCACCTAGGATATCAGATGTACCATCTTTTCCCACTCTAGCATAATAATAAATTCGCCATGCATAATCGCTTTTTATTGCAGTACTTGTCCAATAGGTGTAATCTGTTCCATCATTTGTTCCTCCATTAGTGATAGAACCTTTCAAATAATTATACATCCATACTGGGCAAGATTTATTCACTGTTGTACATCCTAGGCTTACCGCTTCTTGTAGAGTAATCAATCTTGCCTTGGCCGTTCTTTTTTCCATAGTATATGCATTTGTTGTACAAGTATTATAAGTAGTACATTCCGTATAAGGATTGTCTTTAAATACCGTTGTTCCTAGGATATAAGTTTGATCTAGTACATTACTCCATCCCTTAGTAGCATTTTCTAATGACGGTAATAATGTAATTGGTCCTTCTTTGGTACTATTTCCACCTTCACGCCATGCAGTAGCATTCACTGTATTTTCGCGTTGTTGTAAAGTTAAGGTATCCCCATTATCACTTACTACATAAAAGTATAATTCTTTCGTATCATTAACCTTATATTTAACAATGGTGCCTGGCGTATACGTACTTGGCGCATCTAATTCTATACAAGTAGACTCTTCCCCTGTTACACAAAAAGTGTTTGATC
>CASRZP010000066.1 GCA_949440065.1 uncultured Bacilli bacterium
AAGGAATTGAAAAAGGAATTGAACAAGGAATTGAAAAAGGAATTGAACAAGGAATCAAGCAAGGTATTGAGCAAGGTATTGAGCAAGACAGAAAAGAAATGATAAATCGCTTAAATACTAAACTTGATATTGATACCATTGTTGATTTAACTGGTTTAACAAAAGAAAAAGTAGAAGAATATTTAAAAGATAATTCTTAAATATACTAGGAAATGAAAGAAAGTTGTTGTTTATCTTTCTTTTTTTGTTTATAATAAAAATAAAGATGGTGATAAAATGAAAAATAATAAAGGTTTTACTTTAGTAGAATTATTAGCGGTAATTACAATTTTAGCCATTATTATGTTGGTGGCTATTCCTAATGTAATTAGTATAGCAGATAGAAATAAGAAAGAGTCTTATATTCAAGCAGCAAAACAAATGATGACCCAGGTAGAATACAAAGTGAGAAGTGATACTTCTATTCCGTTACCCAATAATAACCAAGTAACGATTATTTATCTTAGTTGTATTAGTAATAGTGAATTAGATAATGGACCTGAAGGTTTTGCCTATGATAAAAATAATTCTTTTGTAGCAATTTATAACGTAGGTAACACCTATGTTTATTATGCAACACTAAGAGAGACAGATACAGCAAGTGACTTTGTTCAGGGTATTAATTTGCTTAGTCAAGCAGAATTAAATGCCAGTGCATCAATTAAACAAGTCAAAAAATCATTAACCAATTATAATCCTCGTCTAGGTTCTAACTTTAGTTTTACGAATAATGCTGGAGAAACACTAAATAAAAATGTCATTCATTTATGTAAATAATTTTTAATCGATAAAGATTGAAAGATGAAATAAGTAGTGATAAACTATAAATATGCTAGAGTGAAGTGGTGATAATAATAATGGAACAAAGCAAAATTAACCAAATGTCAACTAGGGGGGGGGTATATTTTAAAATAAATTTCCCTATAAAACAAAGACAAGAAGCAAAAATCTTGTTCTTTTTGTTGCCTAAAATAAAAAATACAAGACAAAAAAATTTCCTACTAAAAAGCGAAAGGAGATGATTTTGTGAGAAAAAATATAAAGAAACCAACGCTTATTGTTGTATTAACAATAGGTATATTATCAGCAATTATCCTATTTTATCAATCATATGCACTATTTACAACAAATACCATTAGTAAATCAGCTATAACGATTAAAGCAGGAACTTTGGAAGCAACTATGTTAATTAATAACGAAAAAAAGAATACTATTACTATTCCTGCTAATACGGAACAAACCTATACCGTTAAAATTACGAATGAACATCCCATTACAGGAAAAGAGTTACTTTATTACTTTGAACCATTACCTGAAGGAATAACTATTGGATATTTAGAAGGAATAGGAATTGATATACCACCAAGTATAGAGGGAACAATTTTAACTTCTAATGCTAGTCAAACCTATACGATAAAAATAAAGAATACTTCTAGTAGTAATCAAACTATTCAATTAGGAATTACTGGGGGTTTAGAAAATGATACGATAACTTTACCAAGTGGAACAAAAGTATTTGAACCATTTCCTAAAGCAAAAGGAACTGAAACTTTATTAGAAAAGGCAAATGATGAAACGATAAAAAGTTATGCTAATGGAGATACGCATGAAATGTATACTTTTGTTCATTCTCCTGGAAATATGCAAGAAAACTGGACAACGGAAGAATTAACCGATTATCGATATATTGGAAATGATCCATATAACTATATTTATTTTAACTGTAGTAATCCAGATGATACTTCAACCTGTGAACTATGGAGAATTATCGGTGTCTTTATGGTAGAAGATGAAAAGGGAAACAAAGAACAACGGATGAAAATCATGAAAAACGAAAGTATTGGTGTATATCAATACGTGAACTCTGGACCCAATGATTTATACGTTGATTGGACGATGTCAGAAGTAAAAATGTTATTAAATGGTTCTTACTATTCTAATTTACAAGAGAGTGCTAAAAAGGTAATGGATTACACCAAAATTTACCTAGGCCGTATTGATGAAAATAATAGTGCTAGGCAAAATGCAGAGTTTTATTATGTCAAAGAACGAACCCAAAATAGTGAACTTTCTAAATACTATCAACATTACCTTAATCAAATAGCGTTGATTAATAAATCAGATTATGGGTATACTTATGCCTTAGGAGTAAATTCTACTTGTTATAATGATATGTATTATTGTAGTACCAATCCTAGAACAGGATGGATGTATAATATAATGACTAATACAGCAACCAATTCGGGATTAATGTTATTTTTTAGTGGTGATGCTTCTAGCGTTGTTTATAAAAATGGAGCAATATATGGTAATGCTTCTCAAGGAGAAGTGATTCCGTCATTATATTTAAAAAGTAATATAGAAATTATCGATGGAACAGGGGAGCAAACTAATCCATATCATCTTTCATATAATATACAAAAAGAAGATAATACTAAGACTTATACGCCTAAACATTTTACGCAATACTTATTGAGTATAGCGAATAATTCGTCAGTGATTACTTATGAAGAAGGAAAAAAAGAAGAGCTTTATCCTTTTAAACATACAGCAGGAGTACAACAAGCTGGGTATACAGAAGCTGAACTTATGGATTATCGTTATATTGGAAATATGCCAAATAATTATGTCTATTTTAATTGCTATGATCCTAATGATAAAACGACCTGTGAAATTTGGAGAATGATGGGGGTATTTACGGTAGAAGATGCTAACGGAACTAAAGAACAAAGAATAAAATCAATAAGACATGAAAGGCTTGGTTATTATCTTTATGATAACAAAAATAAAACAGGCTCAGCTGATACAGCATATGGTTCTAATGAATGGAGTGATGCTAGACTAAATACAATTTTAAATGATTTATATTATCAACAAAAGATAGAAAATTGTTCAACTACTGGAGGATATACAGGTTCAGGAGCAATATCTGCAGGATGCAATTTTTCTCTTAGTGGATTAAATGAGAATGCTAAAAAAATGATAAAAGAAGCAAAATGGTATTTAGGTGGAATATCAAATAATGCGGTAAATGCAGATATTTATTATGAAAAAGAAAGAGGAGTAGAAGTGTATACTGAAAAGGCAAGAAGTACTAGTTATATTAGCAATGTAGCACTACCTTATCCATCGGATTTTGGATATACTTTAGGATATGGAATAAATGATACTTGTTACAATAGTCTTGATAATTGCAAAACAGCAGCAACACAAACTTGGATAAATACATTAGTTGGTAATTATAAGTATGATGCATATACAATGACGCCAGATACAAAACAAAGTCACATAATGAATTACTTTGATGAATATCAAATAGCTAGACTTTCTTATAATACATCTTCTACAAGCAATAGAGTTTTCCCAACGTTATACTTAAAACCAGACGTTCAATTATTAGACGGAAATGGTAGTATGGATAACCCATATTTTATAAGAGAAAAGCAATAATTCTCTTTTTCTTTCCTTTTTCATACACTTTAATGGTGAAGAAAATGAAACTTTTAAAAAATAAATACCTAATAATTCTTATTGTTTCTTTAATGTTCGTCTCCTTTTCTTTTGGTTATTTCTTAAGAAAAGTTAGCGTTAGGGAAGTTAGTAGGCAACAAATAACTGTAGTATCCAATCAAAAAGTGGGAACAGAGATGAAAATAGAAGAGTTAAACGAAATAGAACACTACACGATTAAAGTATATTATCCTTTTACTGCATATAATGATTTAAATAAAATTTTAACGAAGAAAATGCAAGAATACGTCGATGAATTTTTAAAAATTAGAGAAAAAATGGTAGATGATACCAAATTTTATAGTTTAGATATTTCTTATGATACTTACTCTTATCAAGATAAAGTAAGTTATGTATTTCATATTACCTCAAATACTGGAGGAGCTCATCCTAATACAACAATGTGGACAATCGTTTATGATAAAAAAGAAAATCAAGTAATCACCTTAGAATTACTTATCAAAAAATACCCTGATTTACTAAAGAGGTTATCCATAAAAAGTAGGGAACAATTAAATTTGGAAAATAAAGATTTATCAAATAATTTATCTATGTTAATGGATGGGACTAGTGAAAAAATAGAAAACTTTTCTAATTTTGCTTATTCTAAACAAGGGCTTGTTCTTTTTTTTCCACGTTATCAAATTGCACCATATTATCTAGGAGAATTCCATGTTGTTCTGCCTTATCAAGAAATTTTTAAAAAGTAGTGCTAGTTTACTTGCAAATTATATCGAATATGTTATACTTGTCATAGTAGGAGTGATTATAATTGAAAAACAAATCTCATCAAATAATCATATTAGTAGTAATGATTGCTGTAGCCGTCGTTATTATTGGAAGTAGTTTTGCTTTCTTTTCTACTACGGCAAATGGTACTAAAGATAACGTAATTAAAGCAGGAAAATTAGAAATAACTTATACAGATACGACAACATCTGCAATTAACTTAACTACGGCGTATCCTGTTAGTGATAGCGATGGAATGAAAGGAACACCACATACATTTACCATTAAAAACACAGGTAACTTACCAGCTAATTACAAAGTATCGTTCCAAGAAAATACATCATTATATAACTCACACAATGATACAGGAAAAATTTTAGGAGTCAATCAATTAAAACTTGGCATTACTCAAGGAAGTAGTACAACATATAAGTTATATGATAAACAACCAGTTATTGAAGGAACCCTAGCAGCAGGTGCAAGTGTTACTTATACTGTACGCTTATGGATTCCATCTAACTTAGGAAATGAAGTACAAGGGTATCATTTCCATGCTAGTATTAAAGTAGATGCTACACAATAGTAAGTCATTCACATAAAAGCACGAGTTTACACCGTGTTTTTTTTGACTTGTATTTTTTTCCATTTTTGTTAAAATAAAACATAAAAACAGGAGGTGAATAGATGAAATATATAAATAAATTTATCCAGTGGAACAAAAAATACTTTGCTATTATTCTTATTCCTATTTTATCTATTTTCATTCCTGCCTATTTAACTTTTCAACAAAATCATTTCCAAAAAGAGGTTACTCCGCCGATTTTCTTTTTGGAAAAACAAGAAAAACCAGGTATTTCTATGATTAAAATTACTAACGAGGGAGGATGGGCTACTTATTTCAAATTTGAACGAATAACAGAAATTTGGGTTAGTGTAAAAGATAAAGCTTCCAGTATGAGAGTAGATTATCTTGATCAAAATCATTTATCCGTAAGAAATCCCAATCAAGAAAATAAAAAGGTTTGGTATTATATTCCTACTACTGATGTATCGATAAAACAATTAAAAGAACGTCTTAATCGAAAGATCCAAAGCTTATCCATTAACAAATATTCCATTTCTCTAGAAGTTAAGGATTATTATGAATTATCCTATTATGATAGTAATAACGAGTATAAAGAATTTCATTATCAATTAGATAAAAACGGAATAGGTCAATATGATGAGAGTATAAGTTCCATAAGTAGTAGTAAACAAAGAGTAAGCTTCGGTGGACTTAGTGCTGGTATAGAAGAAAATAATGAAAAGTTTTATCAAGAATTAGAAGAAATTACTGCGGATATGATTTTATCTTTACGATGGCACGTGGGGTGGTGGTACGATGAATAAGAAAAACTGGCTATTTATTTTTACTTTACTAATGACTATCCTTTGTTTTTTTAGTAATCTTTACCTTTTAGCAATGCAATTATATCAAGTAGACAATATTACCATAACTATATTAAAAATAATCTTTTTCCTTTTCTATTTTAGTATTGCTATTTTATCGATATATAAAAAAGTACGAATAAAAAAGCAGTGTAACATCATTTACCTTATTTTACTAATCCTTTTACTAGGACAAACGATTTATCAAACCAAAATAGAAAAAATCATCATCATTGGTAATGGAATAGAGCAAAAGATAGAAAAAGTTTATTTTATAGAAAATAATAGTGAATATTATTCTTATATGAATTACTATCCCGTTTTAATACAAGTAGGAAAAAAACAATATAGTTTTTTAGAATTTGAAAATCTGAAAAAAGAAAAACGACCATTTTTAATTCGTCATTTTCACTTACAAAAACGAAATAGAATCAAAAAAATTAAAGTGAATTTAGCCAATACATTAGAACCTACTTATATAAAAACCATATTTGATACAGAGTATTATTACTATGGAATTAAAGATATTACTTTATATGATGATAATAAAATTTATCATATGAAAGATGAAAATTATCCACTAGGAATAAAATACCAAATGGTGATTAAAGATATTGATAACCAATTTCATGCTTATTATTTAGGAGAACACTATCATATCATAGAATGTTTTACTAAAGGATATAGTTATGCTAGAGCGTATTTGATTCCTTTGACAATGGAAGTTGTGTCCTTAAATGATTTTTGTGATGAAATTCATAATAATCAATAAAAAAATCGTATAAAATAACTTATTTTACTCATCCTAAAAATGGTGATAAAATGAAAGAAGATTTTGAATTGGCTGAACACATATTAAAGAACAGTGAGATGAGTGTTTTTACCTTAAATGAAGTATTAGATAGACTAAAAGATAAAGATAACAAAATAAAAGATGCGATTGAAAATATCCTAACTACTTATTCCAAATTTCAAAAAGAAGCCAAAACAATTTTAGAAAAGGAACATCAAGAAATAGATACTACTTCTATTGGTGCTAAAATGATGGCTAAAATGGGAATTAAAAAAGAGGTAAAATGTGATAATAGTGATGCTAGTATTGCATCCATGTTAATTGAAGGAATTACCATGGGAAGTGTAGACATGACAAAAAAGATACATTCTTATCAAGAAAACGTCGACAAAAAAACATTAATCTTAGCGAAAGACTTCTTAAAATTTCAAGAAGAAGCAATAGAAAAATTAAAAAAATTTTTATAAGAAACAGGATTTAAAAAAATCTTGTTTTTTTCTTGCTAACTATCGACAATTTTTTCTTTTTTGTGATAAAATTTTATTAGCAATAAATAACAACGGGGGTGAAATGATGCCAACGGCACAAGATTTATTTAAATTATCCAAAAAAGATAAAAATCAATTAGAACAAAATTATATTACAGCATTACAAGATAGAGAATTTCATGAATTTGTTGATTCTTTAAACGTATCTAGTGATATTCTAAAAAATTATACTTCTCTTTTACAAGATGTACTTAAAGAAAAACAAAATTGTAACCATTGTCCTTCACTAGAAAAGTGTCCTAATAAAGTAAAAGGATATGTTCAAGAAGTTATCGTTTTAGATAAAGGGCTAAATTTTTCCTATGTCAATTGTCCTTTAGAAAAAGAAAGACTAAAAAATAGTGCCCATCAAAAATGGATGATGATATATGATATGCCAAAAGAAATCAAAAAAGCTTCTTTCACCGACGTGTATAAGACAGCAAAAAATCGTCTTCCTATTTTAAAATACTTTAAAACCTTTCAAGAACATTATATGGATACGGATAAACCAAAGGGAGTTTATCTTCATGGTTCTTTTGGAAGTGGAAAAACATATTTAGTTGCTGCTTTATTTAATGAACTAGCCAAAAAGGAAGTACGAAGTGCTATGGTGTATTTTCCTGAATTTTTAAGACAATTGAAAGCATCTTTCTCAACGGATTTTAAAGAACGCTTTGAC
>CASRZP010000067.1 GCA_949440065.1 uncultured Bacilli bacterium
TAAGTTTATAAAAGATAGTGCACATTAATTGTGCACTTCAGAAAAAAATCAACAATAAATAAATAAGTTATAAAAGGGTAATATGCCCTTTTATATTTGGTAAAAAAATGATATACTGTGAATAGGTGAGGAATATGTTAAAAACTGGTTTATCTTTATTAAAAATGATGGATGATTACAAAGGAAAATCTTATCTCATCGGTGGCTTTGTAAGAGACTATTTATTAGGTCGAAATTCAAATGATATTGATATTGCTACAAGCTTAACGCCTAAAGAGTTAAAAAATCTTTTCCCTGATTTAGATTGTTCTTTTGAAGAATATGGTGCTGTTAGTGTAACTATTAAAAACGTTCGTTTTGAAATTACGTCTTTTAGGAAAGAACACGATTATAAAGATTATCGTAAGCCTGTACAACTAGAATATGTAAAAACACTTGAAGAAGATGTGTTAAGACGTGATTTTACAATTAATGCGATTGCTATGGATAAAGATGAAAATATTATTGACCTTTTAGATGGAAAACGTGATTTAGAAAATAAAGTAATTCGTACCATTGGTGATAGTAAAATTCGCTTTAGGGAAGACGCCCTTAGAATGCTAAGAGCTATTCGTTTTTCTGTTACATTAGGTTTTCGTTTAGATGATGATGTTGAACAAGCCATTATTGAATTGAAGGACTTACTAAAAGAGTTATCTTATGAGCGTAAAAGGCAAGAGTTAGATAAAATGTTTACTTGTCCTAACGCAAAAGAAGGAATTGAAATGTTACTTCACTTAGGACTAGATGAACCACTGGAATTAAGGAATTTAAAAAATGTGGATACTTTTGATGATTTATTAGGTATATGGGCTATATTAGATGTATGTGATATTTATCCTTTTAGTGCACATGAGAAAAAGCAAATCCAAAAGTTACAAGAAGTATTTTTAAAAAATCCTCTAGATTCACTGGTATTATATGATTATGGATTATATTTATGTAGTATTGCCGCATCGAGAAAGGGATTTAGTAAAGAAGAAGTTACGTTAAAATATGTTCAATTGCCTATTAACAAAAGAAAAGATATTCATATTAGTGTTGATGAAATTGTTTATTGTAAAAATTTAGTCGATAAATCAAAAATTAAAGAGGTATATCGAACTTTAGAAGAAGAAATATTAAAAGGAAATTTAGAAAATGAACAAGATAAGATTATTTCTTATTTAAAAAGTTAGTTATAGTTTAAGGAGGGGTTATGAAAGGATGTCGTATGCTAGAATTTTATCAAGCAGGAAACTTAGTGGTACCCATTTATTTATTAAAGTGTTATAAAGATTGGAATATTACCTTAGAAGAGTTTATGTTTATTATGTATTTGCAAAATAAAAAAGGAAACATTGTGTTTAACCCTTCTATTTTTCAAGAGGAGTTAAATCTTTCTAAGGAAGAGGTGTTAACTTTAATCGATAGCTTAACGAATAAGCACATGATTCATATAGAAGTATTTAAAAATGAAGATAATTTAATGGAAGAGAGAATTGATTTGACGGACTTTCATCAGAAGTTGATGCTAAAGTTAATGGAAGAGAAAAAAAGTAGTGATGTATCTAGTAGCAATGTTTTTGAATTAATTGAAAAGGAATTTGGTAGAACGCTTGGAGCGATGGAATATGAAATTATCAAATCGTGGTTAGAGCATAATACTAGTGAAGAATTAATTATTGAAGCGTTAAGGGAAGCAAGTTTTAGTGGAGTAAGTAATCTTCGTTATATGGATAAAATTTTGTATGAGTGGAGTAAAAAGGGAATCAAGACGAAGGAAGATGTACAAAAGAATAAGAAGCGTTTTGTGGAAAAACAAGAAAATGTTTCTGAAGTATTTGAGTATGATTGGTTTGAGGATAATGAAGAATAAAGTAGAAGTAATAGGAACATATTTGGATAAGTTATTTCCTAATCCTAGGTGTGAACTTATCTATCATAAAGATTATGAGTTATTAATCGCGGTAATGTTAAGTGCACAGACAACGGATAAAAGGGTAAACTCGGTAACCCCTGTTTTGTTTAGTACGTATCCTACGTTAGAAGATTTGATGGGTGCAAAAGTTAAAGATGTGCAAGAAATTATTAAGCCCATTGGTACATATCATCGTAAAGCACAGTATGTAATAGATATAGCACGGCGCTTGGTGGAAGAGTGTGATGGAAGGATTCCTAACGATAGGGCTTTATTAGAAACGTTTCCTGGCGTAGGACGAAAAACGACGAATGTGGTGCTAAGTAATATTTATGATGTGCCTGCGATTGCTGTAGATACCCATGTTCATCGTGTGAGTAAGCGTTTAGGACTTGCAATGGGTAAGGATGATGTATTAGAAATTGAGAAGAAATTAATGCGAAAATTTCCTAAATCAGAATGGTCAAGACGTCATCATCAGTTAGTACTTTTTGGTAGATATTATTGTAAAGCCGTTCGTCCTGAGTGCAAAACTTGTGCTTTGTTAGAAATTTGTAAAGAAAAAAAGAAAAAGGTTTAAATTTGATAAGACCTTTTTTTGTTGATTATCCCTCAACAGATAAACTTTCTAATGCTTTTTTACCTTCTTCTAAGAATAGAGGCAAAAGGATAGTATTTAACTCTTTATTGTTTGCTTCGACAAGTTCATCACCGTCTTCATAACAAAATTTTAGGTTATTGGCATTATTTTTATCGACTAAACAATAATGATTTTGCTGATTATAATGTACTTTGCTAACAACAATATATTCATTATCATCATCTAGGATTAGTGAATCTAGGAACTGAATATTCATCTACTTTTACCTCCTGCATCCTTATCGTCTAAATTTTCTGTTGTATTGCTGTTAAGGTCGAGCATTTCTAATTGCATTTGAATATCTTCTAATTTACTTTCGTACATTGTTTGTTTACATATGCTTTTTATTAAACTCGTTATACCTGTGACACTCATACTTACTGTTCCTGTTGTTATTGCCCCTATCAAAGATGGATTATTTTGAGCATTAGCTAAAAGATATACTGTTGACATGGCACCAAATAAAGTCGTGGCGTACAGTTTAAATTGCAATTTTTCTTCTTTGTTCATCAATTCTTGATAACTAATCTTTTTTTTGATTTTAAATCTTTTTTCTTCTTCCGTCATATGGCATTTCCTTTCTATAAGTTAAGTATATCATAAAAGTATATAAAAAAGCGATATATTATAAAGATATATCACTTTTATGTTTAGTTAATAACTACCTTCTTATTGGTGGTTGATGTGTAGTTCATATATTTGATGGTATAAGTAATCGTGTATACTCCTTGTTTATTAGTATCCCATTCATTAACTGCACCATTACCATCTTTTATGGTGTAAGTAATAGTGGCTAACGCGGTTACATCTTTTTCTTTTCCACTAGAGTCTACTTGATATAGTTTAACCTGCTTATTTAAATCGAATGCTTCTCCTTTGGAAATAGTTACAGTATCTTGTCCTTTATCAATGTGATAAGTGTATTTTACTCCACTAGAGTCGGCTAAGGTATAACTTGCTGCATCACTATTTAGGGCACTAGAGTTTTTATAGGTTGCTACTACTTTATAAGTACCATAAACTTCTTTTGGCTTTTCGATGGTAAATGTATTTTTATCGGTAAACCCTAGTAATTTATCATTAAAGTAAACATTGTATCCTAGTGGGCCATAGTCTTCATTTTCAACAACACTACTTACACGGTTCCATGTAAGCACTACTTTTTTCATGGTAGCATTGTAATTTACCTTCAAATTTTGTGGTGTATTTAATTTTTGATAACGCTTAGATACTTCCGTTGGCTCAGTACCACTTTTGAATAACTCATAAGCAATTTGATCACTTGGTGTATTTGGGCTTGCTAGTAATGCTGGGTTAGTACCTAATTCTACTCCTACTTCAACGACACTGTTTGGTTTATGGAAAGTAGCATTATTTCTTGGAAATACGGCATCTCCTAAGGCCTTAAATAGACGATCACGTTGTATGGCTGCTGGAGTTAAGCGAACACAATGTTCACTGGTTGCTATATCATAACCATACCACATACCAATGATAACATCAGGTGAATATCCTACTGTCCAAGAATCGTTAACTGCATCATGTGGTAAATTTTTAATGGCTGCCGTTTTATCATCAAAGTTGGTAGTTCCTGTTTTAGCAGCAATGTTTACGCCTGGAACTTTTACTCCACTACTAGTAGCATCTAATAATACATCGGTTATCATGTAAGCGGTATAGTCACTCATTACTTGTCGTCTTACTGCTTGGTGTTCTACTTCTTCTCCTGTATCACGGTACACAAACTTAGTTACGGAATATGGTTCATTATAATAACCACCGTTAGCAAAAGCAGAGTATGCAGCACTCATTTGTAATGGGGTAACACCATTGAAAGCACCTAAAGCATGAGCTTCATGAATGTAACCATTAGATACTTCAGGTTGAATTCCTAAATTCTGAGCAAATTCTAAAATCTTTTTATTATCAACGTTTTGGAACGCTTTTAATGCTGGGATATTTCTAGAATAGGCAAGTGATTGTCTTAATGTTAAAGTTCCCATAAACTGACCATCCCAGTTGTTGATGTTTTGTCCTGTTGAGTAAGCATAAGGTTCATCTTTAAATAGAGTATAAGTTGACCAGTTGTTGTATTCAATACCTGGACCATAGTCAAAAATTGGTTTAGCCGTTGATCCTGGTTGTCGATTCATTTGGGTAGCAAAGTTAAATCCATTTACTCCAGTACGATGACGTCCAGCTCCTACCGCTAGAATTTTACCATCATGAACATCTAATACAGCAACACCACTTTGAATGACATCATCTACCCATGAAAATGTTTCCCCATTAAATACACGATTAACACCTTGTTGTTTTCCTCTATCCATGGTAGTATAAATTAATACTGGCGTAACATATGGATTAACACCATATTTTTTGTCCATTTCTTCTACCACGGTATCGATGAAACCTTGGAATTCTTCACTATCATCATGCGTAGTTTCAAGAAGTGATTCAATAGGAATTTTCTTGGCCGCATCGGCTTCTTCTTGGGAAATATAACCATGAAGTACCATAAGATTTAAAACCGTTGCTCGTCTAGAATCAGCATGTTCTGGATATAATTTTGGGTTATAGTATTTAGGAGATTTGAATAATCCAGCAATAATAGATGCTTCAGCTAAGTTCAAATCACTTACACTTTTATTGAAATAATAGCGACTTGCTTGTTCGACTCCCCAAGCATTACCTCCTAGGAAATGGTTATTTACATAATACTCAATAATTTGTTCTTTTGTGTAGTTCTTTTCTAATTTAAATACAGATAAATAAATATCGGTAAACTTCCGGACAATTCCTTCAAAACCTTTATCTTCAGTTGAAGTGAAACTATTCTTTATTACCTGCATTGAAATAGTGGATGCTCCTCCAGCTGAAGAGTCTCCTGCTAGTTGTTTAATACTTGCTTTGATAAAACGTGGTGCATCAAACCCGTTATGTTGGAAAAATCTTGAATCTTCTGTGGCAATGATGGCATCAATTAATACTTGTGGCAAGTCATTATATTCAATGTTTTCTCTCATTTGGGCACCAATTTTGGTAATCACTTCACCATTAATATCATAAAGGATAGAAGATTCTTTCTTATAAAGCTTTTCTACATCAAATTCTGGTGCACTTTTAACAACATGATAGAAAAAACCTCCTACAGCAACAGTTCCTGCTAAGACAATAACTAAGCAAAGAATTAGGCATATGTTAATAATTCTTCGTTGCTTTTTCTTTCCTTTTGTCTTATCTAATAATCTAGCAACACCAATAATAGCACCAATACCTAATGTTAGAATTAGTGTAATCCATAAGCCAAAGATGAAATAACTCATTCCTATGAAGAGTAATGCTCCTAAAATAATATATAAAAGTGGCGAATTGAAGTTAAAGCTAGGCACTTTTCTTTTGCTTTTTATTGTTTTAGTTCTAGTTTGCTTCACCGTTTGTTTATTAGTCTTTTTCGACTGCATCATAATTACATCCCTCCTGGTCAATAATCGATAAATAATCTACCCGAGGTAGAAACTTATCTTTAATTAAATGCCCCTTTATTTTAAAATATTCAAGTGGAATAGATTTACGCTTATTTTCATCAATAAAATGAAGAAAATCTTTAGCAAAAAGTAAATAAGTTAAATTAAGTTTTTTAAATCTTACAATTAAAAAGCATATTCCACCATGATGATGAATTCTTCTTATGTGATCAATTTGATGTTGGTGAATGTTATTTAAAGGAAAAGAAGTTTCACTTAACGTTTCTTTGGCTTCAAAATCAATGTATTTTAATTTATAAATACCGTTATAATCAGTGGTGGATGGCATTTCGAAAAAGGCTTCTTTAATGATTCCTTGTTGTGTTTTTGTATTTGCCATTTTAACTACTTTAATTGGTGTTGGTTTTTTATAAATAACAGCAATATCTTTTTCTAGATAGTACTGATTTGTTTCATTGATTTCTTTTTCTAAGTCCATTCCACGATTGCCATATGTTGCTATTTTTTCATTTGAAGTAGTAGAACGGATAACCTTCTTACTTCCCTTGGGGTACTTCATTTAATCACCTACACAAGATTATACTACAAAAGTGCTATTTTGGCTATTATTTTTCACCTAGTCGATAAAATTTGACAAAAAAATAGGAAATGGTGTTAGCACTTAAGAGATAAGAAATTATAGAAAGTAGCAAATTGAAATGAGTTAATGGTAGAGAGTAAATATTGATAAAGTCATTGACAAATTTTATATTTTTTGCGAAAATATGGATAAAGGGATTGGTGATAGAAGAATGTATCAAAATAAAATAAAATTGACGGCACAAGAAATACTAGAAAAAGACTTTAAAATTGATACTAGGGGATATCGGTTAAAAGAAGTAGACCAATTTCTAGATGATGTTATTGCCGATTATGAACAGTATGACCAGTTTATTGATGATTTGGTAAAAGAAAAAGAAGAATTATATACACAAAATAAAATACCGTATGTTGGACTTGAAAAAGATGACCCTAAAGATAGTAGTTTTATATATACTTTAATTCAAGATTTAAAAAGAAAAGCAAAAGAACATTTTGGGTTTATGCCAGAATGGAAAAAGTAATTAAAAGGCAGCAATATTGCTGCCTTTTAATT